>JABVCK010000017.1 GCA_013540605.1 Bacillota bacterium
TTAAATCACCCGCCTTTTTGCAAAAAGAAAAACACCGCCTATAAAAGACGGTGTTTGATTGTTTCCCATAAATGATATAATATAGGGTAGTCTTAGGATTTTCCCAAAGGTGATTGTATGTATGGTATTATTTTACTTGCTTTAATAGGCTGGTTTTGTGTAGCAAAACTAAAAAGAAAAATCTAGTTGTTATATATAACCCGGAATTTACGTTTGGCTGACTCCACCACAGGTGGCTTATTGTTTTCCATTAGCCATTTTTCTATATACCCAAATATATCTTCCTTGTATTTTGTCACCGAACCAGTCCACTTCCCATTTGTCTCTAAAACCTCTATTTTGATTGATTCGGGAATATCCATCTGTTTGATGATAGCGGAGACGGCATTAGCATGTGGTTTTCCGTTCTCGCTCAATATGCCCAACCTTTTGGCGATTGTCTCTAGGTCGTATAGTTTCTGTTCGGTCGGCACTTCAATCGGTATTTCCATGCCGGCGCATTTATATAGATATTTCACGCAGGCGATGCGGGATTCTAGACTTATACCAGCCTGTTCTGCCAGTGATGTTATAAACTTTGCTTGGTCTACTGCCAGTTCAGGGGATAAAATAGGTTTGTGAGTTATTTGCCGCATTTCTTTGGCGGCGAAATAGTTTTTAACTAATTGACGTTGGACAGCCCAGGCCAACGCCCCGGTCATTGGCTTGGACATCATGAGATAGCCCGATTCGGTGAATACGGGGATATCTCTTGTGGCATTTAAGGCATAGCGGCTGATTTCGTTGCTCCGAATTAAATTCGCAGCAAGAGCATCCTGCTTGGGGAGGACAAAATAGTCTTCCCCTTCAATAAGATATTGGGCATTGTTTTTGAAGTTTTTTCTTACGCTATCGGTTTCTGCATTATGCAGCCTTGCTATATCCCACAAAGTAACTACCCGCTGCCCATTGTACTCCTTGACTTGAAGTTCCGTCCCGTTGATCACCATGATTTCCTTACTCATTAATGCTCGCCTCCTTGTTTTTATTGATAAAACCTAGGTCTGACAGCACGAAATTGAAATGATATCCCGATATATATGACTCAAGCGCAAAAGCTGTATCTATGGCATCATGTCCAATATCAATTTCAATTCCAGCCGCAATCAGTTTATCCATCAATTTGTTATGGGCGTCGACATGTGCATTATAAACCTTGCAAAAAACAGGGTCATTGAGCATTTCTTCGAATATGATGTTCTTGATTTTGGGCATAAAAATACCTCCTTCTTTTTCACCCTTGCAGAAGGAGGTCTAGTCTGCTATAATTCATAGCAAAGCTATCCTTCTTCGGAAGGGGTTTTGGTGTAGGAAGTCCGCATGAGTTTTGCCGACCCACGGACTTCCTTTCATTTTGTTCCTTTGTTTTTCTTAATCCATTCAAGAGTTTCTTCTGCCTTAAATCGTACACCCCGACCAAACTTTTCAGATGGCATTCCATCTTGCCGCCATCGATCAATAGTTGGTATACTGATTTTTAGCATTTTACCAAGTTCTTTCTTGGTCATATACTCATCGCCCATAGTTCACCCCCTTGACATCTATTATAGGTAATCATATCTAAGCACAACTAATCTGTCAAGAGGATGCACGAATTAATTTTTAATCGTTATTTTAATATTAAATTTGTTGTTTTCTTCCATAAAAACATTTAATATGGAAGAAAAAAGGAGGTGGATGAACGTGAGAAAATTAGGATTAATATTCATGGTGTTTTTCGTTTTGCTGTTGCCAGGATGTGGTGATAAGGGACAATCCCAGCCTGTCAAAGAGCCTTTAAGTTATGACCTTCAGGCTAACCAGAAACCTGCTACTGTACCTAAAGAGCGCATAACTGTTAGTAGCTTATTGAACGAGTTTAACGACTGGGAAGGCAAAAAAGACCAAAACCAAGCTATTTACACGCTTAATCTTAGTAATAATACATACATATTAACCATAAATCCACAAACAAACAGCAGAGAAATTAAATGGGCGGAAATGGTATACATTAAGCCCATTAAAAGCGGGGCAACAATAACAACTGATGAAATTAAGCCTCTGAAAAAACTAGCGTCCGCAATATCGCCTTATTGGGGAGAAAATACCAAATGGATGGATAGTATAACAAGTGGGAAAATTCCATACGAAGAATCTGCCGATAATTGGAAGCTAAAGGCTGATTATTACTATTACCAAGGAAAAAAGGAAGGGTTATCTTTGACCATATCAACCTTAATTACGGTCACCCAGCCTTCAACAACATATCAGCCCTCAACCCCTGTCGTACCAGTCACTCCGTCCGCTTCTAAAGAAGATAAAACTAATGCGTGGATATTTGCCCAAGATGCAGTCAAAAGCGCACTAAAAGCACCATCCACTGCAAAATTCCCATGGTATGACGAATCATATATAACCCCACTCAGCGATGGCCGCTTCCTGGTAAAGGCTTACGTAGATGCGGAAAATTCATTCGGTGCAAAAATAAGAACTAATTTTTCTGTCAAAATTAGAATAAAAGGAGAATACGACTATACATACTCAGAATTGGTAATTCATTAAATATTTTATCTTCAAGCCCTCCCGAAAAAGGAGGGCTTTGCCGTTTTCTACTTTCCTCTGACAAAAGCATCAATCTGACCAATGGTTGGCGCCGTCTCCGCCTCTTTGTATTTATCCTGCTGCGGCTGCGTACCAGAAGGCCCGATGCCCAGCAGAGGGCACCAGCCGTTGTTGCGTTTAATTTTAATTTCATCAGGCAGATTTTTGAGTATTTCGAGTAAAAATGGTATGGTGCTATTCAAAATGTCGGTCTTGGTTAATGAAGTATGGGAGAGAAGCATAGTAAAAAACTTGGCCCAATCCTGCGGCTCGTCCTCTCCCTCACTATTGGATTGAGCCCTGGTCAGCCCGAGATGTCAGCCAATTTTCTGATGGCGTTTTTGAGGTCAACAACAGTCCAATCATCATTCATCAAGTCCTGAACAGTGACGGCCTGCCCCTTGGCTGTTTGGAATTTACGGGCAACCCATTTTTCAAGACTCTGTTTCGCTTCTTCATCAGTAATATTGAATATTTGGGCGCCGATACTAATCCGGTCGTTCTGAAACTCTGGCACTTCCTTTAGCAAGAGCGGAGCAATCTCATATACCTTTCCGTTTGAGGCCGTAAAAAGTTCGGGTGCCCCCAGCATTACGCCAAGAGGCACCGCTTTCTTATCACTCATTTTTGTTTCGCCTCCTACTTTTTTTAGGAAACCGGGGCCAATTCGTGCTTGGTGTAAACCGGCGGGAATCCACCGCGCGGTTTAAGTACCCGGAGAGTATACGACCAGCCAGCCGCTTCATCCTGTAAAGGCGGGCGGCTCAAAGATCCAGTGGCCTTGCAGCAGTCAATTACGATATTCGACCGGTAGGCGTTAATCTGTTTTTCATCCGTTGTTTCGGTTGAAATTATCGCATGTAGCGCCGGCCGTTTAATAGCCTCTGGCAATTCACCGGTCATAGTCGCAGCAGTGGCGTAGTCATAGGTAACAAGGATTTCTTTTCCGGCGTCGGCAGAGTTAAAAGTCATGAGCCCGGCAGATACCATAAATTCCCCAGCCGCCGGATCTGCCGATACCTTCTCAAAATCAGACCCGTCTTTTCCAGCCGCCAAAACAATCCCTGTCCCGTCATAAACAGGATTGAGGGTAACAGTATATGCCGCAGCGTCAATCGTTTTTTCAACTTCAACCATAGTCATGGTATCCGTTTCTTTTTCTTCGATATCTTCGCCGGAAAGCAGGGCGTGCACAGCCGGCTGGAAGCTGGACATATTGACCGTGTATTCTTCCACCACCCCGGTATCATAGACCCCCATGGGGAACTGGCTGTTGCCGTCCGGCAATTCACTGGTGTTAAACGTTCTGTTGACCGTGATACTGGCCACCGTCCCATTATTCATGCAGGCGTTGGCCGCATTTTTAGTCAGCGTACCATTTGTATTGAACTTGAAAAAGATGATCTTGCCTGCTTTTAATGGAATAGTTGCAGGCATGTTCATAGTAGGCATTTGTTTTCAACTCCTTTCAGTTGAGTTAATACGTGCCGTAATATTTAAACCGTATCCCGGCACAAAAATAGCCCGAAGCTGTCGCCAGTTCTCCGAGCTGTCCCGCGAATAAAATTTGTTTGCCATTGGCCATTTGTTCGTGCAGGGCGTCTTTGACCGCCTTAATTACCCGATAGGCGATCATTGATTCCGCATCCGGTACATGGCAGTCAACCTCTATCATTTCCGGTGTTACCAGGTTGTTTAATGCTGGTCTGGAAGGTACAAAGTAGATGCACAAGCGGCGCTCAGTATTAGCCAGATCATCGTACTTTGACTTTTTAATAATGCGCTTAATGATGACCAATTTTGGCTGCCCTGTCAGCCCCATAGCCGCCAGAACAGCCGCATCATTACTCACCTTATCCCAGATCCGTTCCAGGTCGTTTTCCGGGTCAAACAAAGGCATCACCTCTTTGTATTGGTCACTTTAAGATATCTCGCCCATGGGAAGGACCGTATTGCCATATTCAAATGCCGCTGAAAACTCTCCAGCCGCATCCAGCGAAAAGCGATTTTTACGGCATGGGAAGGATATTTGGGAAGAAAATCGTCCACATCATCCTTGATTTTGCCGGCCACAGCCAGCCTTTCCAGGTTGACGCCCTTGGCCCGACCGCTGGATACCCTTCTTTCACCAAAGATATTGGTATATGGTCCGGCCGGTCGCCCCCTGATGACCAGATCTTTTCTCACTGGGTTCCAAAACGGGCTATTGCGGTATTCGTCCAGGGCGGGATTGTTTGGGTCCATCAATGAGCCTTTCCCGTATTCGTCCACAATCGCCCAAGGTCCCCCGGTGATCTGCGCCGTGATGATCCCCGCTGCTGCCTGGATGCCCTCGGCAAATAAATCCTGACGCCCCTCCGGTGTGGTCATGCCGGCCTGGGCATCATGCAGCAGTTCCATTTGGATTGCCCTGACCGTCTTAACCAAATGACTCTCAAAGGCTTTTACAGCCTTCTCCGCGTCAAACTTGATGGTCATGGTTCCTCATCTTCTTCCAGTTCTCCCAGCCGCAAATCGTCTGAGCATTGAATTCGGAGCAGTCCAAGCAGTCGCAGGCGGTCGATATCCTCGACCTGACACTTGGTCCCATCCGCAAATTGCAACCGGTCCATTTTTAAGATCGGCACCGCTGAAGAAATATAGAAAATCCATTTGGTATTCGGCAACAGGCCCGGTTCCTCTCTCAGTAGGGCGGCAGTAATAGCCTCGGCCGTCGCGTAGACATTGGCCGTGATTTCCTGCCATGTCAGAACGATATTTGAGCCGACTACTGTTTCTACCGCTCGTTGATGAGATAGAACGGCATTTGCCTTGGTCGCCATGAAAGCAATCTGCCCGCACTGCGGGTCAAATGAGACAGAGCGGGTCAGAAATGTCTCTGCGCCTACGGTGAATACCTCGCCGCCCTGTAATTCGGAATCAGCCAGAATCAGCCCTTCGCGGAACAGTTCCCGGTTATCGGAATACCCTCGCGTCGCCAGCGTCATACTGACTTTCGAGTCCACAGGGGGAGTCCGCAGAATGGAGCAGGCTTGGCCTTTGGCCTTTATGAAATTGCCTATCATCTGCACCACCGCCTTGACGGATGAGTGACGGTGAAGAAGTTGGTCGTAGTGACAGAGCCAGGGGCTAAGGCTTCGCGGACTTTGCCCACATTGCCGTCCCTCTCTGCCGCCAGTTCCTTCTTCTTCTCCGTCCAATCCGTATCCACGTCGTAGCGGGCATGAGGCCCCTGTGACATTTTAGGCAGTCTCGCGGGCATGCCGGGGCAGAGCAGAACGGCGCACTCGCACACTACGGCGGCCTCCAGGTACACTCTCGCGTCGCCTGTGGCCGCCGTATAGTCTGGTATTTGCGCTATGATGTTTGCCTCTGCCACGGTAATGCATTCTGGTTGTTCTAGAACAGAATCGGGGAGGTACGCAATGTCCACCCCGATCTTGTCCCTCACGCGCTGAGTCCATCCTTCTGCCGTCAATATGCGGTTAGCCATAGGGGATACCCCCTTTATGCCAGCGCGATTACTCTCCGCGCATCGGGCAGAAATACGCCGAATCCGTTGACTTCGGACACGACAATTTCTTCCCACTGGCTGGAGATGATTTTTTGAGTCTCAGTGATGTCCGAGCCGATTTCGCTGACCATTTCAATCGAATACCGCTTGTCGAAGCCCACCAACTTATCCGCCGTAGCTGTTGGCAGGTAGATGATGCGGTAGTTGTTGAAAATGGTTTGCGCCATCTCGCCCTGCGAGTTCGTCCGGCCAAACCGGAGCTGCTCAATCAGGCGGATAGGGTCAACTTCAGGCGCGTCAATGGTCAGGAATTTAACCAATTCATTCACGCCGCCGATTAAAGCGGTCATCTGATAGGGGTAAAACTTAAACAGGAACGTGGCCCAGCCGGTGTAAGTGAGGGCAGTGGTGTCGCCCAAGTCGGACAGGCTGTAACTGGTAGCGGCGTTGTTGTTGCCGTCACCGCTTACAAGCGCGGTATAGGCGTCGGCTGCCCGGTCAATACCAGCCTGCTTCATAATTGCCTCAATCATCAGGGAGATTTTGTCCAATCTCTCCCGGCGGATAGCTTCATAAGTGGCTTTAATCCGGCGGCCGTACTTTTTCAGTTTGATGGTGTTCTCTGAAGTCACCATTTCGGTCGCCGGGATTTCCGCGCCTTCGCCGACACGCTTCTTGCTGGCCTTGTCCTCGGTGTGGGTGAAGTAAATCGTTCGGTAGGCATTGGAATCAATCGGCGTTCTAATACCGACGATTTCATTCAGCACATCGTCCGCAACTAGGGCTTGGCGGGCCGTTCTGTTGATCCATTCGGGAAAGATAGCCGCCGATTCCTCAGTTTGGTAAAACGCCTCAACTTTGGAGGCCCAGAGACCGTCCTTGGGAACAGAGTGCAGGACGATAGGCTGCATCCCCGCGGCAAGCAGACGGTCATTCAGGCACATCATCTGCCGCTGGAAGGCATTGGTCTTTTCATTCGGCCCGTAATCTTTGGTCGGGTCAAGTTGTTCAAGGTACTGTGACATTGTTAAGCCTAGTTTGGCAGATTCGCGGTACATGGCGAGATTAAGTTTAATCTCGCCTGCTCTGGATTTAATTGCTTCAACAGTCATTTTGTTCACGCTCCTTTCTTAGCTAATCAGCACAATAACGGGTCCGGTCGCACTGTCACTACCGACACTGACGGCATATGCATTTGTGGCGGTTGCAGTGGCAGATACCGCGCCGGCACCATCTACAACGAGATAATTTCCAGCAGTCGGTAAAGCGCCGGATACGCCATCAAGCTCGGCATAGCCTCGATATTGTACTGTCATGCAATCCTCGTCTTCATAATGAAGGATTACGCCACGGAGGGGGTCGCCCGCAGAACCATAACCATACTCATCGTTTCCTGTTATGGTTACCGCCTTTCCCTTAACCGAAGCTGCGCCGCCGGATGCGACAGCAGATACAATGCCGCTATGGGCATCGAACGTGTCAAATTGAACACCATTTCCCTGGTGAGAATGTCCACTTCTGCTCATTGATTAATTCACTCCTTTCGCTTACTTAATCCCGTATGCCTCATCGGGCAGTCGGGTAAATGGCTGTTTGTTCAGGTTGCCGGGCACTGTCTTTCTCCCAGCGGGAATCTCGGCTTCGGCCTGTGCCTTGAACGTCTTGCCGATGTCGCGAATTGCCTGGATGGTCATGGTGGCAAAAGTGTTTTTCCATGTTTCAGCCGAGAAATCGTTGCCCTGCGCCCTCACGCCGTCGGCAATAGCGGCTTCGATAACCTCCTTACGGAAGGCTTCGCCGTCTTTTGCCAGCGGTTCGAGTTCGGCAATTTTGGCCTCGGCTTTCGCCAGTTTTTCGTCAGTTTCTTTTTTGTCCGCAATGGGTTCAAGGATGGTATTGACGATAAACCATTGTGCGCCGTCTTTCATAACAAAACCCTGCTCATTCGCTTTGTCGATTTGAGCAGGGTCGATGTTGGCTTTGCTGAAAATTTCAGCGATTAAAGCATCCATTTTGTGGTCCTCCTTCCGTAGTGATTTGGCCTTTAAGTGGCCTGGCAGGTTGCCATCTAAGGCATCTTCGAGATAGTGATCCTGGTGCATAATGAGTTTTTCTACTGCTTCGGTATGCCTTTGGGTAAGCTGTCTCATGCTCATTCCGTCCGGTAATCCTTCCGTGTACATCTTGTGATACAGAGAGTGTAATTTGGCTGCGTCTGGTTTGTAGTCTGATCTGGTCAGAATTTCCGTGTGGTTGGCAGAGAATAAACAAAAAACTGGTTCCTCTTGAGGAATCAGTTTCAGTTCCAACATATCGTTCACTTTTCGGTACTTGGGCTTTTCAGCCAGCCCCTCCCGGGCCAGGTGCCCGGCATCTGGATAGGCGCCCACCCCGACCAGGGAGTTTTCCGCCATATATGCCTTACTGTTTTGGGCAGCCGGCTTCGCGATGATGTAACAAAGGTAATCTGTCCCCTTTACCTTATAAGTCTGGCCGGGGTAATGAGGGCAGTTCTGATAATCCCTGATGTCGTTGCCGCAGATGGAGCACTCTGAGATATCCCAGGCAATACCCACGGAACTGTCATGCAGTGTGCCCGCATCAAGCTGCTCGTCGATGTCATCAGTAGTCAGGGGTTCCACATACGTTTTCTGGTTGGCCTTCATGTACATGTAGCCGTCCAGGTGGGTTTCCCCTCCTTCTTCCGTTAATTCGCCATCAAAAAACCTCCCGAAAGGGAGGGTAATCTTGAACAAGCTTTTTATGCCGCCCATGGAGTGGTCTGCTATCTGGACCACATCGCCGTTTTTGACATCCTGCAGGTAAACATCCAGCAGGGATTTGTCTATTTTCAGGTAGCGGTCCTCAATCAGTCGCGTGCCGATCATCCTGAATCCATGCACCAGGGCGTTTTCCTCGGTCAAGGGCTCCTTGGCGAATTTGTTGATAATTTTAAGCTGTTCCGCCGTAGCTTTTGCCAACGTTATCACCACCTTTCAAATTCATTGACGGCTTAATCATCGTCGCTAGATTCTTCTTGGCTTCGCTTGCCGCCAACTGCTTTTTTAAGTTCTTCGCTGATTTTTCGTCCAATGTTTTCACCCCCTCCAATAAAAAAGACGCTCCGGTGAGCGTCTTAAACCTTTATATAGGCTTGTCTTAGCCTGCAAGAATATCAACCCCTTTTCTCGCGAAGTAATCAAGGAATTTATTGTGCTTACGTTCGAGGATCATGGTTTCAGGAACGCCATCATAGATATAGCGAAAGAAAATCTCTGCGGCCGCAGGCGAATTGTAGGATAGTTTCCACGCCCCCTTTTTATCAACCGAAACATAGATTTTCAATCCCGTCTGGGCCTGTATTTCTACTCCCAATCCCTCAAGAAATTCTCTTGAGCCACTCGCAAATACTATATTTGGGGATAGGCTGTTCTTGAAGGTAATACACCCGTCTCCCTCAAACACACCCCTAACAAAATCTCGCAAGTATTCAGGAGGGATAGATGGCATTTTAATTGTCAAAGACTTATTCGGTGTTATTCCATATTCAATCAGCCTCTCCATGATATCCTTGCGGGAGATTGATATGGTCCCCGCCGGGCTATATTTAGCCTCGCTTGGCTTACTCCACTTTCTCAAAGAAACCGTCCACCCATAAGAAAATAATGAGAACAATTTTTCTAAATGCTCTATGTCGGTAGAGGTCAACCTAAAAGCGTGCTTGGTTGGCGATATATTGCCATCCGAGGCCATCCATCCCAAGAAATACGCCAACTCATGTGACCACTCCGCAAAGAAATTTTCGTCTGTATAAATCCTGCTGTTACTTGCGTATTTCATGGTGCTTTTTGTGAAATTTGCCCTGCATTTTCTTTCCCCATAAGGTTCATAAGCAACCGACAATTCGCACCTTTTAAGGTCGTAGGGTTCTCTGTGGCGAATGTCTGCCTCGGATTTTAAAAGCGCCGTTCTTACCTTTGTCCTTTTGACCCCAAGCATATCTGCAATTGTTTCCATCGCATGGCCTTCTTCGTATAATTTAAGCACTTCTTCATCAGTAAATAGATTATTTCTTTTCTTTGTTTTGATTCCGTGCTTTTTGAGCGCATACAATACAAGCCCTGGCGCGAATCCGATTTCTCTTGCAACCCGGCCTACAGATATGCCGGTTTTATATAATTCAGCGGCCTTCTCTATCGGAACGTCTCTCCACGTTCCCCTGGCCTGCTTCGTATGTCGGAGTTTAATACCTCTTTTCTTCAGCCAACTATAAATTACCGATATGTCTCGACTTTCCTTGTCGGCTATAGCTTGCAAGCAATTTCCTGCTTCGTACATCTTGCGCCAGCGATCAACTTCTTCTGGTCTTGTTTTTCTCGCCAATTTCATCACCCCTACCATAAATTATACTCTTTTCTTACTTAAACTGCAATAAGTTTTATTAAATTGACTTACTGTTATTTAAGCATTATACTATTGGCGGGAGGTGTCTGCGGTGAGCGATTTGAAAAACAGGGAGAGGTTTACAAGCACGCTGGATAAGCGGCTATTGATCGAGTTGCAGAAATTGTCTGGGGAAACGATGATTCCGATGTCAAAACTTATAGACAAGGCAATCGAACAACTGTTAAAAGATTATGGGAGGCTCAAGTAGAGCCTCCTGTTTTTATTGTTCCTTCGCCGCTTCCTGACAGGCTTATGCGTATCTGTTCGGTTGGATTTCCTTTTGCCCTTGGTTCGCCCCATGTATCCTGCGCTGCCCTATCGTTGTCGATCCAGCCCATCAGCACAGCAAAGGCGTAAATCTGTTCTTCCAAAAGTTGGAGTGTCTTTTTGTCCTTCTCAGACTGATAGTTGACGGGATTGTGTTGAAAACTCGGGTTAGATTGGAGCCCCCGCACTCTCAGCCATAACCGGGCCATTTCTTCAAATATCCTCTTGCTGCCGCGCTGACACGCCTTAATGCCCTGTGTGGTGATGAGAAATTCTACCGTGGACCAGGTTTCCGTTTTCGAGTTCGTCCTATTGGCGAAGGTTCCAAGTTGTTTAAGGCCGTTTAGAACCTGTATGTCAACCAATTCTGCCACAGCGCGGACATCCATGCCCCGGCTTGTATTCGCCCCCTGTTGCATATTGATTTGGATATTGTCGTAATGAATATAATCGCTGTCGGGGTCGAGTTCATTCATCATGTCGATGACGTTCTGAAGCTGTGCGGCCAGCCATTCTTCCTGCTCCTCCTGCCCCGCTGCCTTAACCTGCGGCGGCATTATGTTCATGGTGTTTTCAAGTAGGATAGACAGGTCGTTTCTCGGCCAGCCGGTATGATGTAAAACGGCTTGCAGGTCTTGAAGAATCTGCATCTGGAAGTCGATCGCCTGAATCGCCGGGGTCAGAATCAACGTCCCTCGCGGGTCGTTAATCAGCGGGTCGGTCGGAACCCAAAAGAAGTTTGCCTTCCCTGGTTCTAAAGATACTTTCTCAGTAAACTGTCGCTGATACGGTATCCAAATTTTACGCCCTTTGCGCTCCTCGAACTCCCATTCGATAGTCTGTGGAATAACGGGGTGGACATCCACAATGTCATTTCTGGCGGCGTTGACCTCAACCTCTATCCCCTGCGCTCCGCGCATAAAAGCGGACTGATGGAGTATGTCCACCAGTCCATCCATCCCTGCGTTTGATATTTCATTCACCCTAGCAGCAAACTTTGTCCACTCAGATTCTATCTCCGGCGTGCGCTTGTTGGTTCGCGGGTCATAAAAGTGCATTTCATGGCCTTGGTTCGCCAGTCTTATGAAGTTCCAGACCGACATTGACACATCTGAGTTTTCCTCGCGTAAAAACTCAATGGCATCGGCCTTGTCATGAATACGACGGAGACATTCCAGCACATGCCTATTCCGGGAGCGGAGCGGGGAAAGTGTTCGCGTCCCATAATTTAAGCCAGAGATTGTTTTCCTCCCCGGGGGAATAGGAACTTCTCTGGCTCTGGCTAAATCTTCTTTTTGATTTTGCTCCGGCTCATCCTTTGTTCTGGTCAAGGCCAAGGCCGACTTAAATGATTCCCAAAAGGCCAATTCCATCACCTTCTTTTATAAATCACTCTCTGGATACTGCCAGTCGGCCGGCAGCTCGTCCACCAGCGTCACGCCGGCCGTAGCCTGTAACTGCGCTAAATCCTCGTCTGCAAACGGGTGACAAATAGCCACCCGGCCATCAATGGAAACCGTTGGGGAGCCAATCATCGTGCCACTTACCAGGTTGGGCCTAATTGTATCAAAGAGAGCCGCGCTTTGGAATACAGCTATCATGCCGCCAACACCACCCCTCTTTGAGCTAGTTGCCGTTTCATGTAATTAAGTATTCGCTTATTGTCCGCATCAGAAGTAGCACACTGGTAAACCATGGCCCAGTGTATTGAGGAATTGAAAAAATACTGCGCAGTAGATGCGCCGGAAAATCGGCAACCAAAGGTTAGTTGATTTAGCGTAATTGGTGCTGCCGGAAGAATAATTAGTTGAGATATTACACCTGAACTGATGTCTTTAAAGAACCCGATTCCATTTGCAAATTTGGCAACGAGTAATCTATATCCTTGAGTAACTTGTTCAACTGGAATATATGCATGATTAGTTGTACCATTTACATTAGTGTCAAGCACCCCAGCATCATTCGTTACGGACCACCCTAATGCTCCTGAGGCCGATTTATACATAGATAGTTTTTGATTACTATAATAATTGTGTGATATACTACAGAAATTCTCAACAGCACCAGATGGACCTAATACGTTTAACGCTATAAATATAGAAAAATCTTTAGTAGCATCAAAGATTATCGACCCTTTCGTGTAATCATCAGTTGTAAATTGCAATCCTTGACCGGTCCACGTTGGGTCACTAGTATCAACCCCAGCAGAAGAGCCTAGCTGTCCATTTAAATTCGGTATAGGTAAACTAACTATACCGTCGCGCCACTCTCTGAATATTTCTTCGCACTGAGCAATATTTGGTTCATTGCCTACTCCGAACATAGCGGTCAGGTCATATCCGTGAATATTTTTTGCTTGAATCATATTCCAACCACTGGTTCTGGTGTCTTTGATAGCTACGCCATTATCGGTGGCCGTTGCAGTGAATATGCCGCGCAACCTCTCGAAATTACCGCCGCCTGAATGAAATACATTTGTACCCCCAAAGCTTAGAGCTACAAGGTTGCTGGCTGCCTTAACATCTGCTGCGAAAAAGTATTTATGACCTACTACAGCAGCTCCCGGAACCGAATGCGTTGCTAACTGTAAAAATGATCCGTTAGCCGCAGTTGCCGTAAAACTAATAATTCCATCACCAATAGAATTTACTACAGCAAATAAAGTGGACCAGGCATTAATCCAGGTCTCATCAGCAAAATTCCCATTCACAACCACGTTCTGTGCATTCATAAAAACTCGTCTGTTATTCCAGAGAGTTTGATCATTTTCGATTTGCTGCTCAAACCTGTACTCAGCTATTAAGCCACGTTTAGGAGGTAGCGTACTTACTAATCGCATAAGTCTCTGCATGTTGTCATACCCCCTAACTAAGCCAGCACCAGGGTAATAACCCTCTCGGCCTCCTGAGCTGCGCTGGACTTCAGTTTGACGCACATCAGATCAGACAAGACCAAGGCATTTACCGCTATTGCAATATGCTGGTTTGCCGCAACGGTCAATGCAATAGCTGCCCCGGAATCATCTTGCAGATCACCAAAGGTACCGTCAGAAGCTGTGGCCGTTTGAAAACTTAAAGTAGCAGCAGTCCAGGCATCCGGCATGATAATTTGGACTATTCGCCGGCCCTCGCAATTTATTGCATTAGATACAGTCTGACCACTTGAGATCGTGACGGTTACTACTTTGGGATCACTGCCTGCCATTTGAGCATTCACTCTTAACCTTGCGTTTGCCCAATCAATAACTTTACTCAACATCTCTTGAACTTGTCTCATAGTCATATCACCCCTTCCCAAGCATCTTTAACAAACCAAATTATTTTGAAGCTAAAACGCACACCAAATATCCCTCGCTATTCTCTGGCCCGAATCTTTTTGCCCATTCAGCGGCGGAAATACCTTTATCAATCACTGTCAGGCCAGCTTTCTCATGCAGTTCCGCCAGGGTTTCCGGGGTGAAATCCAATTCATCTTTCCATTCCGCCTTGGTCTTGGCCTTAGCGTTTATATAGGCCGTACAGTTGGTATTCGGTGCATAGGTGAGAACATACTTGTTGCTGGCCTTAGCCATGCCCTTGAGGACTTTTATTGCATCTTCTTCTGAATAATGTTCAATCAAGCCAGAACTAAATACAAGATCGTACTTCCCCTTGAACTGAGGCAATGAAGACAGTTTACGAATATCTCCTTGGCGTACATCTTCTCGCTGCGGCGCCAGGTCAATGCCATCGGCGCCAACAGCATCCATCAATTCACCTGATAAGGCGCCGACCTCCAGAATGCTTTTTGCTCCTTCCAGGGATAAAACATAGTTTTTGAATTCCTCGATAAAACTCGGGCAATTAAAGGTTGTCATTTTAACCCACACTCCTTTTAAAATTGGTCAATAATCTGTTTCCAGCGAGCCTGCCAAATCCTGATATCAAAGCATTGGGCTATCTCCCGGTTTCTTTGACCCATTATTTTACGCATTTCCTCATTCTGGGCCATTTCGTGGATATATTCGGCTAAATCGTCATGGTTGGGATCAAACACCAAAGCGTTATATCCATCAATCACCGCGTCCCCAATGCCGCCGACCGGCGTGGTTATAATGGGGAGCCCGCAGGCCATGGCTTCCAGTAGGGACAAAGACAAGCCTTCGCAGGCTTTCGTTGGAATCACTGCGATGTCACTCTGCTGATATACCTCTTCCATCCCATCCATTTCCTTGTGAATAAACTTAAGGTGCGGCAGGTTAGCGGCCCAGTTTTGCGCCTGCCGTTCCGTATCCTCATGCGTCGCTTGCCCCACGGCAAGGTACTGGTATTCAGGATGCGCCTGGCTGGCGCGGATAAACTCATTGGAGCCGCGCAGCATGGTCAGGCGGCGGGGATATAGCACCTTAATGCCTTCCCACGTTTTCGGCGCGGGCTTGAATACTTCGGTGTCAACGAAATTCGGGATAATGCGGATGTTCTTCTCCGCGCCGGGGCTGATTGCCTGAATAACGCGCCTTACGTTAGAATCTACCCCAATGCATAAACTGGTCGTTCCAAAACCATCAATTTGCCTTCGCATAAATTCCTGTTTGTCATTTGGGGTCATTGTTGCATAAGAACCATGTGAATAATCCCAATAAATTCCATGGCAGATTGATATAGACCTAGGCGGCGCATAGGGCCAGGACATAAACGTGGTAAAAAAAATCGCTAGGTCTGCATAACCAGCAATTTCATTAAAATCCCTATTCAATTCAGGACAAGTATTGTAGATGTTGCTCTTATACCCAACCATGCAAGTAATGGGTATTCCTTGATACTTCTTTTGTATCTGCAAAGGGATGCTTTTAAGGTCAACCCCTGCCGGGGCACTAATTGGTTGGTACACAGAAACCACATGGCCTTCAGATTGAAGAAATTTGCACAGTTCTATGAGATACCTCTCACCGCCTCCAAATATGATTCTGTCATAACCATGAATCTCAGAGATGGCGTGATAGAAGTAACTACTCAATATGTCTATTTTCATTGTTTCGCCTCCAATATTCTCCTGTAATACTTCCTGTGCTTAATGTTCAAAATGGTTCCTTTTGAAACATTAAGGCTTTTCGCAATTGAAAGGTAGGACTCTCCTGCTTTGATTCTTCTGTATATTTCTAGAACCTCATCTGGTTGGAACTTACAATGCGACGGCGGCATCCCTTTTCTTGCCTCATATTGCCTCCCGAAATATAGGTATTGCACGGCCCCGCCCGGAGGCATAGGCGGGGAGGGCTGCGGAAACCCTTGGCCGTGCAAACTAAATTTCTATACTGCTATTTTCTTCTTGATGCCGCCTAAGTACAGCGGCGCCGGAATGATAGTTGATATGTTGTTAAAGTCCTTGTACAGCATGATCAGGGCCGAAACATAGTCATCCGTCATGCCGCTGGGAGCGGAATAACTAAAGTGACCTGCCTTGGTAATCTTATAGGTGTACGCCCGAAGTTCGCCCTTCTGAACCTCATCATTAAGCAGAGTAGGGGCTTTTTGTTCCATCAAGACAATATACTTGGCCACCAACTGCTCTTTCATGTTGACCGTACCGCCACCTGACCAGTAAATAGGTTCCACATCAAGCCCGCGCATGATCATCGTCGAAGGGATTGTGTCGCCCAGGCCGGTGCAGTCGATGTATAAATGAGCATTGTTATATCTCTTGGTGTGCATCTCGACAATATTCATCTGATCCGGCCAGCCGCGCCCGGTCAGGTTAATCGAAAACACCTGCTCTCCGCGATCATTTCTTACCATAAAGGGAGAATTATCCCCCCGCTGCGCCGGGTCCCAAGATGCCCAATACCGCATTCCGCGGACAGGTTCTTGCGGGTTGGCGATAGATACCTCATCGACATTGGAAAAAACCTCGCCGCCGCTGGCAATAAAATCGGCCAGCCAGTTTTGCCGGAACAGTTTGTCAGGCATTGTACGTCTGGCCATTTCAATGGCTTCAGGTTTTATATAAGGGCTGGAATAGCAGTCGAATTTCCAACTCTCCCATTCCGGCATTGTTGGGTCTTGCCCCCATTGGTACATCGTATGAAAGTAGTTCGTACCAATGGGGGAACTATTGAATACGCCAAGCCCACCTTTGCCCTCTGGCCCACGCCCGGCAGATGACAGACGGGCGTAAAGGTTAGCCCATATAGTTTGCAAGTCCTTTGCTCTCGCCACCTCGGTCATCAAAAGATAATCGAGGCCGACAGCAACAAGACTCTCGGGATTGTCGGCAGATTTGACTTCGATTAGACCATCATAAATGGTTTCAATTCGCCTCTCGGCTTCGTTCTTCTTTACAACCCAATCTTCAGGGAAAAACTTTTTAAGGTTACGCCAGTTGTCATTTGCCAAATCATATGTAGGTGCTACAATCCAGCCCATGACACGGGGAACAAGCGTGGAAGGTCGGTTTTCTGACAACATAGAGGCAAATCGACGTATCATATCCATAATTGAAGCACGGTCTTTGCCCCACCTATTGGCACAGGCAAGCACACGGAACTGAGCATTGCTGTTATGAAATATCAATTGAGCAGGGAATGGCTCATAATCAAGCTGGGCCACCTGCTCAATTTTTTGATCTACCGGCGTCGGGCCGTATTTTCCCTCATCCTTCTTCCTTCTGGAATTGTCCCGGCAGGCATTGCCGCAATATTTCCGGCCCAGGCGGTATTCTTTCCAGGTGCATTCAAAGACTTCTTGGCAATAAGCGCAGCGGACCTTGACCATCTTCTGATTATCGCTGATCGTGGTCAAGGCGCCGGCCTTTTTCTTCTTGGAGTGGTCAAGTTTCTGGCATTTCGGGCAATATTTTGCTATTTCAGCGTTTTTAGCCATAAAAATAGCGCCGCAAACGGCGCATTTTACTTTCCCTGCTTTGCTCGGCGCCGGTACATTTTTGTGATAACAGTCCGGGCAACGCCCCTGGTCGACGCGATTAGTGGTAAATTCCTTGCCGCAAACTACGCAAATTGCCTGCCGATGTAGGCATTCAGGGCAGTATTTGGCCGCTGAATTCTTTGTTTCAAAGGTTTTTTCGCATTTTTGGCAGGTTCGTTGCATAGAATCACCCCGAATAAACAAAAAAGAGCCTACCCGCACCGTATAAACGGTAACAGATAGGCTCAAAGGCTCAATCAGATATTCACTTCGACTTCACGCCTGCAGTGTTTGCACCACAGGAATATTTTCCGAGCTGCGCTGTCCGGTTCTATGCGGCAGAGTTTACCTTTGCCGCAGACGGGGCAAAGAAACCATTTTTTAATCATGCTATATCCTTACTTCTCGAACAGGCAGTCCCGCATCTTTTAATCGGCACCATACATCGAGAAACATTCTCCTGTAATATCCTTGGGCATAGCGGAGTGACCCGTCGCCATAATCACAATATAGTTCCATCCTTAGTGTATCAATCGGTTCAATTCCCTTGACACGGATACAACCGGGACGCTCATTGGCGACAACATAATCTTCGCCATCTCCTAAAGCTAGATTAATGCAATGCACAAGGGTTCGTCCTGTTCTTCTATTTCTAGCATAGCATCTCTTTCCGTCGAACCGATATTCGCAATCCCTTCTAATATTCTGTTTATCGGGCAGGTCAAGCAAGCAGGGGCAAATATCAGGAAATTGCGTCCCATTGACCAACCATTCTCTTTGCCATGGGAATAGCTTCAGACCTAGCGCCGCCTCAATCGCCGGGATAATTGCCTCGTTTATTTGCATTAATACTCACCCCAGCACTGCATAAGGTGAGCCCGGATGCCTTCGCCCGGGTTATAGGCTGGGTAAATTTGCATCATTTCGGATTCGGCTTCGTCGAAGGTGGTTCCGCTGATAATGCCGTGTTTAACTAAATACAGCAGGCATAATGATGCCGCTCTGCTTTCCCCGATGTTGCAATGTACTAAAACATTAAATCCTTCACCTAACTTTTGTTCGATAAAGGATAATGCTTTCTTAATCATGCTTTTATCGAAAAATTCCTGTTTTGGAGCGTCAACCATGTTCAAAGCAAGTCTATTGCCCATTCTTTCGGACCAGAGATAATCAGGATGGTCCTTCGGCGCTCCTTTACTTGTATACCCTAGAGCCATACGGTGATAAGGTTCCTTCGCTGCGTGAACTACCGCCCATCCTTCCGGCATACACATAAGCAATTCCATTTCTGACCTTGGCGGATCGTCCAGACAAAGCAAACTCCGATAAAAATCCATGTCGTTCCCGCAAAATAGATTTTTCGCCACTTCTTTCATAATTCCGCCTCCCAAATATTCATATTTTTATTAAGATAATTAATTATCTTTTGCTCCCTTTCTTGGCTGTAAAACTCCTGTTTGGGATACCATTCTGAAAAATCGTTTTCCCTTTTGCTGCAATTACAAGACTTACATGCAGGAACAATATTACTCCTAATTAGTCCACCACCGCTTATGACAGGGATAACGTGATCCATAGTAAGCAGTTCGCTAGCGATCCCGCAATATGCGCAAACATTTTGCCCGCGTTTATTTATGAAACTGTTTTTACACGTAGCCCAATCGTCGGCAGTAAAGTAATTTTTAAGTCCTGCCTCCATGTTTCTTCTCTTTTCTGAAAGAACCTTTCGTACATCTCTCCCGCGCTCACTTTTGCTGTATAGACTGTTTCTCAATAGTACTTTTTCTTTATCTTTGGCGTATTCTTCGCGTTTTCTCTGTCTATGAAAATCAGCCCTCTTGTAATATAGGGATTTGAGGTATGCTTTATAGCCCTCTTTGCTTCCGAATTTTTGTCTGTGGGTTTCTCTGTATGTTTGCATTTTACCTGGGTTCCTTTTGTAAAACTCTTTTCTATGCCTTTCGATTTTATCTTTATTTTTCTCTCGATACTTAGCCATTTTTTCTCGTTGACAATTCTTACAGCGTATATTCAGTCCATCCTGTTTTAGTGACGACTTATAAAAATACTCAATCGTTGCAGGAAATTCTTGTCTACACGCAAAGCATACTTTCATAATCCACGCACCTTTCTCGCACCTTTAAAATGCATAGGAAAAGCGAGGCAAACGCACCTGCCTCGCTTACAACCCGTCGGTCGCCCTATGCTCAAAGCTATCACTGAACAGCCCCCTTCACCTGCAGGGAATCAAGCCACATATGCCCCTTTCGCATTAACTCTTTTTGCTTTTTCCCCCAGTTTTTCTGGTATTTGAAATTGAGGAAGGGCTGAACTTTCGCCCGGGAGATGATCGGGGAGCACAAAACCGCGGCTAAAATAAATAATGCCCCCTGCTGCAAAGTGGCGAATCGATCTTCGGTATTAATCTCTACTCTTTGGCCGGCCAGGCCAAAGCCAACCGGCCCGCCCTGCAGGTATGGAGTAATGATTTTCTTCATGGCCCCGATATTGATATCGGCATCAATCATGGTATTGGTGCAGATTTTATTGTCGGCGCCGAGCAATTTCCTGACCTTATCGTGATAACCTTCGCCCAGGTATTCCTCATGCATGGTCAGGACACCTCACAATCACAAGTTTTGAGATATTGCAGACTTTTTGATTTGCCCAAAACAGTAATTTTACTAAAAACTTCATCCAGTAAGGCAAGCCATAATCTGGGTACAAGAATGTTTTAAAGCCTCGATTAGCGCACCAATTGGCATAGTTGACTATAGATTCGAAATCTTTCCCTGGCGATTCGTGGAATTCTCGATACTGAAGAAAGTCATCCAAAGACATGCCCACGGTTTTTACAACTACGATATCATCACAAATAACAGTAACGCCTTGGTATTTTTCATCATTCCGCATGTTTTTCGCCTCCGTAAAAATTTTTATATAAAAACACCCCTCCGCAGGGGTGAATTATGGCTATTGCTTTCTTGGCTTATATGCTTTCCGCATTTTCTTTGTATTTTTCTTCTTGCGCTTTTTAGGCTTGGCCGCTTCTTTTTGCTTTCGCCGTTCCTTTCTCGCTTGCCTTTTCGCCTCTTCTTTCTGTGCCCACTCTTCAAATTTCTCTTGTTTTTTAATCAACTTCGCGATTCGCTTCGGTTCTACTTTTAGTTCTTTAGCAGTGGGTTCTCTTCCAGGGAAAACCGCCCAGCAGTCGCGGCAAATCCATGTATATTCTATCTCTAAGCCAACTTCAAAACTTCCTGGGACAATATTCAGATGTCTACAAATTCGGCCATACATGCCATGCTCTTTCATATGGCACTCTTTACACAGTATGGTAACATCGGAAAGTTCTTCGCAACCAAGACGTTCGTAGGTCAAATGGTGGACATTAAGTGACGTTTTCCGTCCACAATAACTACATTTTCTCCCGTAGTGATCGAGGGCAGCTTGCCGAAACTCCTTCCAATGGTCTGTTTGCAGATAGTCATGGTAGCTCATGCGTTCTGCCAGTTCTTGATTCATTATAAAATCACGCTCCTTATGATTTTTTGCTCCAAAATTTATTGGCGGCAACTCAGTGGAGCTACTGAGCTTTCGGGGGCCAGCCTAGCCGCCAAAATAAATTACTTTTTCTTGTCGGGGGTTTTCTTGTAATCGATATACTTTGTTGGCTCATATGGGCAGGTCTTGAAAACATCCAAATGGGTAGGATCGTCGATTGTCTTCCCATAAAACGCCACATTCGGGTTGATCATGTAATGATTAGACCGTCCGTTGCCGTTAATAACCTTGCTTATCATTCCTTTAGCAATTAATCTTTCGAGCAAGTCAAAAACATGTTTTCGGTCCCGGCCCAAAAAGTCCGCAATCTCACTGCAACTCATCAACTTATAAGTATCTGGGTTAACGATATATGGCGTTTGCCATCCGGCAACCGAAAATAGTAATAAAAAAAGGCCCGCCTCATCAAGCGTCAGCCTTTTTTCCTTTGCCCTCTCAGTTGCAATCTGGATTAAGTTTGGTTTATATAATTTCACAAAGTAGGTTGAATTTAAGTTAGCTTTATCTGGAGGCCGACCTGATTTTTTATCTGACTCATTAAGCCATCGTTGGGAGATAATTTCGCTGGTTTCTGCGTCAGTAATAATCATCAATGTTGAATTTCCTGACCGTTCGTAACTGATTATTACCTCTCTCTTTTGTGCCTTCCTCACGGAATCACCTCCAAAACCTGGGGGGAAATGACCCCAGCACCTGGGGGGAAATGACCCCAGGTCGAAAACACCATCTAACCCTTGCGGCTCTAAGCGCGAAGTGCTATTTTTAAAAAGATACTATCTTGATCTATGGTTTTTCTTTTGGGTAGATGAGACAGGTATTATCAACCCGAGGAAGTTGGTCACTCCTGACAAATCCGCCTGTGTGCATAAGCAAACCTCCTTGGAAGGGGCCATTTGTTTTAAAAATAGATCGGAGCAAGTCTCCGCGCCCCCAAGCGACCACCCCCCCCCGGGGTCCGCGCCGGTCATCCAGAGGGGACCAGGCCGGCACCGAACGGGAAAGCCCGCGCCTGTGTCCGTGATGAGTGGACACGACTCCGAAAACACCCATATAGATGCACGGAACTATACAAAAGCGTGCATTTAGTCGTCTTGTCGTATTTCGATAGCTCCCTCGCCCTTGAAAATGGCGCGTAAACGCAGGTTTCCACCACCAGAGCGGGGGCCGAGTAGCTCCTTGCGCTTGTCGGAGAATATGCCTGCTGCTATGGCCAAGTCCTTGACTCCGGCCTTGTCCAGTTTGTTTTTATTAATCGCCATGGCAATCTCTTCCAATTTGTCCCCGAACAATTGAGAGAGTCTTAGATCCAATAATTGGGAATTAATTTCCACTTCCTCCCGCATCTCAGCAATATACGTTTGGACTGCTGTACGTGATATGCCATATCGCTTGACTATGACCGGCACACTCTCTCCCTGCTCTATGGCTGCCTCAAGTACGGCAATCTGCCTCTCAATGTCGGGACTGGTCTGAGGTCCTCCTCTCGGATAGTCAATTGGGAGAGCAGGGACCAGGCCGGCACCATCAGAACCGGGCTTTGCCTGGGGCTCCTCCTCCCGTCGTGTAGGTGACTGATCAGTATGTGGCCTGGCGCGATCAACATTCTTCAGCCAGGCCGGCTTTGCCTGGTCTTTCTGCGCTGCAATCAGGCCAGAGAAATCGGGCGTAATTTTGAGCATCATAATACACCACCTCTTGCATGTGCTGTGCTGTATGTGATATACTCCTTGCCAGGAGGTGCAAAAATGAAGGAGAAAAAACCAAAGGTTAGGATAGTCCTGGAAGCCGATATTGACAGCTACACTTGGCACCAGGAGCTAGTCGAGGCAGCCGGCGCAAAGACGAAGGCGGAACTTTTTTGGAAGCTCCATGAAGAGCTTGCAAAACAAATTGGATTCAAACCCCGACCAGAGTAAGCGCCGGGGAACTTTTTTGATCTTTTCAAAAAATTTTTTAAAATATTTTTTCAATGTCCTTGTATTGAGGACATTTTTTCTTTTTTCGGCCCTTTTTGTCCGTCTATTGTGGACTCCGTAAAAATAAATGCACGAAAAACTATTGACGGCATGTACTGTGCCGTGTTATACTTAAAGAAAGAAAGCACACCTGCCGGAGTAGTGGAGACCGTCGCCGGATACCGGCCTGACGAGCCCCTGAGACGGGGCGAAACGGTCAGAAAAAAGGGTCGTGACCGTCACGAGAGCGGGCCAATGCCCGCAAAGGAGGTCTTGAAAATGTATCAATTGACTGATGCCGCGAATGTCACGGCAAAAAATCTTATTATCGCCGGCCTAGTCGCAAAAGCTGAGGCCGGCATGCTAAATGACTATGACTACATGCTGATGAATGAACTATATATCACGCAGGAAGTTGAATCGAAACTATATCTTCGTAGCGGTTGTGAGCCAAACGAAGACGAAGAATTTTTCGCCGAGTGCTTCCCCGATTTGGACACAAAAAAATTGCCTTGGGAAACGGACTAGGAGAAAGTCAAGCGGGTACTGAGAATTGAGAAGTTTGAATGCAGAGTGACGCCGGCACCGCCGGCGGTAATGCCCTCCCGGGAAAACCGGGAACCGTCACGAGAGCGGGCCAATGCCCGCAAAGGAGGTCTTGAAAATGTATCAATTGACTGATGCCGCGAATGTCACGGCAAAAAATCTTATTATCGCCGGCCTAGTCGCAAAAGCTGAGGCCGGCATGCTAAATGACTATGACTACATGCTGATGAATGAACTATATATCACGCAGGAAGTTGAATCGAAACTATATCTTCGTAGCGGTTGTGAGCCAAACGAAGACGAAGAATTTTTCGCCGAGTGCTTCCCCGATTTGGACACAAAAAAATTGCCTTGGGAAACGGACTAGGAGAAAGTCAAGCGGGTACTGAGAATTGAGAAGTTTGAATGCAGAGTGACGCCGGCACCGCCGGCGGTAATGCCCTCCCGGGAAAACCGGGAGCCGTCACAAGGCGGCGCAGACTTTATAAGGAGGCGGTTTTATTATGTCGTCAGTGTTATTTATACAAGGATGGGAAAAGGTTTTTTATCCGTAATATCGTCTTACCTCTTAGCAGACTTTATAAGGAGGCGGTTTTATTATGTCGTCAGTGTTATTTATACATGGCGATCCTGTAATCAGAAGTTACGGCCTTTCAAGTACAGGCGAATATACTCCCGTAATTATGGTAAAGGATGGGAAAAGGTTTTTTATCCGTAATATCGTCTTACCTCTTAAAGGTGATGCATATTCCAAACTTAACCACCAAAAATCAATCGACGACGCCGAAAGAGCAAAGGCCCAGTTGATTGAGACAGACGGGAAATTCTGTTGTTTCTATTCCCGAGAAAATGACCCTTTTAAGTTTCTTGATTGGGTCAAAGAAAATAATTACACCATTGAAATCCACGGGGAGTTATTTGAACCGGGTCAAGATTTCACAGATTTTCACGGCAATTTATGCGAGTATTCAGCGGCTTTCATGTACCGGATTTATGATCCTGAAATGCTTAACAGTATCAAGGAGATAGTCAAAGAAATTCCGCAAAACAAATGCTATTAAGTAGCCTCAAAAATAAATTTAAGGGGGTCTTTATTCAGGATACATTATGGGTGGCGGCCTAACGCCGGAAGGAGAATGATCATGTTAGAAAAACTCAGGGAAATTACAGGGAAAATCGAAGAAATCCAAGCCGAGCTGTCGCGAATCGAGGCAAAAGCCAACGACATGGACAAAGCCAGACTTGACGAAGCGATCAGTGTTTGCATGAAGGGCCTGAAGTTTGAGAAAATCTACTCCCAACATGTCGCGAAATCCCGCTATGCCGACGACTACGAATACCTCGACGGCATGAGGGGAATTAAACTGGCCGAAAAAAACGTGAAATTCTCAAGCGGTCAATACGGGAAAGATTATGCCGATCGGGAATTGTTCCTTATGGCTGATGGCACTTTCAAAGTATTTTATTTGGTCGCCGACATCAGCTACTGGCAAGACCAAAACGATGTTTACGAGCGCCAGGTATCCAAAAATCAGGATATATTCCAGTTTGACTTTGACGAGGCATTGGAAAACCTGCTGAAAGCCCTTGAAAAGCGCCTGATCAATTTGGGCGAACGCACCAAAGCCCAGCAAGCCCGAATCGAAAAACTCCGGGCAATGCAAGCGCAGTAGGCCGCCGGCAAAGCAATCCTACTGCGCGAGAGTGACAACCGGAGCCGTCGAGTACATTATACCAGGCGGCTTCGGGATACAGCCTTGAATATGAGGCTGACAACTTCGCCTTTGACCAGGAGTCTATCGGCGAACAACTGCGGGACTTGTTCGCTCAGTGAAAGGAGAAATAAAAATGAATGATGACTATTATCTTTGGGGAGTTTCTTTCTATTGTCCAGTTTGCGGACGGAGCCAGATCCCCGCCGAAGAAATGACGGGGATGTTCCCAAATTATATTTGTAAAAATTGTGAAAAAAAGGAGAGGGAAATGAAAAAATTAGCCATCCTCAATACATCTATCATCACTGCTGAGGGAGATTATTCCCTGCGGCAAATCTCCTTGGAGCAGGCGCAGAAGCTTGCTCAGGAAAACGAGATCCTATCCGCCGTCGGGCACCAGTCCACAGCGGATATTCTGACCGAGATTCTCGGCGTCCCTGTCCCACTCAATCGGATCGTATTTGAGCAGGAGTTGGGGCAAAAGGCCCTAGTGTTTAAGCTCAACGGGCGCCCTCCGGAGGGGAAAATCCTCTCCAGAGCAGAAATTGAACAGATTGGATACAAATTCCAATTACTAACAAGGGAGGGGTAAATTATGGGAAACATAAGAAAGTACTGGATTGGCGAAAGTCTTAAGACGCCAACAGGCGACTATACGCCATCAGGATTTATTATGTCCATCGACAAGGAAAATCAAACTGCTACAATTGAAGTCCCAAGCGACCTACCGGGCGATGATTCTATCATATACGTAGAAGAAATTATATTGGTCAAAGGGAAAAGAAATTTTTTCCAGGCGAAATACAACCCAGCTTATCGCAGCGGCGGGGCGTGGTATCCTTGGCGCGTTGAGGTTGCCGATGCCAAAAAATTGGGCACCCCGGCAGAAGAATACTATGCACAATTCCGGTAAAACAGAAAGGACCGCATAATGCGGTCCCTCTGCCCCTTATAGGTAAGCTATTTTTGAAACCATAATCCCTAGAAAACTAGAGAAAACAAATGTTTCAATCCCTTGCTAGGTACGCT
The DNA here is from genome assembly GCA_013540605.1 of Bacillota bacterium. Lineage (GTDB taxonomy): Bacteria > Bacillota > Clostridia > Ch29 > Ch29 > Ch29. The sequence continues at coordinate 26,555 of JABVCK010000017.1, forward strand.
ATAATAATAATACCATAATAACAACAATTGTCAAGGAGTGGTTCAATGGCTATCTGTCCAATCTGCGGCAGAGAGACAAGAGGCAAAAACCGCATCTGTGATTCGCCAATCTGCCGGAAGGAGTTGCAAAACTCCTGGTATGAATCATCTATCGCCATACCAGAGGGATATCTCTCTGTTACCGAATTTGCCAAAAAGCGGAATATCTCTGTCCAGGCCGTAGCAAAGAACTGCCGCGCAGGGAAATACCCTGGCGCTGTCCAAGAACCCCAATCCGGTCGATGGTATATCCCGGAAGACCTGGAGGGGACCATCCCGCTTGCGGAGTTTGTCCGGCGCACCGCCCGGATGAAGATCAAGGCCACGGACAAGGAGTGGCAAAAGATCGTCGAGCGCGCAGCTGCGACAAAATACTCAGTCAACGAATATCTGATCAGGCTCGGCCTGGGAAAATCGGTTTAAAAGAAGGAGGTTGATTAAAAGTGGGGAACTATATCGCGTCAAAAATTCTGTTTAAAAATCTGGACGTGGAGAAATATACCGTTCAGATCGACGGGAAAATCTATCATTGGTACGGCGACGACGATCCCGAATATCTGGATGATGGGGTATTAGATATTAGTTATTGGGATCTATTTGACGCCGACGGTAAACCTACAAACATGGTGCTGGCCTTTGACCGTCGCGAAGATATGGATGATCCGCAGGAATGAAGCGATAAATATGACAGCAAGAATCCTATGATATTGGCATTTAACTAAGCTAGGAGGCTTGAGTCTTATGAACCCTAAATCCCATCTTGACTATTACAGCCAGGTTTATCCTGATGCCTGGAAGCAGATAGACAACATGCGGGCCGACCGGGGCAAGGAACTCCCCTTCTGGCCGGAATGGTGCTTCCTTCCTTTATCCGGGGCCTATGCCATTGTGACCGCAGAGGCAGACGCACAAGGGGTGGATATACATAATCCGGAATACGTCTGGGTTGTCAATGATGTCGGTGTAATCGGTGCCCTAGCCGCCTGGCGCGTCACCCAAGGAGTTTATCGGTTTGACCCCGATGTCTATAAAGCGGTCATTGATACGCCCATCACCGGCGACCTGCCGCATGACGTGCTATTTAACCTGCCTGAATGGTGCATCTACATCGAGGCACCGGGCCTATCGTATATGGGCGCCGACATTTCCGGATTTTACGCCTATCTGGAGTATGATGCCAGAACCTACCGCAAGGAACTGCGGTTTGTCATGGACATGGTTACGCCCCCGGATGTCAACCGGCCTATGCTTATCTCCCAGGCGCTCCACTTGGGAGACTGGTCGCTCCTGGAGTCCGTGGACCGGGCCGCGCAAGAAGCGCAAAAACATGCAACGACCAAACTATGCGAGGAGGTTTATGCCAGCGCTGTATCAGCCCTGCAAGCGGAACTTATGCCTCTTGTGTCGCTCCTGCTGTATATCTGCAGCGTCAACGGCGATATAGGCAACGGCAAAAAGATGCCGACTAGGCCAACTCCTGTTAATACCCGGAAGGGGCTGCGTTTATTCCCGCCGTCGAAGGCGACTACATGGGACGTAGGGGTCCGCATGGGGGCCGCGCTCAGACAGGCGCAAGAAGTCGCCCGGGAAGCCGAAACCCAAGAACAGGTCGAAGGCAAACATCGTTCTAGCCCCAAACCACATGTACGCAGAGCGCATTGGTCAACCTATTGGACGGGGCCGAAAAGCGGCCAGCAAAAAGCAATTTTAAAATGGCTCTCGCCTATGCTTATCGGCGAAGGGGACATACCGGTCACAATAAGGAGGCGCATAAAATTGGCTGAAAGAAAGCGGCAGCCTAAGAAATTGCCTAAAATAATCAGCCGCGAAGATATGCGGAAAATCCTGGATATACCTAATGTCAAGTGCATCACGGGATTAAGGAACCGAGTCATTTTGCAGATCTTATACCGCGGAGCCTTACGAGTTGAAGAATTATGCAACCTATCACTGCAAGATATTATCCTGCCGCCACCGGGCGTGGATGCCCAGGAGGGCTATATTTACGTCCAGCAGGGCAAAGGCGCCAAGGACCGATACGTGGTTATTGATGCCGAAACGGTTGCTTGGCTCCGGCTGTGGATGGATAAACGCCTGCCGGGGGAATACCTGTTCAACTCTCACCGGGGGGCAAAGTTAGATCAATCCTATGTTCGCAAATTGGTTTATATGTGCGCCGAAAAAGCCGGAGTATGTCTTCAGGATGGCAAAGAAAAGGCGCGGGTACATCCTCATACCCTACGGGCTTGCTATGCCACGGAACGGCTTGAGGAAGGCAAAAATATCATCTACATTCAGGAACAACTAGGCCATTCCAGCCTAGCCACAACCAGAATTTACACCCAGATCAGGCCAGCCCTGCGCCGCCAGATTGCAGAAAATATTGAACCGATTGGGGGCTTCCCGGTATGATCCTGGCCGCCCTCCTGCTTATATCGCTTATCTTCTTTCCCAAGGCGTTTGTCTTTATGGCATTGGGTATTTTATTGTTGGCCTTGGTTGGTCACAATTAAAGGGGCCGGTTGCGGCCCCTCTTTTTCTCTTGGGTATTATAGAGTATAATATTTATTTTAAACCATCCCGCCGCCTATAGAGGCGGGGGATTTTGAAAGAAGTTTGGTCAAACAACCCTTATTCTTTCAGGCTGGTCTAAGCAGCCCCTAGCCTGTAAGACCATGAGGTCTATCAAGTTACTTTTCCGAAGTATATTCAACGCTCCATTGGCATCCGCGTTGATGATTGCTCCGCTTGATGTGCGGTATTGTCCTCTTGAAATTCTTTTCCCGCTGAAAGCATATTCTTTTGGATTGTCGGCATTGTAGACAGGCAGGGCATCGTTTGCGAAGAAATCGGATTTGGAAGTGTAGCTTTCCTCTTGCTCAATGTAGTTGATTCCGTAACGCTCACAAAGGGATTGGAGTTTCAAGCGGAGATTTCCATGCGGTATCTGAGTAAACTTTTGATTGTTGCTTTTGCCGATGTTGATATTACGTTTCCAGTCTGGATTGTAACCGACAACGATGTTGCCGATGCGATACTCAAGGCAGTAGTTGACGATGATTCTTGCGGTTTTATTCATGTAGTAGTTTACCCGGTTGTTGCGGTTGACGAGATTCGCGTATTGCAGATTGGTAATGCTCTTAAAGCCTTGTTTGTCTTTGATGGATTGAAGCCTTGCATTCTCTTTGTTGTACCACTGGTTAATTGATTTGAGTTTCTTTCCGTCCACAATAAAGGACGCCATGGACGGCTTAATTTATTTGACAGATATTATTATACTAATTTTGGGGTTTTTTTTGGCTCTTGTCAAGTCCCCTGTGTGGTCAATAAACGTTCAATTTTCGTTCAATTTTTGTATGGGAAAAGTATGGCGAATCGCCTCGCTTTCCACCACTTCAATTAATTGTTCAGCCTCTGCACGGCTTAGATGATGTCCACCGTCAGCCGGCTTTTTGGTATATCGAAAACATAAATTGTAGATGCTCCAGGTAAATCCTTGTCGGTCTTTAATTCCATAGTGTCTTTAGGAAACAGATATGTAGCTCCATTACTAACCCTCCTCAGCACTCCAAATAACCCAACACTTTGGCGAGTTTCTCAATGGCAGGGTTATAATCTGCATAAAATGTCGCCTTGGCTATCTGCATCCCTTCGTAAATCTCCTGGTCCCGCTTCCCCTGCTTGAATTTAAGTTCTATTATCTGCTTTTCCCTTGGTTCAAGGGCTTCCAGGCTGGCATCGATGGCTTTAAGTTTGGTCTGCTTCATCTCCAGTTCAACTTCCAGGGGATTGATCTCATCCGGATTCTGGCCGGCGCCGGTCGTCATCCCGTAATTGGCGATCACCTTCGCATCAGGCCCGGCGTTTCTTCTGAGCATGATTTCGATTACCTCGATTCGCCTTATCAACACCCGGTATTCCCGCAGCTCGGCCACTGTCTTTCTGAACCACTCTTGATCCTGTATGCGGTCACTCATTTGGCACCTCCCGTTCCCAGCAGTCATAGCAGTCAGGCTTTATGGTAGCATGCCGTGATTCCTGGCAACATTCAGGCCGGGGCAATGTCTTGATTAATATGTCCGGGCAAGATGCTTCGACAATATCATCTAGGCTAAGACCTAATTGAGGCCATCTTTCCTTGATTTTCTCCCAAGCCTTCATTAACCCACCTCATTTCAGCGGTTCAAGATTAGCAAATTCGTCCGGGATATATATATCGAAAACCGTATCATTCCAATACCTTGCCCCGGCAAGCGTCTCGTTTACGCTGATAATCGTCGTTGTTAAAGCGGCCCGTTCAACCTCACTTAAATCGCTTATTCTGGCTTCTTCAATTGTCCGCTTAATAGCAGAGTATTCCTGTATATGTGCCATGTTTGAGTAGTACGACACTGGCCAAAAGACTAAGGCCATGAATAAAGTTGCGCCTCCTATTACTACTGTAAAGAAACCAACATCTCCACCCCATAGCTGTTTTTGAGCAATGATGTATCCTGCGACTATTAATAAAACCAAAGATAGAAGAATAATCATCCTAATTCACCCCCGTCATTTTTACCCTACCAGTTAAGATGTCAACATAGAGAAAAGATAACCTATATGAGCCACGGAATCCTATTCTATTCTGAGCAATCAGTTCTACAGTAAAATGGTTCTCGTCTTTTTGAACTATTCTGGCCAGACGTTCTCGCTGTCTCCCCTTACCCTCCTTGTCTTTGGTGTAGAAATTATATTCGCAATCATATGAAATACTGATTTTTCCACCCGTGGGCGGGAGACTATCGTAAACGTCATAAAGACTGGCCGGGGCGTATATCCTCTCCATTCTGTCGTTCCCCCCAAACTCCCAATATAGCCACTTCCCCAGGCCGGGGAATACTCTCAATTTTTGTTTGTTCCCAGTCGCCAGCAATACAGATCAACCTGGTCTTGCCGGCCTCTTTAACTTTAATCAGGGGCTGTCCGCATTTTGGACATTCCTTCAAGATTAAACGCCCCCTTTAAATCGGATGCGGGAGCTGTTTTCTCGCCAACCCACCAGCCGGCAAACACCCGACGAAATTTTCCATGGCCTTTTGTTTGTTTATTGCCATGAGTGCAGCCCGGCATATTGCCAAAGGTGCTGTTTCCGCCCATACCGTGACTTGTGGTGGCTCAGTAAAAAAGCATCCGTAAGATCCATCTTGAAATAACCGCATATATAGTTCTTTGTTTTTCATTTGCTCAACTACTTCCCATGCAGCCGCTATGTCATCTGAAAACTCATACGCTGATTTCCAATCAGGTATTTCGTACTGTCTGCCTTCTTTCCTAATATCTCCCCAGTCAATATTTATTTTCCACCACCCGCTAGGTGATGTTATACTCCAGCATCCATAATTACCGCCATCCTCTTGTTCTAGCTGGGCAAATGTTTTTATGTTTACCGGCTTTTCTTCCATGATTCTGCACACCAGATCATCAATTTCCGGGCCGGCTGGCATGTCTTTAATGTCCATCATTTCCGATCCCCTTTCTGTTGTAATATCCAGAGTAAAGCTTGACCTGCGGCATCTTCAGGCGTTCTCGCCCGAAATGATTTTCTCTTAAAATCTAGTTCGTCTCCTCCTCTCACAATAATGCATTTGTAAAATCTGCCGGCCGGTAGGTGCTCCATCCTATATCCACGGCCTTCTAGTTCAATATCGGCCAGCAGTTGATCAAGGCGGGGTAGCCAGATACATTCATCGCAATGCTGCCTTACTACGCTTGGAAAGGTTGTTACTACTTCATCATCTAAGCCAAATGGCATCCAATCAAGATGGACAACACACGGATTCCAGACTCGAAAAGTAAACCAATCCCCCTCTTTCGGTTCCTCCCACTTCATCCCAGCTTCTTTGAGTTTCTTGGCTAAATCAAGGCTGATCATCTGCAATCTCCATCCTTCTTTTCTTGTGTATAAATAACAACCAGTCCGGGCACTCCACAAATTCAAACTCATCAGGCTTAACCCCGAGCAATTCACCGTTATTTGATACCACGGATATAGCCCCATTTCCGTTGGTAGTAGCATCGTAAACCCGGCCGGCATTCGCAGCGGTACCCGGCTTCGCCAAGAACAAAAACTCTGGTCTGACTGTTTTGGTCATTACAACACGGATTTTTTCATCCATTCCCCTATCCCCTTTCTAAACCTCGCTTATCTCCACTTCAACCCGCTCCTGCTCCTTGGGGCAGGAATATATATCCACCCTGCCGCCCTTGAATTGTTTATCATTCCTACATACCACCCCTTGGAGCGCATCACAGATCGATTTACCGTAATTGTCCCAGTCTCCATCCGGCCCAGCAGTATACACATCTATTTCGATTCTCATTTTCTTTTCGCTGTATGGTACCCGCTGGCTTTTGGCCGTCCAGGCCACATGATCTTTGTAGTCCAAATACCGCTTTATCCGGTCATATTTTTGTTGCAGGTTTTTATTCGTTGGGTGCCTGCCGTACCGCATTAACTTAGCTTCATTCTGCGTCATTCTGACCGCTGGAATCGGGTGGCCGGGAATAATTATAATGCCCAGTATGAACTCCATTGGATCGCTCCCCCTCTGTGAACATTGTTTCTTGTGCTGGATTCTTCCATGGTACGCCGATATATTCCAATACTTCTTTAAGTCCTAATTGGTTCATACAGTAGGACCATTGTTTGGGATGGGTGAGTTCCATTCGTTGAAATCGATTCGGATCTCCTTCGAGATGAACGCCGAACATGCAAAACATACAGCCTGTACGAGTTGCGCCCATATCATAGATTGATGAGTACTTAACATCAAACCGTCTGACATAATCCCAAACATCTTGTTCAGTCCAAAACATCATCGGTCTTGATTGAGGCCGTTTTACCTCATAGGCATTGCAGCCATGTTCTAGTAACCCTTTCCGCCTTTGCCACCCTTCGTCTGCCATCAGTCCAAGGTATGGGTGTTTGCCACTTCCCTTCTCGTACTTCTTAACTGGTCTTTTTTTCATCACCTCACAACATTTATGAGATATTTTGAACCGCGCATGAGCAAGGTACTGCCATCTGTTGCTTATTGCTCCTTGTATAAATCCATTATCAAGCACCTTGCCTTTAAGCCTTTTCTGCCGTAACGCTTCGCTTTTAGTTCGTCTCAACTCATGCAAATACTTGGATTGTTCTTTACTGATCACTGGATACCCATACTTCTCAATCACCTTATGAAACGGCATCTTCGGCCTCAACCACTCCACATTTTCAACCGTTTTCACAAACTGCCGAATCTCTGGATATTCCAGCCCAGTATCCACAAATACCGCCGGAACATCCGGGTATATTGACCGCACTAGGTGAAGCAGTACCGTAGAATCTTTGCCGCCGCTGAAACTGACGTACACTTGACCATCCCAGTGCTCGTACCACTCCCGGATACGTTGCAGGGACATTTCAATCTTTCGTTCCAATGGTTGGGCCTGTTGCATTTTAAGTACCTTTGCCCGTAGTTCAGGACTTACATCAGTTATACAAAGGTCTTTCATTGTATCAATCCTTGCTCCACATATCATCCAAAATCTCCCGGATAGCGACCTCGCTGTTGATTATGTCCGTCAGTTGTAGTTCAATCGTGTTCATCCTGGCATTAACCTGATTGATCCGTTCTACGCCGGCGCTGGCCTCTACTGCGGTTAGGCGGGTGTCCAACTCCATCAAATCTAAGGCCATCCACGTCATACCCAGCATTACAAAAAACATCCAGGCAAGCATAAGATGCACAACCAGTGGCGTGTCTTTAATGTTTTGGATTATTTGCTTCATTGGTCTTCCTCCTTGGTTTCCGCCTCAACAATTTTCACCCCAGCAAGGATATGGGCATAATCAGCGGCTTTCTTCAAGTCCTCAATATTTTGCGTCCACTTAAATCGCACCGCATACTTAACAATATTGCCAATACAAAAATCCTCTGTCATACCTTTAGCGATAATTAGGTCAAACGGTTCTAACCCACCGTCTTTATAATGTTGTGACCCTTCTGTTTGGCAGACTTCGATTCCGCGTTCCCTATATTCATAAAGATTTTTCATATCCCGTACCCTCCAATCACTTCCCACATTTTCCGTTTTTCGGAGTGCCATTGGTCTGAAGTAAGCTTTGATTTTACAGGCTTGGGCGGATTAGCAAACACGCCAAACCCAGGGCCATTCGCCGCTAACCCTAATTTTTTGCGGCGGTGCCAGATTGTTGTTTCATGTACGCTCAATGCCGTCCCAATAGCCTTATCAGACATCCCCTTGTGATATAATGGCAGCCATTGCTCATCACTGATTTTTGGCATTGGCCTCCCTCCGTTCCAGTTCCTTTAAGGCTTCAAGTAATCGCTTACACCGGGCGATCTCCCGCTTTATTATCAATTCCTCTTTCATCGGCTTTAAAATATCGCTGATATGTTGCATTATTACCACTCCTTTGGCAAGTTTTCAGGGGGGACCTCTCTCCCCAATTGGTCACTAGTTAAGTCGGCGAACCGCATTTGCTCCTTGCGAAAACTGCACTCAAAATTTCCAACCGGTCCCATCTTCTGCTTAGCTATGATTATTTCGGCGATTCCCTTTTTGTCGGTGTTCGGGAAGTAATATTCTTCCCGGTAGATAAACATAACAATGTCGGCATCTTGCTCTAAGGCTCCTGATTCGCGCAAGTGGCTCAGGGTCGGTTTTTTGTCCGATGTCGCCTCTACTGACCGATTAAGCTGGGATAACGCCAGTACTGGGATATACAACTCTTTAGCCAATAGCTTCAGTCCTCGGGATATCTCTGCTACTTCCTGCTCCCTCTGGCCACCCGACTTGCTACCAGACATCAGTTGTAAGTAATCAACCACCACCAGTGCCAAACCAACCTTCCGATTCATCCTCCGACACCTACTTCGCAATTCCTGGATAGTCAGGCCCGGCGTATCGTCAATATACAGCGGAATCCCCATCAGTCTTGCTCTGGCATCCGATATGCGCTGCCGTTCGTTCTGGCTCAGCCGGCCGGTCCGTACCCGGAAACTGTCTATCATTGCCTCGCTAATTAAGATTTGATCAATACATCTTTCCTTGGCATCCTCCAGGCTAAACAGCGCCACGGGTAGTCCCGTCTTGGCCGTATCTTTGGCTATCTGTCGGGCTAGACTGGATTTACCCATGCTCGGTCTAGCGGCTAGAATAATAGACTGCCCAGGCTGCATCCCACTGGTAGCAATATCTACTCTGTTTATCCCCATTGGCAGTCCCGTAACTCCGTTCGATTCGCCGCGGCTAAATATATCATCGACCCGCTGATCAACCAGATCGTCAATCTGGAGAAAGTCTGTTTTGACCGTGCCATCTACTACGGCCGCTATATCTCGCTCTGTCTCGGCTAGTACATCTTCGATGGGCTTATCATCGGCCTGGGCATTGACCAACTGCTTTTGTAAGACTCCAATCGCGTTGCGCCTAACTGCTTTGCTTTTGACCTCCTGGGCATATTCAGACACCGCAGAAGACGAAGGAACCATGTCCGGCAAAAAAGTGATGTACTCGATGCCGCCGACTTTTTTAAGCGTATCGGACTTCCTAAGTTCTTCGTGTAGAATAACTATATCTACAGGCTTACCTTGAATATGAAGGGCCACAATTGCCTTAAAGATTGTTTGGTGCCTGAACATGTAAAAGTCTTCAGGCTTTAAAATTTCTATGGCTGTGTCCCTGGCCTCTTCATCCAGAAGCATAGCTCCTAGCGTAGCCTGTTCTGCCTGTTCGCTATATGGTGGTTGCGCCATCAGCCATCATCCTGTTCTTTGAGAAATTCATCAACGTATCGGCCCGCATCATTTGGGGCACGTGAAGGAGGTTGAAAATTAATAATATCCCAAGGAGACGGTTCTTTGTTTCCCATAAATTTTTCAATGTTATCTAGGATTTCTAATTCTGTCTTAAAGCCAGAGACAATAGCCTCCTTGAATTTTTCTCTTGCCTTGACGGTTCCACCAATCCCAAAATGCTTACATTGATTTGGAAATTTTTTATTATATGCCCGTACAATTCCGTCAAGCGCACTATCTATATTTATATCTGTCTCTGTCTCTGTCTCTGTCTCTGTCTCTGGGGGCGTCACATCACCGTTTCTGTGACGTTTCTGTGACGTCACATCATTTATATCTGTCTCTGTCTCTGTCTCTGTCTCTGTCTCTGGGGGCGTCACATCACCGTTTCTGTGACGTTTCTGTGACGTCACATCATCTTGTTTTTTTCTTGATCTATATTGCTTTGTGCGCTCTTTACTTGTATCACTGTCGTAATTGCGCTTATCCCAATTTGTAACAACAAGTACCCCTTCTTCTTCGTGAAGCATGAGTAATTCTGTTTTAAATTTTTCTATCGCAGCGTTAACATCTTTAATCGGAGCATTAGCTTCGTCGGCAATATCATTTAAAGTAGCCGGTACTTGTTCGGATAAAAACAGTTTTCCTTGGACTGGACTTTCCTTAGCTATACAAAGAATTGCTATCCATATCCAACGGAACGAAATCGGAATTCTTCTGAGTTTCAGATCTCTAGTGATTTCCGTATAACATCTAAACCATATCTTATTAGCCGTACTACACCACCCCTTTGTACTGCTCCCCATATGCCCGTACAATTCCGTCAAGCGCACTATCTATATTTATATCTGTCTCTGTCTCTGTCTCTGTCTCTGTCTCTGGGGGCGTCACATCACCGTTTCTGTGACGTTTCTGTGACGTCACATCATCTTGTTTTTTTCTTGATCTATATTGCTTTGTGCGCTCTTTACTTGTATCACTGTCGTAATTGCGCTTATCCCAATTTGTAACAACAAGTACCCCTTCTTCTTCGTGAAGCATGAGTAATTCTGTTTTAAATTTTTCTATCGCAGCGTTAACATCTTTAATCGGAGCATTAGCTTCGTCGGCAATATCATTTAAAGTAGCCGGTACTTGTTCGGATAAAAACAGTTTTCCTTGGACTGGACTTTCCTTAGCTATACAAAGAATTGCTATCCATATCCAACGGAACGAAATCGGAATTCTTCTGAGTTTCAGATCTCTAGTGATTTCCGTATAACATCTAAACCATATCTTATTAGCCGTACTACACCACCCCTTTGTACTGCTCCCCTTGGAATTTATTAAGTTCCCCGGAGGCGCTAGGTGCGCCCCCAGGGTTATCCAGTTTACCGAAGCAATTTCTTCTCTCCAAGTTCTCTACACATCCCGCCGCTTAATTTTGGAAATGATCCCGGTAAAGCTCCACAATTTATTAGCCCCCTCCCCCTAGTCCTTTATAAAAACAAGCCAATGCGTCTTGCTTCTGCGATTCCCGAATAACGGTTCCTTATTAAGTACCTTAAGAAGTTCCTTTAGTTTTACTTGTTCCTCGTTCCACTTAAAAATAAGTGTCCCATTAGGCTTTAAAACTCTCATACATTCCCTGAAACCTTGTGAAATATCTTGTTTCCAGTTTGAAGAAAGTAGCCCGTATTTCTTGCTCAGCCAGGAGTTTTTGCCAGCGGATATCAAATGGGGGGGGTCGAATATCACTAAGTAAAATGAATTATCCTCAAAGGGCATGTTCCGAAAATCGGCAACCACATCAGGGTTTACATTCAATGTTCTGCCGTCGCACAAAATATCTGTCAATTGCCTATTATCCATGTATAAAACGTCTTTGTTTTCTGGGTTAAACCATATCATTCTACTCCCTGCTGTAGCATCTAAAATACGTTGCATCAGCCGTCACCTCCCAAGACCTCGTATAAGGCGCGTGCCACTTCTCCCCATTCGCCGGCGGCCATAGTCTCACCGGAATCTACTAGCCGCTTATAATGGCCAGCAATGGTTGGATATGCCTTGTTTATTGCCTCCCGATATCGCTGTACCTCTGCTTCTGCGGCTTCGCGTTTGCTGATTAACTCAAATACAGGGTGCTGTTCGTACTCATTTAGTTTTAAATTCATTTCTCCGATGATAAATCGTGAATGTTCGTTTTCTATGTTGAGTTCAGCACATTTGTCGCGTTCGTCATGGTATCTTTTTTGCCAGTAATTTATTTGGTCCTCAGCGACTGAAATCTTATTGCGGAGAAGGGTTTTGTCTTTTTCAAGAAGATCATCAATTGTGCGGTCCTGTTCAAACTCCTGAGCCCGTTTAATCCAGTACGGCAGAGCTTCACGGGACATGGCGATAAACTCAGCATCCTTCCCATGCAGGATCATATCGGCAACAATCTTATCCTTGTTCGCGGCATGCTCACTTTTGACAAGATAAAATGTCGCTGAAGGGCCGCTATTGTCGTGGCTGTCTATTTTGTCAATGTACCAGGGGCCTTCGGTGGTCAGTTCGCACAGTCCCAGATCATGCTTCGCATCTCTTTCCATTACCCCGCCAGCCTCCCCGTTTCCTTCAGATGGCCCCAGTCATTGATGCTTACTTGGGTATTCTTATGCTGGATACCCTGCTTCTGGCTAATTTCGCCCTCTTTGCGGCTTTTCCAACCGTTGTCCTTTTTGTAATCAACGGCATCGTCGAAGGTTTCAAAGAATTCACTCGATGAACAGCAAAAGTCGCAATATAGGAGATACTTGCTCTTTTCCCGCTCGATTGTCATTGGATGCGCTCCCTTCATCCCATTGTTATGTTCAAGGTTAATCAAGAAATTTTTCCATCACCGCTGCCACAACGAAAGTTACGATTAGTACCACAGGCAAAACAAAGAGCGGACTTAGCACCCAGAACCAGGACCATGTAATATATCCGGTCAGTTTCAGGACGATAAAAACTATGGTTAACATCCCAAAAAATCCGATGCCGCCAGAAGATGAATCACCAGACACGCCCATTCTCCTTTCATTCCGCCATAATGACCGGCTTCCCGGTCGCCGCTTGAATCGTCCACTTGATCCGCTCCCAATTGGCATTCCCTTCTGATGAATGAATCACCCAGATGCCCTTGACTCTTTTGAGATCGCAAGCCCGAAGAAATTTGACCGCGTTCTCCAGGGAGAAATGGCTTCGCAAAAGACGGTTTCTTAATTCCACCGGCACCATCCCGGCCGCCACATTCTCGTTCAGCGTCTGGATGTCATAGTTTATCTCAAGCATTATGTGGGTGAGTCCCTGGAATACATAGCGGCTATAGAAAGAGTCAGTAAGGTAAACAAGGCGCTCGCCGGTTGCCGTACTATGGAGTAAAAATCCGATAGAGCCGTCTATATCATGCTCGGCCTTGAACGCCTTTGCTACCCATGAACCAATCTGCACCTGCTCCCCCGCTTCAATATGCCGCATACGATGCCCGGACAGGCCCAAGAATGAGGCTGTAGGTGAGGATAGGTAAATATCCATCCCCGCCTTCATAACCTCCTTGACGGCCTTACAGTGGTCCCCGTTAATGACCATGAGAGATCAGGCAAGCCTGAATCTCATGGAGACGAAAACCACATCCTTCCTGTATCTTTTTTATAGGCAGACCGCATTCGACCATTAATTTTGTATGGCTATCATCAATCACATAACAGTTGCCGGAACTACCGGACCCAATTGCGCTAATATTCATATAGCCCGCCTCCTTACAAATTGTTCTTGGCGCGGCGTTTCCAACGCTCTTGTTTGCCCATTACTTTCTTGCCCAGTTCGGTCCGCGCTTCTGCTCCGGTTGCGGTTGCGGCGGGTCGGGGAACAATTCGCCCGTAGTAGTGTCCACTTGCCCCGCTGGAGGATCTTCTGTGGCAGGGGTTTCGGGGGCAGGGCCTTCTTGCGGCCCTGGCTCATCGTCCACATATTCAGGCTCAATGTCAATGACTTCGCTGTTGGCATATTCCGCGATCTCAGCGGCTACCTTAGCATCGGCAAGTGACTCCTCCATTTGTTTCAGGCGCAGGTAATCGTCATCAATCTTCTGGCTGTCGATGGTGATATCGCTGTAGGCGGCGCGGTAAATGGTTTTCCAGCACATTTTTTCGTACCAGCCCTCAACCTTCTCTTTCTCGCCGGTCTTGACATTCTTCTGCTTCTTCTCATCCCATTTCCAGACGTCTTTTTCTCCGCCCCAAAACTCCGTAGATGCATAAGGTGGCTTGCGTTTCTCAATGTCCTTCTTAGTGAACGTGACCAATTTATTTTTCTCAGGGGAACCTTTAAAAAGGTGATAATAAAAGCCGCCGACAATCTCTCCCCGATCAAAGGGATTCTCAACATCAAATTCAAAAGTTTCGTACTCATGCCGATGGTCTTTTTTGATAGGTTTGAATTTGTCTTTGGAGTATACCAGTTCGACAATAACGTGGTCAGGCTTAGCCTCATCTAGGCCGTATTTAACCGCCTTTAACTCAAGGCCCCGGTAACCCTCGACAAAACCGATGTCATATTTATTGGTGGCGCTGTTTTTATATGGGACCATGTTGATGTGATTCTTCTGCGCCGGGTCAAGGCCGATGCGGGCATACGCCACGACGTTGCGGGCAAGGGCCTCCATATTCACGTTTGCCCACACGACAGGCAGCGCGTCGCGGTATTTTTCATCCTTCTTCTTCCGCTTCTCTTCGGCGACTTTCAAGGACGCATCAAGAGAGATAAAATAGTTCTGCGCCAACCGCTTCTGGAAGTTCGTCAAGGCAATCTCCCCGACGCCGCTGGTAAACTCCAGCATGACCTTATTCATAAACCGTTCCGACATGGATTGTTCCTTTTTAGCTATTTCTTTGGTTTCAGCCTGTTTCGCTTGTTCTGCCATTTTCACTTAACCCTCCACTCTTTTTAAGAATTCGGTTGCAAAGCCGCCGGCCTTGCCCTGGAGTTTTACTACCTCACTGCTACATAAATCCCACGGATCAGAGACAACAGTCCAGATCTTATCCTTGTTGGCCTCAAGCCTCGCCTCGTAGCAATCGACCATGACAACCTTATCGCCGATTTTTAAACCCTCTGCCATTTTCTCAACCTCGCTTCGCTTAATCGTTGTGTTCGCTCAGGCATTTACACCCATGTCGCCCCCCTAATCGCAATAGCTTCTATTGCAGTGAGGGCACCCTGTTACAAGTTCTTTGCCGGCCTTTTCGACTGTAATGCCGCTTATATAGTCGGCTTCTTCGAGCAGGCAATTCTCGACGCTCCGGTATCCAGTTCTGCCTATCCAAGAAGCAGATTGTCCGCGCTTATATCCGAGCGGCTTATATATATTGTTTTTACAACAATGGCACCTTCCGTCATACGGTGCAAAATGCGGGGCTCCCTTCTGTTCGCAATACTCTTTCTGCGCAGCGATGCTTTTATCAACATCGAACTTAGTAATATCAAATTGCTTATCCATTTTTACCTAGCCCCCAATTCTTCTTTAAATTTCGCGCCACATTCATGGCATACGGTTTTGTTTCCTTTATCCGTAAAAATCACGCTTATTTTCTCATCGTCCTGAAAATGCTTTCCACAAGAAAAACACTCAAAACCCTGATATTTATGATCAGCGCGAATGCGACGGAAGTTTTCGTTAAAGACCATCATGTCAAGGTAAACGTGGGATATTCTGTAAGTGGTAGTTCTTGTTTTAGTGATAACTGGATTAATGACTAGGCCACCTCTAGCCACAATTTCAAACTGCACCGAGTTAAATCGTTTCCCGGGGACCTCTTCGAGATAAAACTTGGCATGCCAACCGTGAATTTCGGGATCTTTTGCCAAGGTGTAAATCTCGCCTATGGTTAAATAATCTTTTGCAGAGTCGTTATTGCCCCACCTTGATTGGAATTCATCAACGCTTACGCATCTGATCTTGGCACCTTTTTTGACTGTTAATATAGGAGATTTATCGACGCCATGAAAAAATAGTGCATCTAAAGCATTTACGTCCAACTACGCCACCTCCACTTGTAATTTATCCACGCCCTCAACCGCTTTCAGCCGTATCACTTGCGCCTTCGTCTCCACCGGCTCCGTCAGGGACTCTGCTTCATCCAGGAAGATCGGCGCGATAATGCCAAAATGCTGTTGCAGGCGGTTAATGATATCCACGCCCACCCGCATTTTCTCCCCATGACTGCCGCCGCTGTTCCAGCCGGCCCCGCTGGGAATTATGACCTCGCAGCACTCCACAACCGCTCCGTTAACCAGGACATCGAACAGTTTAAATCGCGCTAGTTTAAAATTGCTGTTGATGCCGTCCGTGATCAGTGAACACTTAGCGCGCGTAAACTCTTCTAACAAGAACAACTCGCTCTCGCATTTCTCGTATTCCTTCGCCAGCCGCTTTTCATCGGCGCCCAGTTCGGCAATCCGCTTTTGCCCCCGGTCAAAGGCCTCAATATTCTTCTTGGTTCCCTCCAGGGCGTCAATCTCGGCCTGGATTGCGTTGATTTCCCCATGGACCGTCGTAATGGCCTCTTGGTTGTTACCTTCCAGATCGGATATGGCTATTTCCAGATCGAAAATCCGGCTTTGCACTTTGACTATTTCGGGGTTGGTTCCTGGGAAAAGGTCTTGCGGTAAGTTCTTTAGATTGGATATTCCTTCTTGAATCGCGGCGTATTCCTGGCGTGTCTGCTGTAACTTCTCGTTGAGGGCGTCAATTTCTGCCTGTAGCTTCGTATTGGCGGCGACCAGTTCGTCGATTTCGTCAGCCGCGGCCTCGCCCTTTTTGTTTATTTCTTCAAGTTTCTGAGCCTTATTCAGGTTGAACGCTTCCTCAGCCTTCTGCCGGGCCTCCTGGAGTTGCTCCTCCGGGATGGCCTGACCGCAGATAGGGCAGACGGCCTCTTGTTCAAAGACAAACTGATTTCCGTCAACTGATTGCCACGTCTGGGACAACAACTCCAGGCCTTTAGTCCGTGATTCAATCACCCGGTTATTGGCGGCTATATCCGCCTCTTTCTCCTTAATCTGTCTATTTAGATCATTGCCCCTGTCGGCTGTCTCGTCCAAAAGGCGTTGTTTTTCTTGGATAGCCCTCCTTACCTCAGCCCCGGCCTCATTCTGCGCCTTAATTAATTCCGCCTGGGCTTCGGCCAGCGCCCGCTTAAGCTCCGCAGCCTGGCCGCCGGATTGAATCCGCGCTAGTTCCTGCTGCTTCTCCTGGAGGCGATACTTGGCAGTTGAAATATCGGCTGTCACCTTGTCGATTTTTAAGCCGGTCACGTCCGGCAAGCCTAACTGGGCCTCGCTGATCCGTATGGGGATTTGTTCGATCTCGTCCTTGATTTTCTTTAACTGTGACTTGACCACTGCTTTGTGATCCTCAATATCGCGGCCTTTCAAAATCCCCGGCAGAGCGGCCAGTTTCGGCGTAGCGGCGATAATTTCCCCGTCCGTCATACTGCCGCACATTTCAAACAGCAGAGCACGCCTGGCCCTCCAGTCGAATTTATCGCCCTTGCGATCCTGAGCGAAAAACAAGGGATCAATCAACAGCCGCCAGGTCCGCTCATCGGCAATCCGGGCTAGGCGGGCCTGATATTCTTTTTCTGTCTTGGGAACACCATCTACATAATGATCCGTCTCATGGCCGTCAAATATCTTATCGTTCGTGCCTCGTTTCCTGGTCCACTTCTCCTTATAGACTTTCTTGAAACTCATTTCCCTGCCGTCAATATCCAAGACAACCTCGGCCTCGTGTTCCAGGCCGTGCAGGAACTCGTGATTTTCATCCCTGGTTTTGATGGGGAATGCCGGTCCAGGAGAATTGCCCAGGCTATCCTTGCCGGTCAGCACGAAAAATGCGCTATCTACAAGGGTCGTTTTACCCCGCCCGTTGCATGCCGAAACGGTTACGTCTTTCCCATTGGCAACAAGTTTAAACTCGCGCAAGCCCGCGAAATTACGGACACGGAGGGACTGAAGCACAACCTTAGTCATGCTGCGATTCACCCCCCCTGGTGAGCATATCCTCAAGCGAATACGCCTTAACTTGCGGGTATCTTTCGAGGATGTTATTTATCATCTGAGCGAGTTCGTGACTTTTAACATTGTGGAGAGCCTCTTGATTTCTGAAGCCGTTGTCGTTTCGTTCGTCTATACCCAAAAACACAACGCCCTCATATTCGCCCTTAACAAATTCCTCGCCATCCTCAGTGATAATTGTCACCTTTATTTTCCCTTGGTTTTCCATTTAACTTTGCCTCCTTTAATTTTTTGTTCCCGTTCCGCCGCAAGCGGGACACCCCACATCGTTTGCGTCCAACCCGGTCCCGCAGCAGACCGGGCAAATAGTTTCCTGTTCCTTGGTGAAGCAGGCATCACAGAGCGTGTCGCCTGTAACTAACGAATTTTTCCGGCCAAAATCGCCACAGGCAACGCATCGGGAATGAAATGGGTCAACCCGCTGGCCGGCCTGATGAGAGTTGGCCAGCCGTGGATCAAACAAAGAACAATATCTGGTCACCAGGAACACC
The DNA here is from genome assembly GCA_013540605.1 of Bacillota bacterium. GTDB lineage: Bacteria > Bacillota > Clostridia > Ch29 > Ch29 > Ch29. Next base: position 45,012 of record JABVCK010000017.1, read on the forward strand.
TTCCTTTGGGTTCTTAAGGGATAGGGGAGCCCCCGGCCCGGCTGCCGGCCCCCCAGTTCGTTAAATTATCATCGTTTATCATTTAAAGCGGCGCCACCCTCGTCCGGGCTGAGTAACCAACTCATCGGGTATCGCCTATTGGTTCAATTGGATGGGGTGGGCAGGATTAAACCTGCATCGGTTTGCATCATAGTTTATACTCGCCAATCTCGGAGTAACTTTACCGCAAAGAATACATTGGATTTTACAATCGCCTCATATGCGATAACTTAAACGCCGGGCTTTGCACCCTACTTCTAGTCCACAGGCGTTGCGTCTTTTATTCCGCCACCACCCCAAAGCCTGTGCAGGGTGGGGGATTGGCTACCCCCGATATGCGCTTGGTCTTGGCGCTATTCCACCTCTATCGCTCACCGGGTCTCAACCGGATACCCTGCAAAACTTGCATAATTACGCTTCCACCACTGGCGCATACTCACTTTTGGTCTTGTTAAATGTCCATCCGACTGCCGTCCATACATCTTTGATGTCCGGTGGCACACACAGCATATACTCGCGTTCTGTGGAGTGGCAAATAACGTTGACAAACTGCAGATGCTCTCCCGCAATAGGGTCAATCTCACGACTGCGATACAGGGCAGCCTCCTTTTTGTTGACGCCTATCCCAACGTAATCCCGATCAACCTCGATAACATCGAGTAATTGCGTGAATCTGCCGGTGCCGAGCTTTTCCATTTCAACATAGTCATACCCGTACCAGTCAATACTAACTCCGCATGGGCAATATCGGTGGTTAGGATGCACTCCGTATGCCCGGCATCCTGGGCCATGTAGTTGCCGGCCGGTCTTAAATTCGCTTGCGGGAAATACTCCTCCGCACTTGTGACAACGATAGTACATTGGCTTATTCCTCCGCTTTAACGACTTTTCCGGCTTTCAGCCGGTACCAAGTATCAGCCTTGATTTTCTCGCCATCTACTAATACAGCCTTGTACTTTCGGTTTCATTCCATTGTTCGTCTGCATCAGCGAAACGAGTTGCCCCGGTGCCTTTGCCTTTGGCGCATGCCATAGGCAATAGCAGCACGCCCTTCTCGCCAACAGTTACTTCCTTCGTGCCTTATATGGCAGCGCCATAGTTCCAGCATTAATAGCGCCACAGAGTCCCAGCATTGGCAGCGCCATAGTTCCCAGCATTGGCAGCGCCATGGTTCGTTAGCGCCCTTGTGCCAACATTGGCGCCGGCGCAGCGTTGGCGGCGCCATGGTTCAACGTTAGCGGCGCCATGGTTCCCAGCATTGGCAGCGCCACGATCCCCAACGTTGGCAGCGCCACCGAAATCCCCAGCATTGGCAGCGCCATGGTTCCCAGCATTAGCAGCGCCACCGTCCCAACATTGGCAGCGCCAGTTCCCCAGCATTATGGCAGCGCCATGGTTCCAACATTGGCAGCGCCCTTGTACCCAGCATTGGCAGCGCCGTCCCAACATTAGCAGCGCCAAGGTTACAGCATTGGCAGCGCCATGGTTCCCAACATTGGCAGCGCCACCGTCCCCAGCATTGGCAGCGCCATGGTTCCCAGCATTGGCAGCGCCATGGTTCCCAGCATTGGCAGCGCCATGGTTCCCAGCATTGGCAGCGCCACCGTCCCCAGCATTGGCAGCGCCATGGTTCCCAGCATTGGCAGCGCCACCGTCCCCAGCATTGGCAGCGCCATAGTTCCCAGCATTGGCAGCGCCATAGTTCCCAGCATTGGCAGCGCCCTTGTACCCAGCATTGGCAGCGCCACCGTCCCCAGCATTGTTGGTATCAGCAGAGGATATTTTCTTCTGAAAATCGAACTTCTCAAAAAACACTCTCACGGCTGCTTGCACTATTGACTTGACGCTTATCTCGGCTCCAAAAGTAATCTTTTTAGCACAAACCTTACTATCGTCCGAATGGCCTTGGATCTCGCCGTCAAGTTCGACCTCGAAAAAACGGCTTTGTCCAGGACTGTAGTAACCAAAACACTCATGCGGCAGTATGCAGGCGTGGAATCCGCCCTTACCTTGCTGTTTAGCTTCTCGTTCTGTAGGGCAACATTTAACTTCCCCAGGATGGACATATGATCCGCCTAGTTCATACTGAAATCCTTGGCATTTCATATCTTTGTCTGTTCCCTTGGTAGCCTTTTCAGACATTTGTCTTTCCTCCTTGATTAAAACAATTCCCCTGTTTCAACAAACTCCTGAAGAATAGGCAACAATTGTTTGGCCTGTTCCCTTGTTAAATGCATCCTTGTCGCCAATAATACATCTTCTGGTATAGGGTATTTAACCCAACCAACTCCGTTCTCCTGAACCTTAGAAGCCATAATCTTAGGGTCTGCATCATCAACCCCAAACCATATTGCATCATCTGTTGCTAAAGAAGATTTTTGAATACTACATCTTGATCCGTAAAGATCCTGAAAATGAATAATTTTGAAACCTCTGCTTGTGTAGCCTTCTTCCAATTCCAAATCGTGCCCCCCTTGCATAAACTCAAATAACTAGTTATAATAGACATGAGGATTAACTTATCACATCCTTACCAGCCCATTGACCGGTTCCAGCGGTCAGGGGCTTATTTTATTTCAGGATTTTCCGTTCTCCAAGTTCCTCCCGCAACCGGCCGGACAGCGAATCGAGCTGCTCATTGTTCACTCTCATTAAGAAGGTCGCTGCAAAAATAAACTCAGTTATCGTTGTGGCTGCAGCTTCCTTGTTAACTCCACTGGTTGAGCTAGGCTCACTTGCTGATACAGCACCATTAAGTCTGGCGATCAGCCCGGTGCAGGTGGTCACCGAATCAATTAATTCCTGTAAAGCCTGTTCCACAGGCGATGCTTGTTTTGCCGAAATCGCTGCACAATCTTTGTCGTACATCATTTTCACCTCCCTTCTCTCCCAAATGCCCCAGTCCGCCGCCTCTCGATCATCCCGCACCTGGCCTGGTCGATTATCAGGATCGCTACCTCATCCGGGTCCCTGTTTAATGCTTCGCCTATCTCCCATACGCTATACCCGCTTCTCCAGAGTTCCTGGACGGTCGCAACATCAGCCAAGTCCCAAGAGAAGCCCATATCCAAACAGGCGATATACTGCTCTGAGATGGGGCGCAAACCTGCCGGCATACCTCGTTTTGAACCGTTCCCCCCCGGTTCTCGCCATGGTATCAGTCTCCTTGACCCCCTTAGTAACATGCCAGCACCAGGTAGAGCAGCACAACCCAAACGACAAACATCAGGATAACCATAGCCGGACTGTGCTCTAGGTTCCACTTCCTGCGGGGTTTGTATGATTCTCTGACAGCCTCGTCTGTCACCTTATAGGTCTGAATACCTGCCATACAACATCCCTCACTTTCGAGCCTTCTGTTTTTTCCGCTAGCTCCCGCAGTTGCAGTTCCCCTATTTCCTCCCAAATGCGGTCAGCCTCCCTGTGCAGGATTTCGCTGGCCCCCTCCAGAGTGTCTATCACCCCTTTGACTTCCGCCAATCGCCTATACAACACTGATAATTTAATCTCGATTGAGTTATCCATGTTTCGCCTCCTTCCTTAACTCGCCTTCTCCTTCAGTAACTTCGCAATATAGTCAACGCCTTTGGAAGTGACCAGCGTCTGTGGCTTATTAATTGCCTCGCCGCCCATGATGATTGGTTTTTCCACTACCTTAAAATAGCCACGGTCTATATATTCCTGATATGGTGTGTTGTTGTACATCAAGATCTTGCGGTCCCGGAGTACCTTAAAGAGGATGTTTCGGCCAATGCCAAGTGATTTAGCGACAATGTTCATACTCTGGCAATTGTCTGCTGAAAGAAATAGATCGTGTAGCTCGGCTTTGGGTAGCAAGACCGCATTCTGTTCGGCCAGGAGCTGCTTTTCTTCGCGCTCCTTCTTTAGCTCAGTCAGAAAATGCGGTCTAATACGTTGTCGGTCATATATGCGCCGTGTTTTCGGATAGACGGCAACACCTCGTGGTTTACCCACCGCTGGAACGGCCTTGCCTCAGGTTTACGACTACCTTGGATTAGAGCATAAAACCTGGTTCGCTTATGATATTGGTTACCTGAAATCTTCCTAGTGAATCGCTGACCTCAATTGAACTGACCTCATCCAAATCCAATCTTTTCAATGTTTCGTGTGGATTGGCAAATCCAAGAACAGAGCAAACATCAATTGCCACAAACCACGGTTCATCGTTTAAAACAACTGTCCTAACTTGGTTACCACCATAATTAAAGACTTGCAGTAGGTTTAATTGCTCACTCCCTTACAGGAATTTCCTCCTTTGGTGTCGAACTGGTAGTTATTGGACTAAAATTTGACGAGAGGAGGTGGATTTGAATGTATACTTTTAAGTTTTACTACGCAGACAATACCTTCCTAACATTTGAACACATAATCAAAGTTAAATACGGTAGCGCCAGCACCGCCGTTGAAGTACCAGAAAACGAAATACTGAGCCATAAATTTCCTATAAGTTACGACCTGCATCTTTTTTCCGAAAAGGCAAGCCATGCAGTATCAAGCAAAAACCTAAAGACCATATCCATTACTAAAGAAAATCCGCGCTAATTAATTCCAACCTCGGCATTCACGACAATGTCGGGGTATTCTTTTTTTAGTTCTGCTCGAATGTCGGCTATTTTTATGAGGTATTCGCGCAAATCTTGAAGTGAGCAGTTGTTAATTTTGATGGTTATTGTCACGCCTCTCTCCCTCCTTCCTTGGCGTTGTGGTTATAGCCCTTTTTGTTGCGTTTCGTAATATCAGTATAAAACCGTGGTGATATACTGTCAATGACTTTCGCAATATTTTTTATAAGATTCTTCGTGAAACCATAAGAGACAAAAACCCATGTAAATATGTAGAGCTGCCAACAAAAAAGAAAAGCTCTCGTAGGGTTCCCACGGATGAGGAGTTTTTACAAATCCACCAAGCCGTCCACGGAACAATAGATGAAATGATGGTCCTATTGGGCGGATGGTGCAGTATGAGGATTGGAGAAATTTGTGCGATAGCACCAAATGACGTTTTCGAATTTATGTTTTTTTCTAAGTGTCATGCTGATAATGGCAAAATAAAACTCGTCTATAACTAAGGGTGAAATATAAAAACGGGTTCCCTTTTGAGACAACTTACTAACTAGGTCCCTACAAGCTTTATGATAACGATGATTAGAACCTTCCATAGCCAACAAAAAATTAGCATCAATAAAAGCCTTGGAAGGCATGATGCTTTGTTCCTGAAGTCCTAAAACTGATGCCAATTATTATCCCCTTCTTGCATAATTATCATAATCTTCGGCGCTAAGGGAACTGTCGCAAGGTAGCTCGTCAACCCAATTGGCATTATTTCTTTTTAACCCCATACCAAAAAAGCCTAAAATTCCGAATAAAAAAAGTAGGGGTTTAGCAAATAAACCACTGTGCCGAACTATGCTTTCCATTTTCCCTTTATCCTCCTTACATCGGGGGTTCTTGCCCCTCCCAGTATTTATTTCTATTATCCTGGTATTTCTTCTCTTCGACATGATCTAGGATACTCCTCCTGGTTTTAGAAATTTTTTTTACAAAGTTTATCCATTTTTCATATTCTTACCAGTGGTATCCATCTATATGCGGCTATTGACGCTGATATACCATTTATCATATAACAAAAACAAATACCTTGTCACTATAACTTATCGTAAAAATATTTGGCTTACTTTAGGAACAAGAAATTATCCTTTCATTATTATGCTGCTTTCGTAGGACAAAAATAAAAAAGGGCGGCCGAAGCCGCCCCATAAATCGAATAAAAGCAAGTTATTAATAAAAACAAAAAACACCCATGAGAGTGGCTGAATCCTGGAAACAAAAAAGAGCCTCTCGGCTCTTAATTGACTTCGTAATATATTTTATCTAAATCTATATCTATTGGCAAAGATATCTTTTCTTTTTGTTTGATTCTCCTCTTAAAATCCCAAATATCTACGCCTACAAGTTTTTTCGTATTAAGATCGTAGTTCAAAACAATACCGTAATCATCTTCATGACCATATGATTCATCTGTATCACATAGTTTGATATAAAGGATGTCAAACATTGGATTGTATTCATAATTAAGACTCTGATTTAGTATACACAATGTCTCCACCCCCTACCATTTTATCGGATGGCCATGCAGTAATAATGGTGCCATTAGTAACACTATTATACTCTACAACAACGGCCATGTACAGAGAAGACCTCGTCGAATCTGCTCCTAGGCAATATATTCTTTCCCTATTTCCGTGATCTTTATCCTTATAAGCTATATCGTGATTTTCAATTGCATACTTTACGGCATCTATCCTTTTCGCCATATCAGGCCTTCTGCTTATTATATGCGCTTTGCCAAAATAAAGATTCCCTTCTAACAATGTAATTGTAAGGTTTCTTTCTTCGTGATATGCAGTAAAAACGGTATCAGTTTGGCTCATTTATTCTACCTCTTTATTTTCTTTTCTCTGCTTATCATGTTGTTCTATGTGTTTAATAAGGTATTCCGAAAACTTTTTTACTGTGTCATATGTCATAATAATTACACCTTGTTCCTCAGCCTCCATAAGAAACTGGCCGCTTTCATTGGTCGCGTGTGTTCCATCGGCACTTACTATTGGGCGTCCTAAAATAAATGTAATTTGAGTTTGATTGTCACGAGAAAACATCCAAAAGCCATCAACAAATGTCCTAAATGGAGAAGCCATAATATAACCTCCCTTTAATTAAGTGGCTAATTACTTCTACATAAACCATCTTTTTCCTGCCATATTTTTCATTTTTTGCAAAGGAAGTGCCCGTTAAAAATAATCTAATTTAGCTGTTCACTAATAAGGCTGTTTTCGTATGACAAAATAAAAAAAGGAGCGACCGTAGCCGCCCAAGGAATAGTTACAAGTTAACTCTTTTGGGTTTACCCATAGGACAAACTTCGTGGTCCCTATCAAACCAAATCAGATGAAATATCCTGCCACCCCTATATCCAATAATGCGCCTTCTATCGTCAACCTTTATTTCTTCCACCGTTACATCTGGAGGTACATTTGGGGGCAATGGGAATGTGCCATGATCAATTGGCTTTAAATTCAATCCCTTGTGTTTTCTTACGTCTTTCCAGATTAATGATTCCATTATTTTAAAACAGTTAACTAGTAAAGATAATTCCTTGTTCTGCCATTCGGATAATTGGCAATGATTGCTGCATGTGCATTTAAAAGAAAAAACAGGAGTTTCATCATCTGTTGATTGCTTTAATTCCGTAGCTCCTGAACTTATTTTATTAGCCTTTTGGTTTTTAGGACGATTGATTTTTTTACTCATTATTAACGAATCGCGAATAGTACTCCTTCATAGAAGTAGTACTAATTACATTTGAACAATGTTCGCCAGGATCAAATCCTCTTCTGGCGTTTACCCACGGATCTTCTTGGTGGGTCAAATCTTCTAGATACTTACCATCATATTGACCGTAAGTCTCCCACACTTCGTCCAATGCTTCTATTTGCGGCCTTGTGAAAACGCTAAGGTCGCTATTCTCCTCATCTATTGGCTCAATATTTCGCCATCCATTGTCCTTATATTTGTTCCATAAATCAGGGCAAGCGGGCCCGTGAACCCAAGCTTCAAAACGCTCGTCAAACAACGGTTCGTTATTAAAAACCATATTCCAAGCTTGGGCATAATAACATAATTTTTGCAATTTTAAATGAGTAATCGAAGATCCTGCGGCTGCATCAACACAGGAAAGAAAATATTTAGCTACATCAAAAACACTTGCCATTTTCTTTTCCCCCTTGCTTCTAAACTCATAAAGCAATACCATCCAGTTCACCGCCTTTTGCTTTTATCCTATAATATTCCCATTTTTTAGGAAAAAGCACATAAGAGTTAATGGAAAGTATTGCATTTTATTGCTAAATTAATGTTACACAATAATTGGTAAAATGTCACCTATAATTTTGTAAAAAACAAAAAGGGGCCAGACGGCCCCCTAAACACAAAGCAAAAGAGAGGCTTCCCTCCCTTCAAATTAAATTACCCACAAAATATTTCGCCACTGAAAACCGCTACCGACCATAGACCACCCCCAGTAGTCAAGGATTAATTGACAACTTTCATGATAATTATTTTGCTCTGGTCGCGTCTACCACGGCTTCGCCGAAGATATAGGCTGCGATCAGGGCAACAATCTGCCAGTAAGCATCTTCTGGGATGCCCAGATCAAACCCCTCATTGGCAATAACTAGAGCTGCGCCGGCTAAGGCCATCAAAAACTTGCGGCTCATAAGCTTTTGTTTTAACATGTCAAAATCTCCTTCCTACAAAATACACAATTAAATAAACCCATCCTACGATTAAAAAAACACAACCAATCATCTCTACAGTGGGGGCACATCATAACCACCTACCTTAGTCTGTATAGCATGGTCCAGACCTGCTCGCGAGTCACCTCTTCCTTTGGCGACTTGCCGTCTGACACGCCCTGATTTATTGCCCATGCCTGGGCATCTTTGGCCCATTCACTTGGAAGATATTCAACGGCGCCGACTTCATTTTTGATTCCCAGATAGTCAGCAATGTTGATCGTGCTGTAGGGATCGTAATAGGTTTGCTCCAGTTCGATGTGCAGGTGACTACCCGTTGAATTGCCTGTGCTGCCCTCCTGGCCGATAACCTGTCCCTGGGCAACATAATCACCGCAGGCGACATCCCGCCTGCTCAGGTGGGCATAGACGCAGTATAAGCCATCCTCTTGCTGCACTACGATGAAGTTACCCCAAGCTCCGTAAAGTTGACTTCTAATCACTTTACCTGAAGCAATTGCCGTGATTAACTTCTCGCCGTCTGAAACAAAATCAAGGCCAGTGTGGTAGCCGGCAGTATAGGAGGCGTCTATTTTGCCGTAAGGGTTGGTTATGCGCAACTTTGATTGGTCTAAATAGGGAAGCATAACTACGCCTCCTTAAGCAGTTTCCAGAACCGATAAAGCATTGTCCACAGTTCTTCTCGGGTAACATTGCCTTTTGGGTTGGTCCCGTCTGAGATACCGTTTGTAACGGCCCAATCTTGAGCTTCGATTGCCCAGCTTGACACATTGGTAGTGTCGAACATTGATTTCACCTCCAGTGTTTCTTTCCAACAAAAAAGTCCGTAACCGCTACGGACGTCCTTCCCAGATTCGTACAAGTCCTCGCTATTTCGCCCCAGGAAGGCTCGGAATCCCTCTGTACCTCCCATAGGGTTCGCCTGCTTCCACAAGGCCGCCACAGACGAAATTACAGGGGCCGCTCCAGACGTTCCTGGAAACGTCTGCTTCTGGTTTCTATAGACAACCTCCCAATTGGTGTAGGTCAAGACGTCCAGTTTCTTACCCCAGTTTGAGTAGCCTTGTTTATATGCCCCGACTGCTATGGTTGAATCGTAGGCTGCCGGATGATCAACGTAGTCGTGCGAGTCGTTTCCAGCGGCGCAGGGGATGATGCAGCCCTGGGCGGCTAACTGGTCAAAAAGGACTTCTCGCGTTTCTGCGTGTGGCCAGTCTGCAGATATGTTGACTACCTGAATATCGTTGTCCAGGCACCACTGCAACGCCTCCAGACTGGTCAGCATATCCTCCCCGGCCTCCCTGACATTGATCGAGTGAATCTCGGCTTCCGGGGCCAGGTACTCAATGATCTGGCGAACACATGATCCGTGGTATGATGTCGGCCGCTGGTCCAGGATAGCAACCTTAACCCCGCGCCCAGTGAGGTTGGCCGGCCAATTCAGCAATTGTTTGTACTCTTCGTTTCGGGTCATTGCCGCCTCCCCTCTACCAATGCCTTAGCCTCGTCATAATCCACGCCATTCGTCTTGGCCACTACCACCGTCAAAACAGTGATGCTCTGTTGCAGGCTTTTAATCAACGGCTCCAACCTAACCAAAACATAAATCGCTACCACCATGGGGAATCCATAATTTGCAATGAGTTTAAATAGTTCCTCCAAATTAACCACCACCCCTTCCTTAAAATAAAAAAAACGCCAATTATGGCGGAAAATTTATTTTATTGTCCTCTCAAATTTTGATAACCGCTGCTCAAGTTTCGCTTCGACGCTGGCCGCCTGCTTATCCAGCAAGTCCCGGATGTGCTTATACTTTTTATCTAACACTTTCTGGTACCGCTCTTTCTCGTCCTCATCCAGAACAAAAGACAGCCTATAACCTTCCCGGTCTACCCTCATGCTGGTATCACCTCCAGCGTTACCATATTGCCGATAAAGAAACTGAAGTCGGGTCGGATAGTAAGTGCCACCGGATCGGCGCTGGTCAGTTCCACGCTGCCCACTCCATCAACGATAGCGATATCCTGATAAACCCCATTAAAGGAGACAGCCACCGTTTCTACCGGGTAGAGCGGGTGGCTATCTAATACTTCTACGGTCAGGATGGCGACATCATTTGTCAGGATAGATTCATCATTCAGCGATAAATTAACTACAGTCTTCTTAATAAATCTTACGGGATTTCCGGTTTCATCGAATATAAGCATATAATCCCTTGGTTTATTAAGAACATCTTGGTAATCCTGGCAAATATACTCTGCCAATACTTTGCCGGGATATTCCATATTAAGTGTCTCCGCTTGCGGCACATATCCTGAGTAGAAAGCCACAACCGCCTTTGATTCTACATCGTACACGAATACCATTGCCAAACACCCCTTAGCAAATAACAATATACTGAAATGTTACAGGGCCATAACTATCTTCAAAATCATATGCTCCGTGAGTATATCCAATCACCTTAAAACGTCCATTTACAATATCTATTGTATCTAACTGTAAAATAAGCTCTACTAGAAAAAGGGACGATTGAAATTCTACAACAGAAAGAGCTACTGAAAAATCCTTACCTTTAAACCGATCTGGCAGTTGTACCCAACAAGGATAACGTGTATCGAATTCTCCAACATATGTTGTGGCAATCCCATATAATCGATCATGTAAATACTCTTTTGAGTATTGAGACTTATTAATGCCCACTTGCAAATATGTTACAGGGTTTGATTCAAATACAATATCATCAAAATAGGTTGTGGCCGAGGTTGATGATGCTGTATAATTTAATTCAATTCTGTGCAATCCTGGGCCAAAAGTGTCGGAACAAACCCATTGTACCCATGTTCCTGTCGGAGTTACGCTTGCACTATAAGTTTTATCATCTATCATTACCCCGATGCTTCGTGTATATGATTCTGGCCGGTATAGCCATAGAGATATATTAGATTGCTTGGTAATTTCAAATTCCTTGGTTGCAGATCTATTGCCACTATCAGAGAAATATAGCGAATAACTCCCGCTATGGGCATATGATGTCGAGACAACGCCACTCCAGCCATTAAGATTCCCGCCCTCAAAGGTATCCTGATTGGGCACGCCGGTCGGTATCTCTTTGTATATTCTTTCAGCGAAATATCGAGTCATACCCTCTGAAGTAATTTCCGTATAATCTCCAGTTATGCTATGTTTGGCGATCATCCCGAATTTACGGATCGTTTGTTTCAAGGTATTGTCGAAATCCAGTTTTAGGGTAGTGTATTCATCCGGGCCGATAGAAAGACCGGTATTGTAGTTAGCCTGGATTTCCTCGGCTGATCTGGCGATATTAGAAATTCTAATTTGTGATATGGGAGAATTACCGTATCTTCCCGAATCATTAGGATGATAACCCACAGCGAGAACCCCGGCAACAGTAGGTATCCTATCTATTGCTAAATCTGCTTCATCTTCTTTTACTCCGTTAATATATAAAGAGAATTTGACCCCCGCCTTCCAGGTTGCTGCAATATAATAGCTATTTCCAGTTACAAAATCTGTTGTCGATTGAACCGCACTATAAAATCCCCCCGCCCACTGAGAACTATTATTACTTAGAGCAAAATTTATTTTAGTAGTTCCAGACCCTCTAAATAACTGCAATTCATTTGTATTCATTGCAGTTGAATGACCAATGACCCTATTCCAGTTTCCAGCGAGAAATCCAGCCGTTGGAGTAAAAATACATTCGATAGTCCCTTCGCTAAAACTCAAAATGTTGGTTGGATCAATAGCGAATGTTTCTAGGGCTCTTGTGCCATCATGGGGTGATGTGGCAAAGGCTTTTTGTTCAAACTGTACCATGTCAAAAACATAATCAACAACATAGCCTACATTCACGTATAAATAAACACTTGCGTTACCAGTAGCCGGTGCTACACCTGTTACTGAGTATTGCTTGTATTTCCCAACTGGAACAAAATAACTACTAGTCTGAGTCCAACCAGGCCATAGTATTATTAGGGAAACATCTGCCGTGCCACTAATATTTTCAATCATGGCAGATAGAGTATACGTTAATCCAGATGTTACAGGGATATTTTGTTGATAAATTCTGTTATGGTCTGCCTCTTCTCCCGTAGTATGTATTCTACCACGCCAATCCCCGTTCCAGCCTGCTACATTTTCGATTGCTCCAGCAGCAGTTAAAATCCATCCTGTTGATCCAGACTCAAAGCTCGGATTTGTAACCAAATTCGTCGTTCCTTCTTCCACCAGCAGTCCCTTGGTTACTTGGTAGACCGCAAAATCCAATACCCTAAATGCTGTTGCTGAGTAGTTCCATAGACCTGCCATCCCACCAGATATTGAAGAATCACTAACGCTCAATAGCTTTACATCATCAATAACTACTTCTAGTAAATTACCTTTACACGCAAATTCTATCTTCTTTGATGTTCCTCTTGTCCAGGCAATATCTATACTACCTAGTAAAGTAAATGTCCCTGCAACACGTTTGGAAACCGCAATATTCGATGGCATCAGGCCATCATCGTCAGATAATGCAACTAAATAGTAATTCTTATCATCCTGATAGTTTAAAACAACCCCTCCGCATCCAGCCTGATCAGAATGAATTACAATGCTGGAGTTTTTTGTAAGCAGGTCTTTCTTAATAAGTATAGCATTCGTTCCATGGGTACCACTTAAGACCCCATTGGCTATAGCCCACGTCGCTTGGGTATCTCCGCATGAAGTATATTTGTCCAAATTATCAGTATCAAAAGTATCTTGCCACACCGGAGCCGGGAAACGGGCGTACTCATACCTCGGCTGATCCGCAGCGTATAGGTTCCCCAGGCTGTCATATGCCGTTGATTCTCTGTCAAAGGTGCCTACTTCTGATTGCAGAGTTTCAAAATTCCCAAACATCCCCGTCCGGTCGCCATCACGATTGAACACTTCTACCCCGTGTCCTGTCATCTTCGTATACCCATCTTCCGCTGTCAGGGCGTACAGGTCGGCCACCTCAATCTTGTTCGCCTTAACATTGGCAATCTTAGCATCAGTTACGGCAAGCTCATCTATATGAGCCTCTTTTATGGCCGCATCAGCAATAAACAAAGATCCGATAAACTCCCTAGCCGTGGGCGCGTTCCATACCAGGTCATGCAGGCCGCCATTGTTGACCCCGATGTAAAACTGTCCATCGCTCAGCTCCGGCGTTGTAGCGCTGCTTAAATATGTGCTGCCGCCGGCCCAATAGATATATTTGGCGCTGGCATTGCCGGCGGTTATGGTGTACTCTATCCCGTTGTAATACAACTTGTGCTGGTTCCAGGAAACAGACCCGGCCGCCGGCGTGTTGTCGGTCCATACGTCTCCCAACAGGATCACCGTCTTGGTATTGAGCTTGGTCGCGTCCACCGCCGCTTGCGCCAGGGCATCCTTAGTCACGCTTTCATCGACCAATTTATAGCCAGTGATTTGATTCCTGGAAGTTTTGATATCCTTGACAAACTGCGCCACCGCCTGGGTGTCTGCCATTTGCGCCTCGATCTTTTTCAGCGGGTCTCCGACTTCGAGTTCGCACTGCCACGGCTGAAAAACATTATATCTGTACCGCAGAATCCGGGCGGTATCGTTAATGTTTGCCTCTTCGTCAATCAAATCGACAATATGTCCAATGTCGTAATCCTCGTGCTGAAAACCGCTCTGCAGCCTCCTATCAACCTGCGTAACAGTATAATTATGCCGTGGCCGGCACACCCCTTCTAAATACTTAATCGCGGCATCCTTTAGTTCCTGCGGGTCGGCAATATCCTGATTAACCCAAATCTCCGTTAAAACCTTATCAGTATAACTGTTGTTGGTCAGATAAATAACGCCGCCATTGACCGACCCAATATCCAGGTCGTCCTTGCCGAATGGGTACAATTTGGTCACGATGTTGTAATCGCTAGTACGAGTAATGTTTTTCAAGTTCTTAGCATACCGCACCTGATATCCGGTATATATTGCCCAGGCGGTTTCGTCCCGCAGGGAAACAGTCTTGTTGACCGAATCCCAAACCAGATACCCGCCCCACGTTTCCTGGATCTGCTGAATATTGGCCAGAATAGACTCTTTTTCCGTCTCCAGGTCATGAATGCCAGTAACATCGACCGTGCCAACAGTCCAGCCAGTCCCCTGTAGCACCGCATACAAGGCGTGGGCGGCGGAGCCAACCTCATAGATATAGCCGGGAGAAAGATTGGTACCGCCAGATACGATTATCACGGCCAAGGCTGGGGGATCTGGCATTTGCGGATCATTGGAAACCCCGGAATCAACATAATCCTTCCCCAACTCTATCCATGACTCGTGGGCCGTCACTACTCCCCAAACCTTTTTCCCTTCCCGCGTCACGCTGATGGCGTCTGGATTGAGAATGATAAATTCTTTGCCGCTGGCATAAATGTAGTAGTTATCAGTCAGGTATTGCCACTTCTCCGAAGTAGCTGGCAGGGCAAAAGTAAGTGTACATTCCCCATTCAGTTCGTTCTCAATCCAGCAATCTTTCAGGCCATCAACTTCAGGGGATAGCAGAGCGGCCGGTGCACTGGCCGCTGTCTTGATTTCGATATATTCAGGAACGGTTAATGGCACACTTATCACCTTCTTGTTGTTTCAGGATAAATCAAGTAAAATTTATACAAATAAATTTTTTGAAGGGGGTTATTTTATGCCTGGTCAATGGTCGAGCAGTATCCATAATCACGCTAAATTCTGGATACTTAGAGAAAACGACACTTCCAATAATTATGTCCTCATGAAAAAGCCCGCAAATTTCCCTGGTAATGGGCAAGCCTTAGAATATTTCGCCGCTACATCACAGGAAGATGCATCTACAAAAGGGTTGGAACTAGCGAAAAAACACGGGTTAATATCTTGACTTAGAACTGGTTTTTGTATTTATAAAATTAATTAAATCCATCTCGAATACCAAGTCAAAGTTGTGATGCCGGCTGCCGCAGCAGTCACGGCATTATTACCTGGTTGAAGCGTGGGAAATACCCTATTATAGGTGCCTAAAGCGTTTGTTTCCCCGATTTTAACTGTCAATTTCTCAGTGTCAATGGTCAATGTCTGGCCAGCCTCAACCGTCCCGGTATAGGCCATTGTATAGTTGGCCACCACCACGCTGGGGTTAGTCACAGGCCCGGCAACTGTCAGCAGAAAAGGAGTTTCTGCATTGCCGCCATTAGCAGCCGTTCCAGTCCCGATTAAAGAAGTTGTCGTCGCGCTCATAATAAACGGGTTTGTCATCTTAAATGGAATGGTAAATTCAATCCAGGAAGCATTGCGCGTTACCTCGATAGTACCAGAGCATTTGACAAAATAGACCTTGCCCGGGTCGTCGGCAAATGTCAGTGTTGACACGCCGGCGGCAGGATTAAGATAACTGGCTATTTCCCTTATCTTAGCCGGCTGCTGGCTGGCCAAAATCTCCAAAACACAATGCAATTCCAGAACTCTTGCCTTAAATTCGGACCCAAAATCAATCTCCCCGTCAAGGCCAGGGATTTCCTCTGTGTATTCCCTGACCCCGGGGAGAAGTTCGTAACGGCTATCCCCAGCAACAAGAACGCCAATGGGCTGTAAAACTCCGTTTGCGTCAACCAAAAACGTGCTCATGCCCGGCTCACCCCCTTGGCCACCGACAGGCTCCTAACAGCTCTGCCCATCTTCCGGGCAAATATATCCATATCGGCCTCATCTTCAAAACCAACATTCTCAGCATTAAATAAAGTGCCAATAGAGACATTACCACCTACTGCCGCCAGTTTATTAACTATCCGGTCAGCCAGGGTTTCAAAAAAGCTAAAGCCAGGCATAGACGTACCTGCGCCTGAAATGGCGGGGGCGACGGCCTTGGTCATATACTGGATGGATTTACTGATATCCTCGGGCAAAACCATCTCCTGCCGCTTAAGGATCGACAATTCCTCGTCCGGCGCCAAGAAGCCATTGTGGGCCACCGGGATACTTCCGGCAATGCCGCCCTTATGGTATGCCCTCGCTCCGTTCGGCCAGTACCATATACCTGTATCGTCATCGTAGGTTAGACCAATACTTTTACCTAGCGCCCGATTTTCCTTCTCTAAGTCCTTCCGTTCTTCGGTAGAAGCATCCCACCAGGCTTTGCTATTTTTCTTCATCTGCCTGATTATTGCGTCTGGATTCCTGGTATCACTTGAAATACTACCAAGCCGGGCCACATCCTCCATGATAGTACTAATTGGGTCCCCCGCCTCCCAGCCTTCAATTATCTGCTGGGTCAGATTGTAAAACTCTTCATAATATTTTGGTTCATAAACGGACAACAAAGATAGGTTATCGGACAATCCGGCGTCAATGGCCTCTTTCAGTATTGCATACTCATCTTCGACGGCCTTTTTTTTATCCTTGGCCCCATCCTGAATTACGTCAATTTCATCCTCTTTTTCTTTGACCTGTTCATCAATCAGATCATCATTCAGTTTCTTTTGCCAGTCGAGATTTTCTTGGGCGATCTCCTCGTTAATTCGCTTGATTTCTTCCTGATGTTCCCGACCGGTTCTGAGCTCGTGATATTGGCGTTCTTCCTGCAAGTCGGCAATTTTTTGATTATGCTTTTGTAGTTCGTCTTCCTCTTCCGCATCAGACTTTTGCCCTTCCAGAGCGTCAATTTCAGCCTGGATAGCCTTAACCCTAGCGTCGGCCTCTTCTTCGATGGCCGTAATCCGCTTATCCTTGGCCTCCTCAATCCTGCCCAGTTCCTGGTCGATTAGGTCTTTGTATTTTTTCTGCAGTTCCTCGGTAGATTTGCCGACTTCTTTCTGCTGAAGTTCAAGCTGCCACCATTCCTCCTGAAGATCCCCAACCTGTGTCCGGCAGTTCTCAATCTCCTGCGTTAAATTGTCGTAAGCGTCCTTGCCCTCCTCAGTCGATGTATTAAGCGACGCCTGTCTGGTTTCTAACTGAGTTATCGCCTCCCGCAGCGCATCGGCCTCCTGGCTGATACCCTCCTGCTTTTCTTCGTACAAAGCAATAAGGTGGATCTGCTCCTCCATGCCGTTCTGCAGATCTTCCATCGTGGCCCCTTCCCTGGAATAATACTCAATCCTGGCTTGGGTCAGATTTATGCCCCGCTGAACGCCCTCATTCAAATACCCCTGAGCGGTCGATAGAGCCAAGGTGTCTTTAATGAAATCAGAAGTTATTTCGCTCAGTTTTTTGCTTTTGTCTCCGCCCCCGGTTGAACCGCCACTGGTTTGATTAGTAGCAGCAGGTATAGTCACTTCCGGTCGGTTAATACCTAAATCCAATGCTCCACCAGCAACCATTTCCGAATATTTATTTACCTCAGCATTAACCTTTTCCAGTTCTTTATTTAATTCAGCTATCCGATTTTGATCCCTGAATCCTCCCACCCAGGCCCCTATGCGGCTTGCCTCCTCCGGGGCGATCTCCTTAGCCATTTCTGCAGCAATTTGCTTTTCAATATTTAGTTTCCGGGCAACAGCGTCGCCCAAACTTTCAGAGGCAGCGGCCACTTTTGATTGCTTGGCCAAATCTATATATTCTCGTAGTTTGTCATTATTCAAGGCAATAGCATTTCCCTGAGCATCCCAGGCTAAGGTAAGCTCCGGCATGATCTCTGCAATAGAATTCATGACTTCAGTTAGTTGTTTGTTCAATTCGGCGTATTCCGCAGTTCCAACATTTGTATTTGATATTTTAGCGTTTATCTCTTCGTATTGCTGGCTTAATGGTTCAAGGGACTTGTATGCTTCTTCCGCCTGCTGCGCCTGGGCATTCATATGACGATTGAAAGCAATCAGCCCGGTGACTGCCGTGGTCAACGCGAGGCCCCATGGACCGCCAAAAAGTCTGAGTCCTGCTGCGCCAACATTTCTCAAGACTGTTACTAATAGCGTCCCGGCGCTGGCCAAACTCCTTATAGCGGCGCCGCTGGCCGCTATCGGCACGACCCAGCCTGTCAGCAGTTTGGCGCCCCCGGCCAGGCCAGCCATGCCAAGCAATGATCTAATGATTTTTAAAGCGGCTGCTACTTCCACAAAAGTAATAAGTAACCGTTTAGAACTATCATCCAAATCATTGAACGCCTCAATCGCTTCTCTTGTGCCCTTTACCAATCCGGTCAGGTCATTTAATAAGCCGGCTTCCCCAATCTCCACCGCTAATTCCTGGGCGGCTGCTTTTAAAGCATTGTACTGCTTTTCCAGCGTCTCCATAGTCCGTTCGTTTTCACGCATGGAGTATCCGGAGGCGTCCATCATATTATTGAGCACGCCCTGGGAATTGGTGAGACGCTCGATCATGCCAATGAAATAATTCCGCCGGTAAACGCCGGCGGCCGACTGAGCAATATCCCTCTGCTGCAGGTCATTCCATTTGTCCTGGATGCCGATGGCGTTAGCCAACTCTTCACTGTATAAACCGGCTTCATCAGCCGCCGCAACGAACGCATCCTGGATTTCTTTTGATAGGGCAGGCCATTTGGCGGCGATATCCTGGAATATAAGCATGACATTGCGGAACTGGGTCTTGGCCGCATCCGCAAAAACTTGAATACCGAGGCCCTCAAGCGCATTAATGGCGCTTGGCCGTTGAATATAACTCAAAATAGAGTTGAGCGCGTTCCCGACTTCCCGCCCGGTCCGGCCCGAAGCTTCCCTCATAACAGTCAGCAGGGATATAGTCTCTTCCAGCGACAACCCCATGATTTTGGCGGCGCCGGAAGATCGGAGCAGGCCATCCACCAGGTCCTGAGATGTGACGGTATAATCATCGGCAGTTTTGTTAATCTTATCAATGACCGACAGTAAATCTTTCGCCTGCAATCCCCATTGGGCCATGATTCCAACCATGCTCTCGGTCGCATTCTTGGCGTCCAGTTCGGCAGTATTCAGCGCCAGTAGTGAGGTCTTAGTCAGTTCAATTGTGTCCTGGACATTGTAGCCGGTCTGCGCCCACCGCAGGGCAATATCCTGCACATCTTCCCAGACCATGCCGTAGGTCTGGCCCAGATCAAAAAGTTCCTTCCGCATACTGGCAACATTAAAGGTAGCATCCTCAGTGACCCGACCGATCTGGGTCATACCCATTTGTACTTCAGAGATGGTACTGACTGTTTCCTTGACAGCCGCGATGCCGCCAAAAAAAGCGGAGCCGGCTATAAACCAACCGGCCCGGCGCTCAAACTGGCTTCCCAAAACGTTATATTGATTGGATAAGTCCTGGATGGTCTGCTTATGCTTCTTGGCCTCTTGGTCAATTGTCTTGACCCCTTTTGTCAAGGCTTTATTCTTTGCATCGAGATCAACAAGAACCTGACCATATTGGCCATAGATTACATTCTGTTGCTGCATAGAGCGGGCCATATCGCTTAAGAAAACGGGTCCAATCTGGCGGGCTATGCCTTGCGTAGCTCTTAACTGGGCACTGAGTTGATCCAGGGTGAGCGCCATTTGTTTGGCACTTAGAATGCCAGGCAGGAAATTTATATCAACGGTACCCATTACTTGGTTCTCAAGTTTGTCTGCCA
>JABVCK010000018.1 GCA_013540605.1 Bacillota bacterium
AAATATTATGTTCGGCACAATCACACCTCCTCTGCACTAATTTTTGTATCTTTGTCACACAGCAATGCTTTGTGTCTTTGTTGAAATACATGTCCTGTCCTGTTATATTTACGGTTAAACCAATATTTACTTTTATACATTTCATCATGCAGCACTTTTTCTCCGTTATTGCCTATAACCATCCTGACCCCTTTTCTATCCACCTTTTCTACCTTTTCCACTAACAGGAAGAATTGAAATTCCCCTTTGACATAACTATAACACAATCCTTCCCGACCACACATAAATTATAATGCAGAGCAACCCGATTTAATTTATGTTAGGAGTTGAAACCATGTATTATCCGTACAATTATAATCTCTACACTCAAAGTTATCCCCCATCCCATGCCCCCTGCTCCGGCATCAGATATTTCCATCCAGGTGACAAAGCGCCGGACTTTACTCTGGAGGGTGTAGAAAATTTGCAGCTTAAATCCTATAGATTAAGGGATTATCTGGGAAGGTGGGTGCTGCTGTTTTTTTACGGAAGTAACTTTACCTTCGTTTGACCTCTGGAACTGGCAGCAGTTGCTGAAAAAATGCCCGAGTTTAACACTTTAAATACTGAGGTTTTAGCCATTTCAACGGACAGTGTTTATAGTACCAAAATAATGCTTCAAACCTCTCCCTCCGGTAGAAAGGTAAATTTTCCAATACTATCAGACCGTTCTTTAAGGGTGTCCAGGCAATATGGCATTCTAAATGAAGATGAAGGTTTTGCTTACAGGGCGTCTTTCTTAATAGATCCGGAGGGAAGAGTACAGTGGTCCGTCGTAAATCCTCAACCGGTTGGTAGAAGTATAGAAGAAACTTTGAGGGTTATTGCAGCGTTACAGTATAACCGTACTGCCGGCCAGGCTTTGCCACCCGACTGGCAGCCCGGCGAGAGAGGGATACCAACAGGATGGGATTATGTAGGAAAGTATTGATTGAAAAGGCTGTCTCTTTCTTAATGCTTTAAAACATTATCTTGAGACAGCC
This sequence comes from Bacillota bacterium, assembly GCA_013540605.1. GTDB lineage: Bacteria > Bacillota > Clostridia > Ch29 > Ch29 > Ch29. The sequence goes on from JABVCK010000018.1 coordinate 1,023, forward strand.
CCTTTAACATATCAAGAAGCCATTACTCCTGGCATACGTCAACCCAATCCCCACCTGTCAAACTTTTCATATCCTCCGGCGTTATTTTTAATGCGGAGTTTCCCGAACCTGCGGCAGGATATACGCTTTCATATTCTTTCAATGATATGTCGAGGTAAACATCAAGGGGGTTTTTCAGGCCAAAGGGACACACTCCGCCCACCGGGTGGCCCGTAACCTCCAAAACCTCCTCTGCGCTCAGCATTTTAGCCTTTGTCTTAAAACTCTGTTTAAACTTTTTATTGTCAATCCTGGCATCCCCTTTAGTCACAATCAATATATCCCTATCCTTTAGTCTAAATGCCAGGGTTTTAGCAATACGGCCCGGTTCTACTCCCACCGCCTTTGCAGCCAGTTCCACCGTAGCCGAACTTTCATCCATTTCAAAAACCGGGTCTTCATATCCCCTCTCAATAAAATACCGTCTTACATCCTCAACAGCCATAAATATCCCTCTCTTTTCATCCAATGATATGTTTTTCTTGTTTTCCCTATCCAAGAACAGCTACCACTAAGGCAGGCGTTACTTAACCCTTGTATTTTTATTACAACTTATAAAATATCCCGGTAATGGGCAAGGAGCAGGTCAACCATTCGGCCATAGCTCTGCACGCCGTCACTTTGAGCATTAGCCTGCAAATATGCATTATTAATTCTATCGGTGGTTCTTCTGGCAAAACCCTCATACTGCTTGCAATGCTCATACCATGCCTGGAAATCCCTGGCTACTCCCTGGCTGTATTCCTCCCTGAGCTGGTTATATCTGTTTATATCCTGTCTCCCCAAAGCATTCATTGAATACTGCAAAGCGACCATTGTACCTGAATACTGGAAATCATAGTCAGGATGCATAATGGAGGCTATATATCCAATGTAATTAGCCTCATCCTCTCTGGCGAATCCCCTTTGATGGGCCATTTCATGGGAGGCGGTAAAAGGTATCATGAAATGGGGTTCTGAAATATTAACATTTGCTTCGGCAGTAAACGGAAAATATATTCCTCCAATCCCCTGATATGACATAACTTTGGACAGCATTACACCCTTGGGTCTTCCATATTTTCCGCCCAGTTCCGGATATACCGCTGATGCCGCCTGATAACCCTTTTCAGCCCTTTTTAATATATCATTGACTCCTTCAGGGGATACCATAATACCATCTTCATCTTCCTCAACCAAACCCCTTAGTCTATTTGCATTTTGAATTAAATATCTGCAAAGGGTTTCTAATTCTTCCACCGAAGCCGGCTGGGCATCCAGGTTCGCAATAGAAGCAATCGATAACCGGTGATAATTCAAACCCCAAACTGCGATAAAGGAAAAATAGACAAGGCTTAGAGCAATGGCTGCAATTGATAATTGCTTAAAAAATATTTTTAATCTTTTCCCGGGGTTTTTGGCCAATTCTGCAATCCCATATACAACACCGGCTATTATTAATACTAAAGTAAAAACCATTAGTATTTCTGCAACAGAAAAGGGAAATATACCGGTAACGCTGCTTATGATTTGGGCTAAGCATCTATAAACGGACCTGGAATAGTATCGCTCAACCATAACAGGGGAACGGGATGCTAAATAAGCAGAGGCCAATGCCAAAGGGAATAATAATAGTAAATACATTTTATTAAACTTCTTTTTTCTAACCATAATAAGTACCAACTTTCTAATCTGAATACAAGACCTTACAAAATAATTAGTCCTATAAAGCTGTTAAGGTCAAAATCGACTTGTTCACTTCAGTCTATAATATAAACCAATTTCAGAAAAATGTCTATCGTTATACCTCTATTTGCCGTATTTGGAATATCCGATCCTGATTGCTATAAACTAAAACAGGATTATACATCGGTGACGTATAATCCTGTGTCTTTTATCATACGAGCAAGTCTATAGTCCGAGTTCTGGGTTATTGATATCCAACTCGGTTATTCGTAGTGTTTTCAAGACTTCCAGTGTATTCAAAAAAACCGTTTTTCAGAACTTATATTCTGGACTACTATTTATACTGCATTTAAAAATCCGAACTATACTGACATAATCCATCTTTATTGACCTTTATAATCATAATTCTATCGTTTTATCTGTTATTGGGTTTTAAATGAAACTCTTCCATATAAATCGTCTAAATACCTTACTACTTCCTCAGGCGTTGATAAGCCAAGGACATCCTCCACCAGTTTGTTCAAACCATCAAAGGACATACCACGAATGATCTTCTTCACCCTCGGTATCGAAATAGAACTCATACTGAATTCGTCCAGCCCCATTCCCAATAGAAGGGGTACAGCCCTCTCTTCTCCGGCCAGTTCCCCGCACATTCCCGTCCATTTATCTGCGCTGTGGGAAACATCTATAACATGCTTTATTAGTCTTAAAACTGCAGGATGTAAAGGCTGATACAAATGCGAGATTTTTTCGTTCATCCGGTCAACAGCCAGGGTATACTGGGTTAAGTCATTTGTACCGATGCTGAAGAAATCGACTTCTTTAATAATCATATCTGCAGTTACTGCTGCGGCAGGTGTTTCAACCATTATTCCTACCCTGATGTTTTCGTCAAAGGGAGTTTTCTGTTTTCTCAATTCCGCCTTTGCTTTCTCCAGTACCCTGTTGGCCTCCTTAACTTGCGGGCTTATCTTTTATCCTTTCAAACTCTCTCTTCTGCTCCATAAGTTTTTCCTTGCGTTTTAAATACTTCTTCTTCTCTTTGTCAGTAGGATTAACAATTACCTTCCCTTCAATACCGTCGGCTATTATCAGCTGGCCGGTATTTATCATCACCGATGCATCACCGGTACCGACAACTGCCGGAATTTCCAGTGACCTTGCCATAATCACCGTGTGCGAAGTCCTTCGCCCAGATCTGTAACAAATCCAATAACCTTTGAATAGTCGAAACGCGCTGTATCAGAAGGTGTCAGTTCTTTTGCAACTATTATTACTTCCTTATCAAAGCTTAATTCGGGATCAGCCTTGATACCTGCAATGTTATACAATAACCTATTCCCAATATCTCTAATATCCTGTGCCCTTTCCTTCATATATTCGTCATCAAGAGTCTCAAACACCTCGCAAACTTCATCTATCGCTTTTGAGAGGGCAGCCGCTGCATTCATCCTGGACAGCTTTATATTATCTTCCACCTTTTGCTGCAGGACCGAGTCATCAAGCATTAGCAAATGGGCGCTAAATATAGCAGCCTTGTCTTCGCCCATATCCTTTGATATTTTGTCTTGAATCTCCCGGAGTTGATTCCTTGCTTCCTCCTCGTACACTAACAGTTTCTTCATATCAACAATCCCGTCAATTCCTGCCTGGTAACTGAGCTTCATGGTTGACGCTAAGTCATTGTTTTTCCTGCTGCACATTGCCTCAAGAAGCATCGGCAAATTTACTCCTGTCAAACTGCTGAAGTTCAGGTCTTTCATATTGGCAGCGCACACATTCGCCGGACTGCCTCCAAAAAGGTCAGTGAGTACCATAACGCCTTCTCCTTCATCCATATCCATTATCGCTTTTCTCACTTCCGCTTTTAATCTTTCAACGTCATCCCCCTGATGCAGACACAATGACTTTACATTCGTCTGATGCCCGATAATCAACTCTGCACTTTTTATTAGTTCGGTACCGAAATCGCCGTGCGTTACTAAAAGAATTCCAATCATTGTGATCTCCCTTTCGTATGATTTTAGCCCATGATTTATGCTATATTGAGTAGCAAGTAGCAAGGGTCATGCCATAATGTGTCTTATGGCTTTTGCCCCGGAAAGTCCAGCAATAGCAGCAAAAAAAAAGACAATTCCTAATTTGAATTAGGAATTGTCTTTGTGTATCGATGTGTATCAAGCATGTCAATAATGTATCCTATTTCTGTATCAGGTATCTCGATGCCAAAGCATTCCTCAATAATGGCAGAACTGTCTCTAACATCCCGGTATAAATCATTATTCTTAGTAATTGTGGATTTGATGTTTTTGTATGAAAGCGGTTCTTTTCTGATGAGCCTTTCTATCATGCTGGAAAAGTGAAATATATATTTGATCTTTAGCTCTTTATTATCCTCAAAGGAATAAGTCTCAGAGAGCAGTTCAAATGAGTCGGAGATTACTTCGTATGCTTTATAGGGGTTTATAAATCCCAAAGTATCTTCAAGGATTCTGATTATTACATTATAGTCAGAGCTGATTCTGCTGCAGGATGTGTCGGTGGAATTGCTGATAATGTTTTCTATCCTCCTGAAGCCTTCACCAAGAATGATTTCATCGATGGATATGAAGGGCACCCCCTGCAAAGCCAAATCCACTGTGCCAACCACGGCGAGGACGTCCGCGGCATCAATACCCGAACTGTCAAATCTTTTGCTGATATTGATGGGTTTGACAGCTATACCGTACTCATCGATAACTCTCAATGATTTTTTGAGCAGCTGGGATATCTTCAATGCGGTTCCTTCCCCGGTCAAACACGTTGTCAGTATTGTCTTCGGTTTTTCTCTGAATACTCTGCTTCTGGTGTTTTTCGAAACGTTTCTTCCTATATACGGGCTTATCTGTTGAATATCTTTTGCCAGAGTATCCAGCGTCATCTCCGGAAGGAGCGACTTCCTTACAGCCTCTATTACCATTGGTGTAGATACCATTTCAATAACATGGGTTTTAATGCCGGTCCTGCTGGTAACCAATTCAGCAAAGGCCACCAGAGATCCCATATCCACCAGCATGAGCACGCCCTTACCCCCTATCTATTTCTTTCGCCATCTCCACCGTCTCGCTAAGCACATCCTCTACACTTTTATCGAGAGGCATATCAATGGCCCTGGCGTGTTCGGTCCCTAACAGGTCATTTGCAACGTCCACCATGCTTGAGGCCGTGCTTTTGCCATGGGCCAGGACAATAACCCCGATAGAATTGCTTCTGTTTTGTCCGTTTGTATCAGCCGCATATAGAAACATGGTAATAAAACAAATTTCTTCCTTGGGTATGCTGATCTCCAATTCCTCTTCGAGAATCCTTCTGATGAGCTTGGCAGTGTTGAACTCTTTGGGGTAATCAATGGCAATTTTATTTATTTGAGAGTTATATGAGACCTTTCCTTCCCTCAACCTCTCAAGGAGGGTGCTTACATGCATCGCCAATCCGAATTTCACCTTATCGCTGAATTCCTTGCCCAGCTTCTGCTTTGCTAAGTCAAGGGCGATTTCCACCGCTTTCATTACCCTGGGGCTCACCAGTTTATAAAATTCGGTGCTGTTGTCCTTTATCCTGGTATTGCACCTTTTCAGCAGCCTGGTAAAGTACTCTTCAATCTGTGAATTTATAATTTCTTTGACCTGCTTGTGGGGATATCCCTTTTCCATATAAAGATTCCACTTCGCGCCAATCTCTTTGTACAATTCATCTGACACGCTGTAGTTATCCGTAAAACTAAAGTCGTCATGACAGTGCTGCGAAAATATTTGATATTTGCTGCTGTCAAGCTGTAGCAGGTTTATTATCTCTTCCCTGTTGGTCTTGCTGTTTAACAGCCCGTTATGCACATGTCCCGGCAGGAGGTGTGTGTCAACTTCAAGAAAGTCCCTCCCATAACTCTTGTATTCAAGAAATGCCCGGGCACAGATCAATTGAATGTCACCCTTTAACTGTCCGATGTTCCCGGTACACTCATACAAAAGCAGTGCCTTTATAACATCCTTATATACCTTAATCGGCACCTGGACCCTCTTGAATTCATCTTTAAAGAACTGTTTAACCAGCCTGTACCGTTCGGAAAACGGCCGTTCTGCAAGGGAGGGCAGTTTGATTACCATAGGTATTCTTCGAAGAAATGTCCTGAGAAGGGATGAATTAATGTCCTCTGTGGTGGCTCCTACTATAAGCATATTTGCCTTTCGAACGGCCTCCGTCTCACCAAGACGCCTGTATAGACCTTTATCCAGAAACAAGAACAGCATTTCCTGCCCTTCCGGACTTAACCTGTGTATTTCATCTAATAATAGAATGCCTCCATCCGTTTTTTCAACCAACCCCGGTTTATCCTTCTCCGCCCCTGTAAAAGCGCCTTTAATATAGCCGAACATCTGTGATAGCAACAGCTGCGGATTATCAGCATATTCCGAACAGTTGAATATGGTAAAGGGAGCGTTTTGTGGCAACCTGCCGCATTCTATGGCATATTGAAGCATCATCTCCGCAAAGGTAGTCTTACCGACCCCTGTATCCCCTATGAGTAAAGTGGGCAAACCTCTCGGAGGATATAGTATGGCGGCTTTTGCCTGATCTATAACTACCTTCAAACTGCCTTCGGATCCTATGAGCTTCTCAAACACATTATTATATCTTGGCCCTATTGGTTCCATATTTGAGTTACACTCTATCAGGGCATTTGTTGAATCTGCCTCCAATAGTTCATCCTTCAACTGCCTGTTAAGAACTTTTTCAACAGTTTCTCTATCCAAAAAGTATACCGGCCTGCCCCTGATTTTTATTACTTTCTTTTCTGCATTCAATGCATTAAGTTCCTTACTTGTATTGTTTCTGTTAAACCCTGCATTTTTCCCGATTGAGGCCGCATCAAACCCGTCAATGCCGTTCTTAATATCTTCTAGTGTAAGTTCCCTGCACATTTCCCTAAGCGTTTCCAGAACTTTTTCCTTTCTCATAGATTTCACTACCCCCTTTGCGGAGGTCTTTATATATCCATATCCGGGTGAAATCGTTTCTGTAGTAATTTATTCGAGCACAAGGTTTGGCTAATATGCTTCGCCACACAGCCTGCTATGTCCTGCTTGATTCCCTGCGCAGTATATCTGTGTATTGGTATCGAAAGTTATCCGCCCTCCGGCGGGAGGGAAAAAACCTCCTGACTCTTTGTTGAGCCTTAAAAAGCTCCCTCCTATGACTTCTTCGACCTCGGGCAGCGTTATTTCTTTCTCTATGCTCCCTCCGCTTACTATTGCGTCGGCCTCGGGAACATGATCCACCAGCAGGTCGCCTTCGGTTCCATCCTTCCCCCCAAACTCAAAGGTTATTGCTGTTGCCTTAATACCTTTTCTTTCCGCAGCTTGTATTGTGAGCATTCCATCCACCGCCGCGTTTCCCCCGCCTTCCCAGGCCATAATAAGCCCTTCGGCCTTGAGGTACTCTGCCAGTTTTGCGCAGAAATTGGCAGAACGCTCTTTGTGCCAGTTAGTCGGGTTGTGGCTTCTGCTAAATACTACCCCTTTAAGATTCAACTCACTCCCATGCTTCCTGTATAGCTCCAGCAGGATAGGATGGTTTACATGTAAATACGTAGGCACCTTGAATGCAGGCCATACGTAATTCCCGCTCACAATGCAGCCGTCCAGCATTTCATTGGGATGCAAGACCGTCGGAACAAGATTGTCAATGCTGTGTCCGTACAAATACGTATTAGCATAAACGCCCTGGTTTTGGCACTGCCATACCAGAATTACATTGGGCAGGCTGGGGTTTACATCATCTATACAAAATTCTTCACTATAACCAGGAGTTTTATCTGCTGTAAGCTTTGCAAGGAATTCTGAGACCTTTAATGCACATAATCGAATATCATTATCATATTCCTGGGATGATTTACCTTCTATAAGGTCATAGGACATCACCAGGTTCATAGTGTCAGAAAACGGGCTCATGCCTGATGCCGGCCCGATCATATCAATAATGGCATCCCTGGGGTAAAGCAGACCGCTGCTTGCGCTGGTGCTATCCCAGGGTAACGGTGCGCTCTCAATCACAGCGAAACCGTTAAGTATATTGGTAACCCCGTCCCCAACAGTACTCGGGCGACTGAAAAAACCCGAATAGCACCTTCCGGCGCCTTCCACCTTCCACATCGGTTGTATTGCATCTAATGCATGTATTATCCTCTTGTTCTCGCCGGGTTTTACAATATCAAACCTTATATTCCCAACACTTTTTGCAATTGAATTTACTATGTTTTGAAGGTCCTGCTCATTTATACTAAGCAGCCCATCCTCATATTTTGTACTGTCATCCCAAACTACATCCTTGACGGTAAAATATTGCCTTGTTAGCCTCATACTATCCCTCCTTGCTCAAATCCACATTTAATACCGTAGGTTCCTCAACTTCCATCTCAAGGGCTTCAAGCGCCTTAACAACTATACTCCTCCTGTAGCATCTCTCTCTATCCACCGGCATAGAAGGGTCCCCCACCGGGCTGGTAAAATCCCCTCCGAATACTATCCGGTTTGCTTTGACATTAGCTGCAATCGAAGTAAACGCAGTAATAATAGTATTAGGTATTCCCAACCTGTCCAGTTCTTTTGATATCGTTGCACCGCAACGGGTACATGTACCTCAGGTGGATGTCAGTATAGCTGCGTCCACCCCCGAGTTTTTGAGTTCCACAGCTATCCTGGCGCCAATATCCGTAGAATTCCTCACATTGGTGCCAATCCCACAGGTAGTAAAGAACTCCTTATATATTCCTTTCACCTTACCCTCCTGTTCGAGTATTCTAAGTTCATCTATAGGGACCAGGCGATTAGGGTCTTCATTTACAATTGTTGTATCATACCCGCCATGTATTGACTCATAATCATCCGGAGCCAGCGTTCTAAGCCCCTCTATATTATATTTGCCGTACGTTACCGAGAACGCCTGGCGCAGGCGGTCAGGGTTTCCCTTTGGTACAAGCCCTCCTGTGGTCACGACGGCAACAATCGCATTGCTTGCACTTTTTAATGGTGGTGCTGCGGGTACGCCCTCAAACTTTCTTAAAGGGATCTCCGTATTATAGCTTTCGTTCCTCAACTTCTTCAGAAGCATTTCAACACAGCGAACAGCGCCCGTCTTATCGTTGTATTCGTTACGCCGAAAACCGGTTGGTATATAGCCTTCCAGCCTTGCCGGTCCAACCTTTTCCTTTTTTGCCAGCTTTAGCGCCAAACCTGCAAGGGCCGGCAAGGCGTCGCGCATGCCGGATGCCGTTTCGGGAGTAGCTATGATATAGTTGTTTTTTACATACATTGATACTGCCGGGTTTTCCGTATGCATGGCGGAAACACTCGGGATGCCTAATCTACTCCTTACATAATCACATATTTTAGCGCATGCAACTCCATACCTTCCGGCATTGAATGCGGGACCGGCGATAAACACATCGGGCCTTTCTTTGTTAACTATTTCATCCAGTTCCGGCAGGATACTCCGAAACTTTTCTTCATTATTTATAAAATTGTCTCCACATGCCAGAGTCTTGGTTATACACATTTCTTCATTCCATATTTTCTCAAGGGCCATTCCCGGTCCCTTACATCCTGTGAATGAAAGAAGTCCTATGTCTGCCTTTTCTTCTCCTCCTATACCGGCGTAAAACTGATTTATATAATGAACTGCTTTTAGCTTATCCATCCATTGTTCCCTCCTTTTACAAACCGCAGAACTTGAAACATACAGGCCTTTTCTCTATAATTATTTATGAAAGATATTATATTATCTCTATGGACCGAAAGCTTACTCCACGGGAGTATTGCATCCCGTGGAGCAATTCTCCGGTTAAACGCTATTTACCTTAAGCTTTCGTCCTTTTTATTTTTTGAACAGTGCATCCGACCTGCTACCGGTCTTTAGGCTTGGATACTTGATTAAATAGTACACAATAGCTATTAAATACCACCAGCCCGACAATGTAAAGGAATCTCTAGGAAGCTGCGATAGGATAACCACTAAGACAACAAGCGTCAGAACGGGTACTATATATCCTCCCGGGACCCTGAATGAACCCTCTGACCGAACCTCCTTCATCCTTGCCGCTATGAGGGTCACTGCAATTATTCCAACCATAATCCCGGATGTGAAGGAACCCGTACCTATTATCTGCATGATAAACTGTGGAAAACATGCGATCACGCAGGCTGCCAGGCATACAACGGTCAGCGCTACTGCCGGCGTCTGATATCTTGGATGAACCTTTGCCAGGGGCTTCGGCAAAAACCCGGATTGTGCAATTGCCATCACGGTTCTCCCGGCATCCATGACCATTACCAGCATAGTGGTTGTTATTGCAAGAAGAGCTCCTATTGATACGATGGTAGACAGCCATACCTTTTGCGGGGCATATTTCACTACAGCGTAGTGGAGCGGTGCGTAATACGCAAAGGAATCCGGCGTAATCTCCTGCCATGGAACTATGCCGAACGTTATAAATAAAATAAGTGTGTACATAACAACTGTAATCAGTACCGAAAAGCCCATTGCCTTTGGTATTGTCCGTTTGGGATCTCTGATTTCTTCCGCCACGCTGGCAACGGCGATTACCGAGCCGTATGCGAGCATTGCCATGGGTATGGATGCGATCAACCCCTTTGGTCCCATATACCCGCCGGCAAAGAACCCGGAGAACATATCGGCGTCAACCTGAGGCAACCCGGATACTATGTAGAACCCGCAGATACCAATAAGGACTAATGTCAGCACCAGATTCGTCTTGCCCATCAGTGAAATACCCAGTACGTTAAGCAGCCAGCAAAGCCCGATCCAGATGATTGCGACTAAAACCACATGCCTATCCGCTCCCGGGATTACCGCTGCAAGATAGTTGGCGACAAATATTGCTGAAAACGCTGTTCCCAGCACTGTGACATTAATCCAGGACCAAGCTGCAAGCCAGCCGAAGAACGTCTTTTGGGGCGCAGTATTGCCCAAAACTTCATAGGGGTATACATACAAACCTCCGGTCTTGGGAAAGGTAGTCGCTAACTCAGCAACATTAAGGGCGTATAATAGCAGAATTGCTCCCCCGATGATCCAGGACAGGATTGCACCCGGTCCCGCCAAAGAATACGTAACCCCTGAGAGCGTGAAAATAGAACTTCCTACCATACCGCCGATTGCAATCATTATACAATCAGCCAGTGAAAGGGCGCCGACCTTCAAGTTGGAATTATTGTTTTCCATTTTTCATCCTCCTTTTTTATCCACCTTCCATAGGGGGTACGAAAGAAATTACATCTCCGTCGTTTAATCTGGTCTCCAGCCCTCCTTTCGAGCTTATCAAAATTCCGTTCACCAGGATTAGCTGCTGGAGCTCTTGATGAATAGCCAGCTGTCTGGTTATATTTTTCGAAAACCTTTGACCCAACTCCATGTCGAGCTTCACGAATAGTTGTTTCAAGGTAAGGCCTTCCTCAGCGGCTAATTCCACCTCCCTTAAGCCTATTATGTAGCTAAAGGGTCCAATAAACCTGATTTTTATTTTCATCTGTTAATCCCCAGCGCCATCAGCTTGCTTTCAGTTGGTATGCCTTCTTCATCCCATCCCCTTACCTTATAATAGTCATCAAGCATATACTCAAGGTCTTCAACTTCCATCTTTGTCTCTCCGTCACTGAGCGGCAGAGTTTCAAAACACCTGCCCGGCAGCATATCATCCTCTTTTGTTAACCCCGCATCAAGGTTAAATAGCCTTTCCAGATTCCATATCCTTTCCCCAACCTTTATGAATTCTTCGGCATTTATGCTCGTTCCCGATGCAGTGTTCAGCATTCTTACAAAGAGGTCCACCGGCAGCTCAAACTCGGCAAATCTACAGCTCACAAGGGTGAAGCACGCATTGACCCTGTCCTGAATATCCTTAACAATCTGCGCCTTCCCCTTTATTTCTTCCATGGGCAAATGCCCCATCAGTTCATCCCCAATGGGTGCCCGCTTGTGACAAGCCCCTCTATTTGAAGTTGCAAAGGTCAGGGCAATGCCCCTCATTCGCTGCGGCATCCACGCTGCAAACTCCATACCCTTTACGTTCATCGCGAAGTGCTTACTCCCTCTGCCCAATTTCTCAGCCGCCCTTTTTGTACCGTCGGCAAACAGGTCTCCGACACCTTCTCTGTTCCCTACCTTTTCCAGCAACGCGATCATGGACTTACCGTTGCCGAAGCTTAATTCTATGCCTTGGGTATCCTGCTCGGTTAATATGCCCCTTTCATAGCATTCCATGGCAAAAGCCATGGTACATCCGGCAGATAACGTATCCATCCCATATTCTTCGCAAATCTGGTGAGCCTTTGCTACTATATTAGGATCATCAATCAGGCAATCGGAGCCGAACGAATACATAGTTTCATACTCAGGACCCCTGGTTACCATGCCCTTAAACTCGCCTTCTTCAAACCGGTGTACCTGTCCGCAGTGCACCGGGCACCCAAAGCAGGCTATTTTTCTTGATGGGCACTGCTTTATATAGGCAAAGCTATCTATGTCCGGGCCCTTTTCAAAGTGTCCGAATTGATGGTTCTTAGTTGCCAGCGCATTCCTTTCGTTGATGAGGCCCAGTCCTGAGCCGGTTCCATACCTCGAAAACATCCCCAACAAGCTCCACTGATTATCCGTAGCTTTTTTTAAATACCCGTATGCTTCATCAACATTTCTTTGAAACTCCTTGGGATCGCTTACCCTAACATCCAACCCTCCTTCAAAGGCTATGGCCTTCAGGTTCTTGGACCCAAGAACCGCGCCGGCACCGCCTCTTCCAAAGGCCCGGGTCTCGGACATTATCGACGCAAACCTGACCAGGTTTTCTCCGGCTTTACCTATCGACATGATCGTCAGATCCGGTTTATTCTCTCTTTTCTTGATGTGATCCTCAACCTCTCCGGTATTCATACCGACAAGTTCACGGCATTCTCTGATTTCCACCTTATCCGGTGATACTAATACATACACAGGCTCAGGGGACTTTTCTTCAATTACTATGCAATCATAACCGCTGGATTTGATCCTATATCCGAGGTACCCTCCTGAGTAGCTATTTAGTATTCCGCCTGTAAGCGGAGATTTTGTCACTATACATGTCTGGGCGAACAGCGGTGCCGATGTTCCTGTCAGTGGTCCTATGCTAATTATCAATTTGTTCTGTGGCGATAGCGCGTCGATATCATGGTCGATTTCGTCATATAGGAGTTTCACCCCAAACCCTATCCCGCCTATGTAGTCTCTTATTAACTCCTCACCGATAACCTCTGTCTTAACTGTCCTATCCTTCAAATTAACACGCAGCAGCTTACGGTTGTAACACTCATACATTACCCTTCCCCCCTTTCATTTTTTTCAATTATGGAAAGTGCCCCGGTACTGCATTTTTGCGCACAGTTAAAAAGGCCTTCGCACTGGTTGCACTTCATCGCAATATCATTGACCAAAAATATCGCATCATACGGGCAACTTTCAGCACAAAGGCCGCACCCTATACATTTCTCTTTGTCAATAGTCACAAGTCCATCAATGAATCTCATCGCATCAAAACCACATGCTTCTACACAGGCAGGTTCCTCACAATGTCTGCAATACCTCATTGCAGGTTCGTCTAAACCGTTAATCCGGACTCTTAATACCGCTTTTTCAGGGTTATACAGCTTTAGCCAATAGAATGAGCATGCAAGCTGGCAGCTGAGACATCCCGTGCATTCCTTTCCGTTGAAATCCAAAACCTTCATCTTGACACCCCCCTTCATTCGCCGGATTAGAATCTGTGCTTATAGAACCTTACCGTATGGAGGACTAACTATAAGATAGAACAATGCAGGTTCATCCTCCGTATACATGACGTGGCCCAAAGATGCCCTGAAAAACACCGAGTCCCCCTTTCCAAGCTCATAGTTTTTTTCTCCAACCATAACAAAAAGTTTACCTTTAATAACCGTTATAAACTCTTCACCATCTTTATGATGATGTATGCTGCGCTCCGACGGAGAATGCGACGGGAGGTCCACCAGCGTTACTTGGAGCCTTTCTGCTTTCCCGGGTGTTATAACCTTAAAGCTCACTCCGTCATCCGTAGTGACGCATTGCCTGTCTTCTTTTCCTATGAAGATTGCTTCCTCCCCATTATCCGGCGCAAGGAAGTAAATCAAATCGACCTCAAAATATGCGGATAGTTTTTGCAGGTTTGTAATGGATATGGAGTGTTTACCGTTCTCCAGTCCGGACAGATAAGAATAGCTCATTCCCGTCTCTTCCGAAAGTTTTGTAAGAGGTGTATTTCTCATCTTTCTTAGATTTCTAAGCCTTTTTCCAATATCAACACTATCGTTAACCATAAAACCTCCTGGGATTAAAAATTTTTATATAGATATCTTATCATTAGAATATTTTATAACACCATTATATGTTATTTATAGCGGGTCGGTCAAGCATCTATATTCTATATTTAGTATATTTTTTGACATATACAATTATATCAGCGATATTCTATATTATTTTTAATATATTTAATCATATAGAAATTATTTTTGATCTTGCTGTAATAGCGATAGGGATGTTTAATTAATGATATATTATTGAAGATAAACCATAAAAATCATAAACCACCCGAAAACCGGGTGGTTTATGATTTGCCTATTGAGTTTATACATCAGCTTGCTACAATTTCATCTTTTTTCTTATTTGTAAATTGTTGTATCAAAAGCACAGCCATAATTGCAATGCCGATTATATCCTGGGTAACATCAGCTGTAATCAAAAGCATTGCGCCGATAAAGGAAGCTATCCTCAGCAGCATCGGAACTTTTCTCCTGAAGTATCCCTCTACAGCAAGTCCAATCATAACGACACCTATTACAGATGTAATAGCAATTCTGATAGCTACCGGCAATGTGGTATTTAATAGCAGAAGCTCGTTGTTGAAGACGAACATATAAGGGACAATAAACCCTGCTAATGCAAGCTTTACAGAAGTAAAACCGGTTTTCATCGGATCTCCGCCTGATACTCCGGCGGCGGCAAAGGCCGCTAACGCTACCGGAGGCGTCAGGTTGGCAAACATTGCAAAGTAGAATACAAACAAATGGGCTGCCACAACGGGAATTCCCAGTTTGACCAGTGCCGGCGCGGCAATAGTGGTGGTGATCAGGTAGGACGGTATGCTTGGCAATCCCATGCCCAATATCATGCAGGTTATCATGGTGAACAATAAGGTTGCCAGGATACTGGTGCCGCCTAATAAAATTATAGCATTAGCCATATTAAGGCCAAAACCTGTAATACTTGTAACAGCAATAATTATGCCTACGATAGCACAGGCCATAGCCACCGAAACCGTACCTTTAGCGCCACTTGCAAAGGCATCAAGTAAATCCTTAATACTCATCCTTGTACTTTTCCTGAACATGCTAACGATGATAGTAACCACTATTGTTAGGAAAGCAGAAAATATAACGGTCCTGCCGGTGAATAAAAGCATTACCAGAAGGAACACTATTGGGATTAGTAGATGCCCTTTATCCTTCATTATATCGCCAAGTTTTGGCAATTCTTCCTTTGGTATACCATGTAAATCTTTCTTTAATGCCCTTAAATGCACCTGGATTATTATTCCTATATAATATAGGATGGCAGGGATAGCTGCATATATGATAATTTTGCTGTATTTAATGCCAATCATTTCGGCCATAATGAACGCCGCCGCCCCCATGACAGGAGGCAGTATCTGCCCTCCAACCGATGCGGTAGCTTCGACGGCACCGGCAAATTCCTTGGAATAACCGGTCTTTTTCATTAAAGGGATGGTAAAGGTACCGGTAGTGACGACATTGGCTATAGCCGACCCGTTGATGCTTCCCAAAAACCCGCTTGCTATGACTGCTACTTTGGCAGGCCCTCCCATGGAACTGCCGGCCAGAGCAAGGGAAACATCGTTAAAGAACTGTCCCATGCCGCATTTATTCATTATCTCGCCAAATAATATAAACAGGAATATGTAGCTTGCCGCCACCCCCACCGATGTCCCGTATATGCCGTCGGTACTGATAAAAAACTGGTTAACCAGGGATTTCCAGTCATATCCTCTATGCGCGAATATCCCCGGGATATTTTTGCCAAACAATCCATAGAGTATAAATACAAAGGCTAATATCGTCAACGGCCACCCCGATATCCTTCTCGATGCATCCAAAACCAGAAGAACCAGAACAGTGCCCACAATGAGGTCCATTGTATTGATTATACCGGCCCGGGCAATTATATTTGGATAGTCGACCCACACATAAAGAGTAATGCAAAGGGATAAAACTGCCAGTATCATATCATAAGCAGGCAGCTTCTTTCTGCTTGCTTTATTGTTAATCGGATACAATATAAATGATAAAAATAGCATCATGCTCACATGCAGGGACCTATGCTTAAGAGTGGCAGGCGCTCCCACATAGGCAGTAATAAAATGATAAAGGGAAATTGCTATGCACGCCCAATATAGCAGTTCCACCAGTATTTTCTTATCGAAGGACCTTGTCTTTTGCTCCTTGTCATATTTCTCAATAATGTCAATCTGCTCTTGTCCCAGTTGGTTGTCTGCTCTTACCTCGGCCATATCTTCACCCTCTTTTCTATGTGGAGTCTCAAAGGCGCATGATGCGGCAAATCTTTACCGGTTAAAACAATCTCATCATTCAGCATGATGTATTCGGTTGCCGTTTGAGAATGGATCCAGTTTATCTCATCGAACTCCTCGTCAATCTCATCCATAATTATTAAACCATCTTCGGTTTTGGTCACTTTGCCTTTGTTATGCGGTATTCCGGCGCCGAAAGCGGCGACAGTGATTTTCTTCAGCAGAAGTTTGTTGTTGTCCAGTATAAGATACTGTTCAGTCCACGGTATGCGGTCCAAAGAATGCATCCAGCCATAGGTAAGCACATAGGATGTTTCAACAGGGGTGGAGAAATACTCTTCATTGGTGTTTTGATCTGTGATGGTTAAAGTTCTTACGGTCTCTACTTTAAAAACGACAAAAAGTCCGGCTGCGGATAATACAATGGATATTATTACCATTATTAGAATCAGAATATGAGAAGAAGCAGACAGCTGCTTCTTCTCACCAAACATTCTTCCCATTTATTTGATTATGCCCATTTCTTTATAGTATTTTTCCGCACCCGGATGGAAAGGAATGCTGACGCCTATCTGCGAGTTTTCCAGAGATATATGCTTATCCGCCGTATTGTGTGATGCTTTTATATCGCCAATGTTTTCAAATATCCCTTTGGTGAGGTCATATACAACCTCTTCGGGCAGCTCATCCCTGACAATCATGATATTCCTTACGGTCACGGTATTTACATCGGTGTCCGTGTTATATGTGTCCTTTGGAATAATCTCTTTAACGAAAAACGGATATTTCTCAATTAACTTTTCTGCCCCTTCACCTTCTATAGGTACAATAACGATTTTGTTTGTAGTTCCCAGTTCCATAACCGTAGCATTTGGAATACCGCTTGTTACGAAGGCGGCATCGATCAAACCGTTTTTCATCTGATCAATAGCCTCACCATAGTTCAGATAGTCAACCTTACTATCCGCATAGGTCATACCGTGGGCTTCATACATCATCCTGGCATTCAACTCTACACCCGAATTGGGGGCGCCTATTCCAACCCTCTTGCCCTTCAGGTCTTCAAACTTGGTTATACCCGACTTATCGGTAGTGACTATCTGTACATAGTTTGGATAAA
Organism: Bacillota bacterium; assembly: GCA_013540605.1. GTDB lineage: Bacteria > Bacillota > Clostridia > Ch29 > Ch29 > Ch29. The sequence continues at coordinate 18,551 of JABVCK010000018.1, forward strand.
GCCCCATCAAAGCCCTTAAATTTGTTTTAGCTCCCTTGCCTTCAAAGGCGCCCGTGCCCGTATAGGCCTGAGCTATAGCATCACCCATTGTAATTGCCAGATCTGCCTTGCCTTCCATTATAAGGTTGATATTCTCAACGGATGCGCCCGTCGACTGGGCGGAAGACTTGTAGCCCAGCTTATTCTTAATTACATTTGAAAAAGCTCCGCCTATCGGGTAATACAAACCGCTGGTAGGGCCGGTAGCCACCGTAATGAAGTAGTCATTCTTATTGATCTGAGCTTCTTGGCCTGCATTATCCGTTGCAGGGGTAGGACTGCTGCATGCTGTTAAAGCTAGCGATAGCATCATAAGCAATGATAGAAGTAATACAAAACTCTTTCTCATCCTTATTGCCTCCATTTCGTTTATTTTGGCATTTATAAAGCAATTAGCATGCCAAAATAAAATATAGCGGAAAACAAGCATATGTCTCCGGTATTGGAAAATAAGGCTTAATTAGGCAGGGGAAATAATTGCCGGAACGGCAATTATTTCCCCTTAAGGTCATACTCTTTTATCTTATTCCTAAGTCCCCTTTCACTTATACCCAGCATCTGAGCTGTAGTCTTTCTATTGCCATTATTTAACTCCAGGGACTTATTGATCATCAGTTTTTCTATTTCCTTAAGGCTTAAACCAAGCAAGCTATCCGCTTCATTTTCCAGGCTGCTTTGGAGTTTATTAAATCTTACCTTATCCGGGAGGGCCTTTAATACTATAGCATCATCCCTGGCCAGCAGCACGCCATATTCTATTATGTTTGCCAACTCCCTTACATTACCGGGATAGGAGTATTTAAGCAACAGCTCCTCTACTTCAGGAGCCAATCTCTTCACCTGTTTACCCAATTTATCGTTATATACCTTTAGAAAGTGAGCGAATAGAAGGGGTAAATCCTGCCGCCTGTCTCTCAAAGGAGGAATATTTATTTCCACCACGTTCAGCCGAAAATACAGGTCATCCCTAAACTTCTTTTCATCCATCAGCTCTCTTAAATCCTTATTGGTAGATGCTATGACCCTTGCGTTTACTTCAAAGACTTCGTTGCTTCCCAAGGGATTATACTCCCTCTGCTCTAATACTCTCAGCAGCTTTGACTGCAGGTTCAGACTCATATCCCCTATTTCATCCAGCAGGATAGTTCCCTTATTTGCAAACTCAAACTTACCTATCTTATCCTTTTCGGCGCCGGTGAAAGCCCCCTTCTTGTGGCCGAAGAGCTCGCTCTCAAGAAGCCCGTCGGGAATAGCGGCGCAGTTGATGGCCACAAAATTCTCTTTCCTTCTGATGCCGCTATAATGAATTGCCCGTGCAACCAATTCCTTTCCGGTACCGCTCTCCCCTGTTATAAGTACGTTGGTATCTACATCCTTGAGCCTGTCTATCAGCTGGAAGATATGCTGCATAGCAGGGCTTTTCCCGATAATGCCCTTATATGAATACCTCTCCTTCAGCTCATTGTTCAGGTGCTCCACCTTTTCATTCAAAGACTGGTATTCAAGGCCCTTCATTATAGTCACCAGCAGTTCGTCTATGCTTAAGGGTTTTGTTATATAGGTGAAGGCGCCGTTTTTTATAGCTTCAACCGCGGATTCTATGGTACCGTAGGCGGTCATCATTATCACTGCAATGTTCTTATCTATTTCCTTAATCTCCTTAAGAACATCAAGGCCATTTACCTTGCCTATCTTTAAATCCAGCAAAACCAAGTCAATCTTTTGGCTGTTTATTATCTCCAGGCCGTGGACCGGGTTGGTGGCGGAAAATACAATATACTGATCCTCCAATGCATAGGTCAGGGAAGAACAGATATTCTTTTCATCATCCAATATAAGTATTCTCTTCTTCATATTGTCAATCCCCCTTTTCTGCCAAAGGTATTTGCCCCCCGGAGGAGCTGCCCGAAAATCTCAGGGTAATGTCCGTAAACTCGTTCTTCTTACTCCTGATGGATACTTTGCAGTTGTTCATATCAAGCATTTGTATGGAGAGCGGGATGCCAAGGCCGGTGCCCTTTTCCTTAGTGGTATAGAACATATCATAGGCCTTTTCAAGCTCTATTTCATCCATGCCAATCCCGTTGTCAGCAATCTTGAGGATTATCGCATCCCCCTGAATGCAGCCCTCTATAGCAATCTTGCCCCGGTACTGCGCATCCGGGAACAGCTGTTTTTTTTCTATTATAGCATCCACGGAATTCAGCAGAAAGTTTATCACGGCCTGTTTGATCTGGCTTTTATCACAGTATATGCACAGCTCAGCGCCGATATTGATGCAGATATCGATATCGTTTTGCTCCAGCACCGGTTTGAATAGGGTGATGCAGGAATTCACTATTTCTGCTGCATCAACGGTTGTTTTGTTTTGGCCCTTGGGTTTTGAGTAGTCAATAAGGCTTTCTATGAGATTGTCAACCCTTCTTATCTCCTCGGGGACCACTACAGCTATTTCTTCCCTAAATCTTTTGTTGTCAATCTTATTCGGTATGAGCTCTATAAAGGTTTTGATTGTGGTCAAAGGATTTCTTATCTCGTGGGATATGCCTGCGATGATCTGAGCCAATGCCCTGTTTTTATCCCTCTCTATCATCTGGTCCTTGATTCTCTTCTCTTCGGTAATGTCTTCAATGGTTATTATAATGCCCCTCAGCTTATTTGCGTAATCGTGCAGAGGGTACATTATATACCTGTATATGTACTCCTTATCCCCTTTCCTGTACTTGAATTCATCGCAGGTGTACGCGGTATTGTTTTTCAGCACTTCATCCACGGTATCCCTGACCATTAGGCTCATTGGCTCGATATCGTAGATGGACTTGTCGATGGGGGGTTCTATCAATGATGCCATGCGTAGTGCGGAGTTGTTGAATACAGAAATTATACCGTCTAAGTCAAATATGGCAATACCCCTTGGGCTGCTTTCGCAAATCAGGTTTTTCAGTTCGATGTTATTTCTGGTTTCTATTATCTGGGCTTCCAAATCCGAATTGATTTTTGAGAGTTCTTTAGTTTTCAGGTTTACCTGTTCCTTCAGGTTGACGTTCCACGCAGCCACTACAAGGAATACAACGCCAACAACCATAGCGCCTAGTAGGCTTAGCCTTATAACCCGCTCCAGTCGCCTAGCCATATTGGCTTCCCCGTTTTCCACCCATTTATAATAAAGCTTTTCATATTCGCCGGTAAGTTTTAGTCTGCTCAACCCATAATTGATTAAATTCATGAGTTTTTTGTTTTCAGGCCTTACTGCAATTAAATACTCAACCGGTGTCACATAGCTGTCTATTGTCGTGTATTCGTTTGATAGATTATGCTTATTTAGCAAATACTCTACCGTATCTTTTACTCCCAGCAAAAAATCCGCCCTGTCAATCAGCAGTAATTCAAAAGCATCCTCTTGACTAAACGCAACGTTATAGTTTACCCGTCTGAGATTATTAAGGAAGTTCAATTCAGCCGAGTTGTTTTCAACGCTGGCTAAATAGAATGAGCTATTCAGATTGGCCTGGATGTCCTTGTGAATCTCGGATTTTGCCAGCATGCATACTACGGATTGTACGATGCTTTCGGTATAGTCTATTTTCCCGGATAAAGCCGCATCGTATCTGATGCCAAGTATTAAATCTATTTCACCGTTTAAAAGTTTATCTATGCTGACATCCTTGTTCATTGGTATATAGTTTATCTGAATGTTATTATCCTGTGCTATTAGATTTAATACATCAATATTTAACCCGGTTAGTTCTCCATTGTCCTGAAATTGGAAAGGAGGCAAACTGGGGTCTACGGCAACATCCAGGGTTTCCATGGTGTCCGTTCCCGATGCATGCGCGTCCAGACTCGGAAATATCGGGAAAATGACAAACAGGGTTGCCAGCAAAATGGACGACAGCGTTTTGCTAAAAATGGCTCATCACCGCTTTCACGCTAATAGTGTTATATAATATAATATTTTAGATAAATGCATTTTACAAGTGCCTACTTCTGACATGTATTTGCCGTATTTAGAATATCGAATCCGGCTGCTATAAACTAAAACAGGATCACACGTCGGTGGCGTATAATCCTGTTTTATCAACAACATCCCAAACTATACATATTCATGTATTGATTTTGCTCCTGAGTTTAGGAGAAAAGAGTGCAAAAAACGCTGTGACGCCTTTAGTGGAGGCGTTTCAGCGTTTTTAAAAATGTCCTATTTTTTTAAGTTGACGGATAAATCCAGTTTTGTGCTTGCCCGGAATTGCGTGAGGGTCATATTGCTTTTGAGCAATGGTTGCTTGAGGGTCTCTGCCAAATCCAGATAAGTTTGTGTGATCCTTGTTGGTGTCACAATGTTGTTTGGAAAATCGCCCTGCACCAGAACCAGGGGTTCCCTTATCGCTTCCATAATCCGGGCCGCCGAGACACTGATATTCTTCTGCGTTTCCAGGATGTATTGAGCATATCGCAACATACACAGACTGATGAAGCATATTGCAAAATGACCGTGAATGTGGTCGTCGGTCCATACAAAGACCGGGCGAGCTCGTAAATCGGTCTTTAGAACCCGGAAACTTTCCTCAATCTTCCATAGCCCTCTGTAGATAGTGCTGACCTGCTCTGTACCCAGAGCAAGATGATTCGTGATGACTGCGTAGTAGCCGTCATACCGGGCAGCAGCCTGGATTTTCTCTTCATCAATAGTCCAGTTTTCGGAGTCCAGATCCATCTGCAAATACTGATTGCAGCCCCGCCTGATTGCGGCTTTCAGCTGATATGGTTTATCCAACCGCTTCTTCAGCCGCTCAATCATGCGTTCCCGGTCAGACCGGTCCTTGGCTGCCCGCTTTGCAGACCAGGTCAGATGGATGTTCACCGGAATCTCTTCGGTCCTGTACTTTCTGGGTCGCCCTCTCTTTTTGTTTTCCTTGTTTTCTTCCGGCGCAACCGGGACTTTGATCTCAATATTCTGCCGAACAATCTTCGACCGAAACGTCACTTCCCCGGTCTCCGGATCCACCACATCCTGCCAGTCTTCTTCCTGCCAGACCAGTTCCTTAAAGGCTTCTGGAGACCGTTTAAGCGTGTAACTGATTACAAAGTCATAACCTTCTCCAATGAGGTATTCCAGATTGCTTCCGCTGTTGAGACCCCTGTCGGCCACCACGGTAATCCTGTCCAAGCGATACAGGTTCCTGAGATTTTCAACAGACTTTCTTAGCGTGCTCTGGTCCACCGTGTTTCCAGGAAACAGTTCATAGGTAATGGGAATGCCATTATTATCTAGCAACAGGCCCATGACCACCTGCACCTCGTTATTTTTGTGATCCTTTGAAAAGCCGAACATTCTCAGTTCCCCCCAACGGGTACTCTCAAATGCATACGTTGTGACGTCATAGTAGGCTTCCGTGCTGTGGCGGTCGGTCTTCTTTTCGAAGAAGGTGCACAGATGTCCAATCAGAGCCTCTTTTTGATCCGCCAGGACATCCAGTACATCATAAAAAAGATCCAGACCCAAAGGTTGAATGCCGGCATAGCGGTGCTGTTCGGATGCACCGGCATGGATGCTTGTGGGACTGGCACAGCGGTGGGCGGCCAGGTAATAAAGGGCCTGGGCCACGGCTTGGGCATTACGTTTGCCGCAGTTTTGAATGAAAAACTCATCCAGTGCCATGTGGTTCCACAGTTGTTTCACCAGGGCATGGCCGAAAGCATAAGAGGGGACAACGTCCTCAGGTAGGGTGATGTCCGCCACCGGAACCTGAAGTGACAGGGGTGCCCTGGATAGTTTTTGTTCCTTCGTGATCCGGGCGGCCTCTTTTTTTAGTTTCGCTATGATATCCGGGTCTTCGGTCAGCATCCGCTCGTAATTGCCCAGGGTTTTGACGACCCGGGTTTTCTTTTTCTTGGTGCCCGGGATGCGGGTATCTTCCCGGAACTGGATGACCCGGGCTTTTCCTGAGCCTGTGATGGCAACGTACATAAAACCCTCCTGCGTATTTGTCTATTTGAACTCATTGTATCATTTCGAGCACCAAAAATCAACAATATACCAGGAAATAACAGGACAAAATATTGAGATAAATTTTGCATCAAAAAAACCCGGGAAACCTGATAGATTCAGCATTCTCGGGTGGTACTATTCGTTGTTATTGGCAATTATCTCCTAAAGTCAGGAATAATCGTGTAAGTTTTTATAAACATCGAATAGCTTATTATAAACCTTTACATTATCATCGTTTGGCTTATACACTATTGCTTCCTTTGGAACAATCCTTTGTGTCGCTTCATCAAAACTATCAAAGGCGCCATTTTTGCTGCCGGCTGCTACGCTTGCACAAACCGCGGCGCCTAAGGCAGACATATTTGACACTAAAGGCACCTTGATTTCATGCCCCAATACATCTGCATAAAGTTGCACCACAAACGGGCTTTTTCGCGGCAACCCTCCTGCTGCTACTATTTCTTTAATTTCTACATGATTGTCTGTGTAAGAGTTAAATATTACTTTTGTACCAAAAGCAGTTGCTTCAACCAATGCCCTGTATATTTCCTCAGGTTTGCTTTGGAGCGTCAATCCCATAATCAGTCCGGTCAGATTATAGTCCATTAAGATGCTTCGATTTCCATTAAACCAATCAAGCGCCACAAGCCCGCTTTCGCCTGCTTTTAATTTAGCAGTCTTTAAAAGTTTTATATAATTGCAACGTAAGACGAAAATCGAAGTATTACTCATACTAAGATTAATTTCACACCTTTTTTCTCTATCTTATCTTTGATCTCAACGGAAAGATTGTTATCAGTAATAATAGTTTCAACGCTGTCTATATCGCATACCTTAGCTAATGCGCTTCTTGAGAACTTGCTTGTATCAGTGACTAATATAATATGTTTTCCAATTGTGAGGAGGAGTCTTTTTATGCCAACTTCAAGGAAATTTGCATTAAATATACCGTTTTCCACATCAATAGCATCTGCGCCTAAAAAAACCTTATTTACTTTCAGTTCCTTTATAAAGCTTTCTGTTACGGAACCCACCAGCACACTAAATTCTTCCCGCCGTATTCCTCCTGTCACTATAAGCGTAGACGTAGGATGAAGTATTGCAGTGTTGCCAATCTGTAAATCATGTGTGATTACTGTTAGGTTTTTAAAATTTCCTAAGTTTTGTGCTATAAAGTAAGTTGTTGTTCCTGAATCAAGAAAAACTGTATCTCCATCCCTTATAAGCGTACAGGCAGCCTTTGCTATGCTGCTTTTCTCTTTCAGCATTAATTTCATTTTTTCATTATGCTTATGTTCAAAGGACGTGCTTCTATCTATTACGATAGCACCGCCATGAGTTCTTTCAATGATACCCGAAGCAGCAAGATCATCTAAATCCCTGCGTATAGTAGCTTCAGAAACATTTTGATAGCGAGCAAGAGCTTTTATTTGTGCGCTACCATTTTTTTCAATATATTCAACAATTTGCTTTTGCCTTTCTGCGGGAATTGTTGAATTTTTCGCTGATTTACGATAACTCATATCCCTAACCTCACCTCTTATTGTCTTCATTATACTCATATTTGAATACTTTTGCAATATTTATATTTATTTCTTCGCCAAATTGACAATATAATTAAAAATATTGCAATTTATTGCATCCATTCCTGATTATCAAAGCGATTTGTTTCTACCTGGATACATAAATGATAAAGCGCAGATATGCTACTTATTTGGACTCTATTGACTTTATCCAAATGCCGCTTAAGGACCAGAACAGGGGACGGTTCTCTGTTCTGTGTTCAAATGGAAAAGATCGTGCTTACAGTAAATCCCATTCTCCTGGCTGTTAAGAGCTATGGAAGATTGGACAAGCTTCTAAGACCGCCCACTTTCCGTGTCAGTAAAGGACCAGTTTTTTCTTGGCTGTTTTAACGGATCAGTGGCATAATTATTTATAGTAGGCTTTTCCTTGTCTACAGACAATTCATACATATGGAGTATGCGGAAAACGGCTACGAGGTCTTAAAGCCACAGCCCTAGAGCTCCAAAGGAAGTACCGAATTTTGTGAGCGCTATCCCTGAGTTTGGTCTAATCAATACAAAAAACAAGCAACCGTTAAACAGTTACTTGCTTCTCTTCATAGCTCTATTCTGGCAATACCATCAATCCTGTCAAAATGCTTATCGAATGAGTATATCTCGGTTATCCCCCGTTGCAGCATTTGACTAGCCGTAAACGCATCCGACCAATCTATTCTTTTATCCACATAGATATCCAAAGCGTTCAATGCCATATCTTTATCAGAAAATTTCAACCCCTGCAGACTTAATATTGCAGTGATCCATTCTCGAATATCTTCTCTTGTTTGTTTGTAATACCCTTCAAGAATCCATATTATATCCGCCAGAATAATATCAGGCAAAAATACATCTTCCTTTCCTTCTTCAACCCTTTTGAGTAATTCCTCGGCCTGCTTTGCCTGGTCTGGAACATCGTTGGTCAAATGTCTCAGGATAACGTTGGCATCAATGGTTCTCACGATAACGATCCTCCATTACCTGATTGCGTATAGCCCTGAAGTCTTGTTCCCCATCAACCTTTACAACACCCCGCAAAGAGGATATTCCCCCCTGGTTAGTGGGAACCAGTTTAACGCCGTCTTCCAGCGGAATGATGCGTACATAGCTCGCTTTGTTAATATTATATTTCTGCCTGATCTCTCTGGGTAAGGTAAGCTGGCCCTTTTCCGATATTTTAGCAAGCGACATCGTGACCACCTCCTTAAAAATTCGTTCCTTTACTTTATATTATGTCATACTACATCAAAAAGTAAAGCGAACATCAAAATATTTTCCTTATGCATTTTTTCCAACAACGTTAGTGAATCTGTCTTATCACCATTTCTTTAACTTTCATCCTGTCATCAGATGATTTCTACAAAACCCTAAAAAACCCTTTATTGATAAATGTTCCTTTGAACCGCCGCAACCATACTTGGTTCATAAAATACCAGATGGACTTTGGCCTTGAGAATGCTATTGCCAGTTTTACCCTAACATGATGCATAAAACAGGGCAAACCTGGCAATATAATAGCAACTAATGTGTTAAACTGTATGAATTTTTCTTGCCAAAGAAAAAGCTTAGCAAGTCAAAAACACAGAATTATTTACACATCCTTATTTCAATTCATTCAATTGCTTTGCTAAACTATACGGGATCACTTGGTTTGGCAAAGTATCAGTATAAGCTTTTTCCCTGTGCATATATTCAACAATCTCTTTTGCCTTATAGTTTTTAAAAGTAGTAGCGACCGTTTCAAGAACACTTAATTCTTCCAACGAGAAATCCGAAATATTAACTTCTTTGTTTGGGCAAATTCGATAGCTTATGTCGTCATAGACCATTTCTTCTATAACTTTTACAGTCGACAGATATATTATCTCATCATAAGCAATTGGCAAAGCGCCTAACGGCATGTGTTTATAAACCAAACCCGTCATTGATCTACCATGTCTTCCGTAGAAAATAGCATCGGCATACCATAATAGTTTCATTAGCTTGACTTTATAAAGATTATCTACAAACTGCGAAAAGTAACCTATAACATTCGCTACCTTTTCAATATCCAGCTTTTTATAGCCGTTAAACTCACTCTCTTCCTCAAAATTTACATAAAGGCTATTTATCTCTTGTTTCTTTAAATAAAGGTTTCCTACTTCTTCAACCTTATTTGCAATGTTTTTGCGGATCTTAGTATACTTATCTGAAGTAAATCTGTCTTTATGCTTATCAATACATTCCAATGCAAACAGCGGATTTTCATACACCATACGCATTATATTATCGTAGGTTTCATCCTGTATTGTTTTGCTTTCATATCTTGTAACAGTCACATCTCCCCATCCAAGCAGTGCCGAAAAGTCACTTTGTGTTAAACCATAATAGCTTCTGATATTGGCAATTTCACTAGAAGTCAGCAAACCCTTTTTTTGGCGATAAGCGTCCCTTGCCTTTAATAGGTTCTCATCCAAAAGGCCCGCCGGGACAAACTCATTTTCCTCTTGGTCGCTTAAAGGGCATAAATAATATACTTCTTCATAATCAACTATCTCATCTTTAACTATAGACTGGGTTAATCTTTTCCTTTGCTCTAATGAATGAACTTTATTGCAAATTGGGCAATCCATCTCGATTGTACTAATTAAATAATCTTTATTCATATCGTTACACTCCCTTCATACCAGAATTAGGCGTAAGGTCGTTTGTTTGGTAAAGGATACCTTGCAAAGTGAAAAGAAACGCAAAACACTTTGCAATTTTTCCTGTCTCTTATCTTCGCCTTTATGTATACCTCCCTATTTTTTATCGTTTTACCGAAGGCAAAAAATGGTGGTAAGCTATTATCCTTATAAACTCACTCCTTCACCTCCTGCAATAACATTATATACTATCAATTGATAGTGTGTCAAACAAAAAACTTGCTTTTGATAATTATATTATAAGCAAAAATTCAATTAATAAAACTTAAAAAACAAAAAACCGATCAAGGTAATTTCAAACCTCGTAAGCATATAAGCCGAGTTCAGGGTAGCCGATATCCAACCCGGTTACTCGCGGTGTTTTCATGGCTTTGGACGATTTCGGAAAAGCCCGTTTTTAGAGACCTTTTTCTGAGCTGCTATTTTGCACTGAATCTAAGATGCGTACTATGCTAGACATAATCCCTCTGCGACTTGGTCGCTCAACTTCTTAATCTGCGGCAGGGGTTTAGTTTTTGAAGGAAGTTATTATTAAACATAAGCTTGGTTAATATCAAGTTAACATTATGTGATATAGTTACTCTTGCTTTTTCTTCTCGCAACTCTTGGAACAAAAATCACCCCACCGGTAATCTATCCTACCGATAGGGTATTGTCAAGCAAAGGATCGTCCCCTGTTCTAAGTATTGTATTGGTGACATATATTGTAGGTATACCGGCATTTGGCAGTCTTAATGAATCATTCCCAGGTGTTATTTCATTTTTTATATATTTGATATTTGCTTTTATCTATGTGTGTTTTTGTGCATTTTGCGTTAGAAGGTTTGTGATGTATCTAAACAAAACAAGGTTATTCCAATCCTTTTTTGATTGCAAAATTTAGGGGTAGATTTCTGTTTTAAAGAACTTTGAATACACTTGATGAAGCTACTTCCTTATCAAGTATAAATAAAATTACGGGGGAGAAGAATCTAAAAGATTGAAGCAATGACAAACAAAGTGCAACCTATAATCTTTATAGGTAGCACTTTGTTTATTCAAAATTGGTATGAACTACTTTGAACTTAAGAAATTAAAAGGCCGGAGTTCTTGACAAGAGCTTCCGTCCGGAAGCCCAAGCCCTTATCGAACAGGGGAAACTTACTACTCTCGAGGACTTGAACAATTTCTTCTGGGCCTGGCTGGAGATGGGTTATCAGCAGAAGAAACACTCCTCCACAGCCGTTAAGCCGGTCAACCGGTTTAACAACTGCACACATCCCCTGCGCCGGGTTGATATTGCTATACTTAACCAAATTTTTCTCTGGCAGGAAGAACGGAGTGTGGATAAAACCTGTTGTTTTTCCCTGGAAGGCAATACTTATGAGGTAGACCCTGTTCTGGCCGGCAAAAGAATTATCGTTAAGTACGACCCCTTTGACCTTACCCGGATTCAGGTTTGGTTTAGTGGAAAACAGTATACCGACGCCAAACTTTTAGATTTATCCAAACCCCATCATCCGAAAGTGCCCAAAGAAGATTGTTTGGTAAATACCCCGCCGACCAGCGGACTAAATTACCTTGAACTCTTGAAAAAAGCTTACGATGAAAACCTGGCCAAGACTCTGGGAGACTTGGCATATACCCGTCTGGGTACACCGGCTCAGGCAAAAGCCCGGGAAGGTGACGCCAAGTGATCAGGGAATACTTCGGTTTGACAGGCGAACCTTTTGACAAGGACATTTCACCGGAGAATCTTTATCTATCCTTGCGGTTTAAGGAGTTATTGGCCCGGTTGGACTATGGTGTGAAAAAGCGCTGTTTCTGCCTGGTGACCGGGGATATTGGAGCAAATCAACAGCTATTCGTCTTTTGACCCGGAACCTGGACGAAAACCAGCATAAACTGCTTTATATATCCGACTCCAACCTAAAGCCCCGGGATTTTTACCGGGAGTTATTGTTCCAATTAGGCTCCAGTCCCGGTTATTTGCGGATAGATGCTAAGCGGCAGTTTAACCAGCTAATTCTGGACTATTTCGAAAAACGGCGAATTACCCCCGTGGTCGTTATCGACGAGGCTCATCTGCTATCGCACCAGATGCTGCAGGAAATCAGATTTTTAACTCAATTTTAAGATGGATTCCCTTTCTCCAATGGCCTTAATACTGGTAGGCCAACCTGAACTTAAGGGCACCCTGGCCATGCAGATTTTCCAGGCCATAACCCAAAGGATTCAGGTCCGCTATCATTTAGGCGGCCTGACTCTAGAGGAAACCGGCGCCTACATAGCCCATCATTTAGAAGTGGTGAAAGCCCGCAGTCAGATTTTTAGCTCCGATGCAGTAAAAGAGATATTTGCATATTCCAAAGGAATCCCCAGGGTGATAAACAATCTATGTATACAAGCTATGCTTGATGCCCGGATTCAGTCCAGCCATGTGGTTGACCGGGAAGGGGTGCTTAGGGTGATAGAGGATTTTCGCAAGTTTTAGTATATTTAGCCCACCGCCAATAAAGGTGGGCTTTCCGGTACCTTGATAAAATGACCGCCGCCATTGGCGGAAATGCCTAACCTGTTGACCACATTATTTGGCGTTCCTTGACAACCGCCACTGACGGTTATCAAACTGCCGCCAAATAATGTGGTCTTCAACAATATGGTGAAGTACAGATATAACCAATATATAATCAAATGAGTTTTCCGGAACAGGTATACTATAACCATCCAATACATCAAAATTATGTTTTGAGTGTATATTTCTAGCATAATGTATTCTTCTCGAATCACAATCAACACCAAGATAGTTGTCCGGGTCAAAAATTGAGCTGCTTGAACCTATACCGCAACCGAAATCAAGAATTTTCTTATTGTTAAAGTCAAATTCATTTTCTAATTTGTTATTTATAAATAAATCCATAAACCAGCTTGGCCTTACAAGCCAATTGTATAATCTGGGTGATAACTCCATGTTAAAAATATCCTCCCTAGTAAACTCTGATATTATTTAAAGTTCCCCGGTTACATATTGATTATAATGAGCAATAAAATGCTGTACTGGAATAAAATGATGAAATATGTGGCTATTTCCCATAATAAAAATTTCTCATGGGTTAATAATATTTTTGGGTGATATAATGATTTTTATTTACAATTGCTATGGAGGGACACATTCATCTTCACTTGCGTCAGCGATCCATTTAAAGAAGCTACCATTGGATAGGATTCCAACAAAGCAAGAAATATTGGGAACGGACTATTTTAACAAATTGAAATACAAGGATATGGGGAGGATAATATTCCGGGGTATAGACGAAGACGGAAATAAGGTTTATAGTGTTGGCCGGGGAACATCAAAAGTTTTGATACCATGCCTTGAAAACCTAATAAAAATTCTTCACGATGAATGTGGTTTAAGTGAAAAAATCATATTTTCCAATATGTCGCCAACTGTTCCACCTGCTATGACGTTTGGAGGATTTTTTGCACGAGGGCTTGGAATAGAATTTATAGGAGTACCATTTTTGGTCATTGGTGCCAGGCAAGCCTACAACAGAATTATTGAGATAGTAAATTATACTAAGGAATCTGCAAAAACTTTGAATGAACCAGTATTAGTACTTTTAAATGATAAACCCCAAAAACATATTAGGTAAGTAAAAAACTAAGAGACTACAGTGTATAGGGCAGGGATACTACTGTTTCTCCCTGAATATATAAAGAAGAAACCTTGCCCTTGAGCCTCCTACGTAGATGTCTGCATCTGTGCATACCCTGCTGTCCTTCTTTATACCTGTCAAGAAAACAATATCAGCCTCCAACCCCTTAAATGACCGGATTGTTTGGAACCTTACCGCATTTGTCCGGGATTCAATGTCCTCTGTCAGTGGCCATTCTTTTATCCGGTCAACCCCGCCAAGACAGCTATTTTCCTTCCTATAAGGGCTAAGAATTATTATGCGCTTCAGCTGCACACCCTGGCTTACCAGCCTCCCAATCTCGTTGGCGATCATATTTTTTTCTTCTTCCGGAGTCTCCCACTCTAACTGTTTTACAGGAATGCCACCTTTAATGCTGCATTTCAGGTGAGCCCTGGGTATTATGTTATGTTGTCCAACCTTCACCCAGTTCGGAGATTGCAGTTGTCGGCTCAACATCTCTATTACATAAATCCACTGCTTTTTGAATAAGCATGAAACATTCTTCACTGCCCCTGTGTTTTTTAAGCTCGTTCAAAGCCCCTTCAACCGCATTCTCAATGTCAGACCCTTCAATAATCGAAGCAATAATATAGGCAAGGGCTCCTGCGGATAAATAGCCGGGCTGTTATTGATTGGCTCTTCAATTGTTCCTTGTTTACGGCTAAGAAGTGCGGAGATACAGGTGTTGCCCGGCGCCCTTTTTTGGAATAGCTGTTTCGTTCTGATTAGCCAGCCATCAAAAATCCAGTCAAGGTCTTTATTCTTTGGATAGCCCTGTGTATGAAGCCATCTTTGGTATGCATAATACACTACCGACGGAGGATGGCATATCCCTTCCTCCCTGCCTCTCGTTTCTGCACGCAAAAGGCCTTCAGCCGTGAACAATGTCATCTGGGTATCATCTGTAATCTCGGCCTTGCCATCGCTATTTTGCACCAGTTCAGTAATACCTCTGTCACCATATTGGTTTTTAATCTCTGTAGCACGCATAAACTCAACCGGCCAGCCTAGTGCATCACCTATAGCTCCGCCAAGCAGGCAGCCTCTGAAATGGTCCTGATCTCGTTTCATACTAAGCATCTCGCCTTCTGTCCTTAATGTTTCTCTGGATTATGAAAAGGCTTCAATCACCTTTTCTATTAACTCTCGCAGATCCTTTTCGCCATAATCTTTGATGTTTATCCAACTCCTGGGGTCAAGTTCGTCTTTATATTCGGGCAGGTATTCGCCATAGACATAACCGTTCCCGGTATGCGACAATTCACGGGCTACCTCTTTTCTGGCCCTTCTGCTTCCATAATATTTGTAGCTAATCCTTCCGTCTTTGCCAATCTGCTCTGTAAGTTCAGGAAAGGATTTGAATATCTTGCGTTTTTGTTCAAGTGTTAGAAAACCCCTGTTGAAGAACTTCTGGACAGTACTTTCTCTGCTGGAGACAGGTTTGCCGACATGAGCCTGAGTTTTTTCTTCCTTCTTGGCCTGAATGCATATTGTATCATTAGGGCTTGAAACAACAGTCTTCCAAGCATTTAATTCTTTAACGGCATTTTCTAACTGTTCGAAACTTGAAATTACTTTAATCCCCGCTGCCTCTGCCTTAAGCCTGAGAAATCTGTCATTTTACCAGTTTCTTTACAACATATGGGTCATAGATGAGGATATTGGTATCAAGCAAAACATATATCATTATCACCATTCCTTTAGTCATATTTTTCCATGAATCTATTTCTACAAAATCCCAAAAAACCCTTTATTAATATGTCCGGCGAAATAAAGTATACTTACGGAATCAACACAATGGCATCCTCTTTGTATACTTCTTAATCAGTTATAAAACAAAAGAAGTATGCTAATCATCCCCAAAAATTAATTACTTGGAACATCACTGAATATTATATACTGAAATGGTTATCATAGTCACTGTGACCACATTGACCACAGCCATTTATACTTGTATAATATAAGGAGAGGGTAATTATGTCTGAATTTGAGGGCAAAGGGGTTGAGAAAATGGAGGCAATACTTCAAAATAAATTCAATATTCGCGATACTAAACGGTTCTATTCCGACATAAATGAGAAGGCTTTGAACGGGATTGAGGTTATTACCTATAACGCTATGGGTAAGACAGGCGAAGTATCCCATTTAAGCAAAAGGATCGTGGATTTCCTTTTCGACTCGCTTCAATTTCATATTTCCGAGGAATTCGACGAAGAACTGGGTGTTTATACTATTTCTGTCGATGATATCAACATATATGGTGAAGGTAGTACAAAGGCCGAAGCTATTGAAGACCTGCTAACCAGCATAATCGAATATACTGCCATATACGTCGAGCAGATTGATCTGTTTTCAAAAGTGGAGAACATTACCAAGCAGGGTTATATGTTGAAGGTTATCCGCTGCGGGAGCGATAGGGAAAAACTAAAGAAAGTGCTGGGCTTATAGTATGCCGATACGCTTTACTCAGGGTGACATTAAACGACTCCTGAATTATTTCAATATGAAGCCACTCAAGAAGGGTAGCTTTATCTATGGTGGCATCGGTAAAGACGGCAAATGGCGTACCTGCAAATTTGACTACCATAAAGACAGTGACCAGCTCGCTACTGGAACTGGAAAAAGCATAGCCCTGTCACTCGGCTTTAAAGATACTTTAGAAATGAAGGATTTCATAGATAATAACCTATAGAAAGGCAGATGCCGAAAAAGTTGGACATCTGCTTTTCCTTTTCTGGCTATAAAGAAGATTGAAGTATCACACATCCATATCCGCTGCCTATATAGATTACGATAAAGGTATCACAAGGTAAAAATATCCATACCACAAACCATGCATTTTATTGTATTATGTTAACCATAAACATTTTATAGGATGGTGGTTAACACAATGGCAAGGATTGATAAATATTCGAAGCTGATAACAGTAACCCTGAAATCCAAGCTGTAAAGGAGGCTATTAAGAAAACCAAGGATAAACGGATGTACCAGCGTTATATGGTTATACTTTATCACCTTAAAGGATATATCAATGTAGATATATCCAAGATGGTTGACCTATGCCAGCATACGATAGGTACTTACGTTAATAAATATAAAGAAAATGGCCTTCCCGGTCGGCACTTGGTCATAGCCCTGGAGCTCCACGCAGGCTTTCTGATGAGCAGGAAGCAAAGCTTGTTGAAGTTATCACAACCAAAACACCGGATGAAGTCGGCTACCCAAATAAAAAGAATTGGACTGTCAATATCATTAAGCATTGGGTATTGGATAACTTCGGAGTAGAATACAGCTATACCGGCATGGTAGATGTAATTCACCGGCTAAAACTTAGTTATACCAGACCGACATATACCCTGGCTAAAGCAGACCCGCAGAAACAAGAAGAGTTTAAACAAGAGTTTGAGCTTTTAAAAAAATCTTCTTGACGGAAAAATTGACCATCTTCTCTTTGAAGATGAAACGATGATTCGTGATTATCAGGCTATCCAAAAAACTTGGTTTCTAAAAGGTAAGCAGCGAATCATCCCCACATACGGCAAGCATGAGGGAGTGAAGCTTATGGGTGTACTTAATTATGAAACAGGGCATGTTTACTGCGTCGAGGAAAAGAAATATGATGCTGAAGTCTTTCTATCGTAATCTATATAGTTTGTAATTTTTATAACTATTTTATTAACAACAAATCAGTGTGTTAAAAAACTGCTTGCTTGACACAAAAAAAACACGCCTTATCGACGTGTTCATTTTCAACGAGTAAGTCTATAAGCCGAGTTCTGTATTAGATGGTCATCTATCTAGGCCTGCTGTTGCCAGCAGGCTCAAGCAACCTACCACGGGGCACGGCGGGCCGCCGCTTTTTTCGCCCCTACTTGGTCTTGCTCCAGATGGGGTTTACAGAGCCATGCAGTCACCTGCACGCTGGTGAGCTCTTACCTCACCTTTCCACCCTTACCCGGCACTTAACTGAACACAGCATATGCATCTTGCTGCAATCCGGATATATTTATGCTTCTACTATGCTTAGTTAAGTGCCGGGCGGTATATTTCTGTTGCACTTTCCTTGGAGTCGCCTCCACCGGGTATTACCCGGCACCCTGCCCTATGGAGCTCGGACTTTCCTCGTTGGCCCGGACGGGCCCCCGCGACCATCCGACTTACTCGTCATATTTATTTTTTATCAACGCAAAAGATATTGTAGCATATTCGGATGTTTTATGTCAACTTAAACTATCTGGTCGTCTTTGCTATCCATTCCTCGGTTGGCAAGTTTATCAGCAAGCTTATTGTTTTCCCTTCTCACGTGCCTTATCGAGTATTTCTCAAACTTATCAAGGTATGCCTTGACGATACCGTACAAAGGAATCAATCCCTCGTTCTTTACTTTGTACTCACCATTTACCTGCTTAACTACGAGCTCGCTGTCCAAATAAATCTCCACGGATTTTGCATTGAGCGTCAGGGCCTCTTCCAGTGCCCTGACCAGCGCGTAGTATTCCGCAATGTTATTGGTCTGTGTGCCTATGTACCGGCTGATTTCTGCAACCAGGTTCTCCTCTTCATCGAAAATTGCTATTCCTATTCCGGCATCGCCGGGATTCCCGCGCGAGCCTCCGTCCGTATATATGATTAGTTTATCCATTGTTACCCCCGTTATTCCGATCTCATATATAGTATTCTGCCACATGTCTCACAGTTCAGTATTTCTTCATCCTTCAGCCGTTCCATGCCTATAACCAAAATTTCCATGTGGCATCCGCTGCATTTCCCGTCTTCTATGGGCACAACCGCAGACTGTACTCCTAATCTTACCCTTTTGTATCTATCCATAACCCTATCTTCTATCTTATATACCAATTTTTCCCTGCTTTTACTAAGCACTTCGAGTTCTGCTTTGGCTTTTTCTTCTCCTCTCGAATATTTTTCCTTTAACTCATTAAAACTATTTTTGTATTTGAGAAGCTTTTTTTTGCTCTCTTTAATCTGGCCTTCCAGGCTCTTCCTCTCGTCTTCGCACACCTTGCAGATATTTTCAAGAGCCTGTATATTCCTCTGCATTTCTTCCAGGTTCTTCTGCATGCCCTCAAGCTGTTTGGCATTTGAGATGCTTCCGCTATAGAGCTTCTCTTCTGACTTCTGATAATTGTTTTTCAATTCTTCGGCCTTTGCCCTGTTGCTTCTTGCAGTTTTTATTGTTTCTCTGAGGTCTGCTTCGTTTTTATCCAGCAAATTCTTTTCCTCGTCAAACCTGCTTTTAATTTCCCTGAGTTTATGTTTGCCGCTATACATGCTAATCTCTTTTTCAAGTTCACCGATCCTGCTGTCTATCTTTTGCAGTTCCCATAAAAGGTCAATTTGCCTCATTAGAACCATCAACTCCTCTCCAAAACCTGGAATACAAGTCAAACTAAAACAAATGGATCGATATCTACCCCGGATGCTATTACATCGATTCCTACGTTCATGTCCTTAGCTTCTCCTTCGATATGCCCTTTAATTATATCAACCACCACTTTCTCTGTCCCATAGTGTCCTGCATCCACTACCGCCATACCTAATCCGATGGCCTTATGGGCATCATGGTACTTGATATCCCCTGTAAGGTAAACATCGGCACCCTTGGAAGCTGCTTCCTCTATTAAACTTCCTCCGCTTCCTCCGCACAGGGCAACCCTTAGGACCTTTTTATCCAGTTTGCCTGAACATCTTACATACTTTAACTCCAATGCTTCTTTAACCCTCTCAGCAAACTCCTCAAGAGTCATCTCCTTCTCAAGTTTGCCCACTCTACCCAGACCGTAACCCTTCCTGGCGTTTTTAAGGCCGTATATGTCGTAAGCCACTTCCTCATAGGGGTGTGCTTTCAGCATCGCCCCTAAAACCTTTGAGGTGATCTCCTCAGGAACTATTGTCTCCAGCCTGATTTCTTCCACTCTTTCTAAAGCTCCCTGTTGACCTATGAAAGGGTTGGTGCTTTCTCCGGGCATGAATGTTCCCGTTCCTTTCACCTGGAAGGCGCAATGGCTGTAGTTCCCGATCCATCCTGCCCCTGCTTCAGCCATCGCTGTCCTCACATCCTCTTCATATCCCACCGGCACAAATACCACTATCTTGTTAAAGCATCTCTTATCCGTCACCTGTAGAGTTTCTACATCCTTAAGGTTTATCCTTTGGGCAAGCATGTGGTTGATTCCGCCTGGAGCGCTGTCCAGGTTTGTATGAGCGCAATACAGGACTATATCGTTTTTTATGAGCATAGATGCAACCCTCCCCGTGAAGCTGTCCTCCCTTAGTGTTTTAACCGAGTCGAACAGGAACGGGTGGTGGGTCACTATCATATCAGCCCGCTTCTTTACTGCCTCTTCTGCCACCTCCTCCAAGAGGTCAACGGCCACGAGTATCCTCTTTACTCTTTTTTCGGGGCTGCCGATCTGAAGCCCAACGTTGTCCCACTTTTCCGCCAGGGACTCCGGCGCCAGTTTATCCAGCATCTCAATGATGGTTTTGCATGCCAATGACATGGAGGTTCACCTCCGCTGACTTATTTCAACATACTCCTCGCCTGCAAACCTTGCTTCTGCCTGCCCGTTTGTCAGGTTTGCAACCCAATCGTTGAACCTTGCTTCCTCTCCCGACGTTACATATACGTACATCTTGACCTTTTCCAGGTACTGGGTTTCTTTAGCCATATACGGTGAACTCCCCAACTCGTTTTCCACCTTGCCGAGCCACGGGTAATCCATCTCAATGCTCATTATGCTCATCAGCTTTCGCTCCACGACGCCGGCCGCATCTATGCCCTCCGCGGCAGCCCTGCCGTACGCCCTTATAAGCCCACCGGCACCCAGCTTTATTCCCCCGAAGTACCTTGTTACCACAACAACGGTATCCTTAAGATCCCTTTTCCGTATTACTTCCAGAATAGGCACCCCTGCGGTGCCGCCCGGCTCGCCGTCATCATTTGCCTTCTGTATGTGGCTATGCTCTCCTATTACATACGCAAAGCAGTTGTGGGATGCATCCCAGTACTTCTTTTTAATGGATTTGATGAAGCCCTGGGCCTCCTCCTCGGTGGACGCCCGTGTTACCTGGGCAATGAACCTGGACTTTTGTATAACGATCTCCTGCTCTCCGTAACCTTTTACTGTAAAATAGGAGGTTAACTGCAAGTCTCCATCACCTCCCGGTACCGCCTGATTCTTTCCAAACACTCCCGCCGTCTTTCCTGCCCTTCTTCTGTGCAGGCATCTTCCAGATTGCTGACGATATCTGAGAGTTCCTTAATCTTCTTTCGGGCCAGCTCGGGTAGCAGCGGATCTCCCTTTTCAATTAGCCTTCTTCCCACTTCGAAGTAAAAACTGTCGTCTTCCTTCTGCTCCCCATGGACAGCAGCCATTACCTGATAGATTTTTTCTTTCTCTCTCACCAGGCACTCATCCTCTATTGCAAACCGGTTTTCCAGCAACCATTTCCTGACTACTTCATGGGCATTCATAGGCTGCAGCAGCAGCTTGGCTGCCTTCTCCAGAACACCGGCCCCATCCTTCAATATGTTCCTTATAAGAACACCGCCCATTCCGGCTATAATAACGGTATCAACTTCACCGGGCTTTAGAACTTCCAGGCCGTTTCCAAGGCGTGTTTCCACCTTGTCTTGCAGTCCCATGGCTTCCACCAGTTCCACCGCTTTGCTAAGCGAACCACGGCTCACATCCGTTACCACCGCTCCTATCGCCCTTCCTGTTTTTATTAGGTAAACAGGAAGGTAGCCGTGATCGGTACCGATATCCGCTATCCTGCTCCCCGGTGGCACCATATCCGCAATAGCCTTCAGGCGGGGGTTCAGCTTCATCGTCCATTCCCCGCTATTTCGGGAAGTCTCTCAACCAGGTCATACAGGTCCCGGTAACTCCCCCTGTAATCCACCGGAGGAATGTCCGCATTACGGCTTATTATGTAGTCCTCCAGAAGAAACGTCTTCATACCCAGCCTGTGGGCAATCATATCCTCTTCCACATCGTTGCCTACCATCATACAGCATTCCGGTTCCTTGTTAATCATTTCCATAATCTCCTTGTAGTATTCAATCCGGGGTTTGCAGTAGTGCATAATCTCAAAGGCCGTTATTAGTTTAAAGACATCCACATCAATATTCGCCCATCGGACACGCTCTTCTATGGCTATCTGAGGGAACAGGGGATTCGTGGCCAGCACAACATCATACCCTTTTTTTGTAAGCACAGTAATAATGTCTTTACAGAGAGGCTGTTCACAGGCCGCTGCCTTCAGTCCCTTGAATTCGTTTGAGTAAAACTCGCCGAACCTTTCCATCAGGTGAGTAATATCGAATCCCAGCAAACGGGAAAACTCCTCTTCAAAGGCCTGCTGGTTAGTCTTGTGGGGCTCAGTGTTTTCAATCATATAGTTTGTCGCCAGCATAATGTTCTTAACAAAAGCCTTTGGCTCCATAACATCATAGAACTTTTTTCCCACTGCTTCAAAATACGCTTTCATGAATTTTTCAATGTCCATCGGCAGCAATGTACCGTCAAGGTCGAACAGTATTGTATCTATCACTTGGCATCCTCCTGTAATGCAATAATTTTATCTATACTCTAATTCTACATTCATTTAAAAGAATTGGCAACTAAGGCAGTCTATTCAAAGCGTATTTTGCAGCAGAAAAGGAAAACTAAAGATTGATAGGAGGCAAATCGCATGGACGACAGCAACGAAAAAACAAAAGAGAAAGAGCGTATCCCACTGCCGAAATACGGTTGGGGAGGTTCGACTCCCGGATGGGAGGAAAATACGGAAAAGGTCGCGCGGCTGGGGGAAATCAACAAACTGCTGGATAAAAGGTCAGGGGACACACCGCTGCTTTAACGGAAAGGGGACACACCTTCACTTTGGAGCTATGCTCCTGGGAGGGAGGAATGTCCCCGATGTATTCCTTGCCGCGGAATGTCCCCAATAAAAAACGCGAGAGCCAGATTAAATGAAACTCATACTAGTTGGTAGTTCGTAGTTGGTAGATCACTGGCAACTGCGCAAAAGGAATGTCCCCCAATAAATAAAAAAGCACTTTGGCAAGTGCTTTTGTGGTGGGCCTTCAGGGATTCGAACCCCGGACCGACCGGTTATGAGCCGGTTGCTCTACCAACTGAGCTAAAGGCCCGAATATGGCTCCTCAGGCTGGATTCGAACCAGCAACCCCTCGGTTAACAGCCGAGTGCTCCACCGTTGAGCTACTGAGGAATAGGGTTAACAATATATATTATACACGTTAATATATAGTTGTCAACCGATAAATTGCTGCTAATTCATAGTAATTATTCTAGGTAGTCTTTGAGTTTCTTACTCCGACTAGGGTGCCTTAGTTTCCTTAAGGCCTTGGCTTCTATCTGCCTTATTCTCTCCCTGGTTACGTTAAATTCCTTTCCTACTTCCTCAAGGGTCCTTACCCTGCCGTCATCCAGGCCGAACCTAAGCCTGAGAACCTTTTCTTCCCTTGGTGTAAGGGTATCCAGAACATCCACCAGCTGCTCCCTGAGCATGGTAAATGCAGCTGCCTCTGCGGGTGCAGGTGCATCGTCATCGGGTATAAAATCACCCAGGTGACTATCTTCTTCTTCTCCAATAGGTGTTTCAAGGGATACTGGCTCCTGGGCGATTTTTAGTATCTCCCGTACCTTCTCCTCCGACAGCCCCATTTCATCTGCTATCTCTTCGGGCAGCGGCTCCCTCCCCAGTTCCTGCAAAAGCTGCCTTGATACTCTTATAAGCTTGTTAATCGTTTCAACCATATGCACCGGTATCCTGATCGTTCTAGCCTGGTCGGCAATCGCCCTCGTTATTGCCTGCCTTATCCACCAGGTTGCATAGGTGCTAAACTTATACCCTTTTCTATAGTCAAACTTCTCTACTGCTTTAATCAACCCCAGGTTTCCCTCCTGGATTAGGTCAAGAAAAAGCATTCCCCTTCCAACGTATCGTTTAGCTATGCTGACGACCAATCTCAGGTTGGCTTCCGCCAGCTTTCTTTTCGCTTCTTCTTCCCCGTTTTCTATCCTCTTTGCAAGCTCAATCTCCTCATCCGCTGTCAAAAGGGGTATCTTCCCTATCTCCTTAAGATACATCCTCACCGGGTCATCAATATTTACTCCTTCGGGAACCGTGATTTCACCACTGTCTATGTCTTCCAGTTCGTCCTCATGCACTATGTCATTTCCCAAATCTTCATCCCCGATAATGTCAATCCCCATCTCATCAAGATTGTCGTATATCTTTTCTATCTGTTCAGGATCAAGCTCAATCTCCTCAAGGGTATCCATTATTTCTTTATAGGTAAGCATACCCTTGCTTTTCCCCTTCTCAATGAGTTCCTTTACCCCATCAATCTTGTCTTCACTAAGCTCTAATTTCTTGTTATTCTCTTTGGATGCATTTTCGATCTTCATTGGCATCCCCTCCCTTCTGTACAGCCCTCTACAAGCCCCTTAAATTTTTCTGTATATCAACAAATTCTGACCAGTATTTTTCAAGTGCGGTTTCCTCCTCCTGTGTCCTGTCGGCTTTTGATGCGAGCCTGTCAATCTCACTCTTAAGCTTCATACCCCTTGTCTTATATTTATGAATACGGATAGTCCGTATGCAATCCTCAACCAATTTCCCAGCTTCTCCCCCATCCAGCGGCAGCTCTGCATCTATCACAGCCACCACCCTGTTTATCTCTTCCTGGTCATGAAAAAAATTGACCAGGTCTGCCGGCAGCAATTCTTCATCTATATATTTTGACTTTATAATCTTAAACAGGTTCCTGTACAAATCATCTTCAAAATCCTCAGCTTCTATCTTTGATGTTATTTCTTTTCTGAAGTTTGCATCTCTAATCGCCATAACTAATATATTCTTCTCAGCCTGAATATTTGCAGGTCTGAAAGCAATATTATACTCCTCAGCACTATTATTATGCCTATTTTTACCATATATATTCCTGTTTTGCCCTTTATCCCTGTTTCTTACCGTTTCGATTTCTTTTCTCAGTGCGCTTTCATACACCTGGACCCTTTGAGAGATTTCCTTCACGTATTCTGCAAGCTCCAGGCTGCTGTCCAGCCTCGCCAGCAAGGCTGCTGCTTCATGTAAAAAATCAAACTTCTGCTGCCTATCCCTTATGTCGTATTTCCTTTCCAAAAGCTTTATTTTATAATCCATCAGCGAAGGAGCTTTTCTTACTAGTTCGTAGAAAGCTTCGCTGCCGTAGTTTCGTACAAACTCGTCGGGGTCTTTGCCATCCGGCAGTTCTATTATTCTGACTTTGCAGCCAACCGACTGCAGGACATCCATCCCCTTTATGGTTGCCGAATGCCCGGCCGCATCCGAATCATACGCTATTACTATATTTCTGCTGTATCTCTTAAGCAGTTCTCCCTGGCTGGGAGTAAAGGCCGTACCCAAAGATGCTACCGAATTTTTTATACCCCTCTGGTGAAGTGAAATAACATCCATATAGCCTTCAACAACTATTATCTCTCCGCTGTCTGTATGTTTTTTTGCTATATTTAACCCGTACAGGTTGTTCCCCTTTGTAAAGACCGGGGTCTCCGGAGAATTGAGATACTTTGGAGTACCGCCCTCCTCGATAGTCCTCCCTCCAAACCCGATTACCCTGCCTCGCACATCGATGATAGGAAAAATAATCCTGTCCCTGAACCTGTCGTACATACCGCTTCCTGACTTTCTCTCGCTCATCAGCCCCGATATTCCAATGCTTTCCTCTGTAAACCCCTTTGATTCCAGGTACTTCAAGAGGTTGTCCCAACCTTCCGGGGCATAACCAAGGCCGAACTCACGTATGGTCTTTACATCCAGCCCCCTGTCCTTCAGGTACTGTTTTGCCTTTCTGCTTCCTGTCAGGCAGTTCACAAAAAACCGGGCCGCTTCCAGGTTTATTCTGAACAGTTCCTCCTGAAGCTTATACCTTCTGCTGTACCCGCTGTCAAACTGCTGCTGGGGCAGAGGTATCCTGCTCCTTTCAGCAAGAAATTTGATCGCATCAATGAAATCAAGATTTTCTATGTTCATAACAAAGGTGATTACGTTTCCTCCCGCTCCGCATCCGAAACAGTGGTACAGCTGTTTTTCTGCGGATATATAGAAGGATGGGGTGTCTTCCCTATGGAAAGGGCATAACCCTCTATACCTGTCACCGTTTTTGGATAGCGTCATATATTCGGCGGCGACTTCCACCAGGTCATTGCTTTCCCGGATTTTATTTATAAATTCCTCAGGAAAACTGTATTTCATCTTAACCACCTTTTAAGGGATTATAAAATAGCAATCCCCTCCCCATGCTCCACAGTTTTTAGATAATTCGACACATTTACACTCATTCCTTCAATAATAAATATTAAAATAATATTACAGAATTATCCTTAGTATTTTAGGCAATAAAATTGGATTATATACCTTTTCCAAAGCAATTGCAATACTCTATGAACAATTTCTATAAATATTTTCTATAAATATTCCATAATGCTTCTAAATAATCCATTTCTACATGCATGCAGCAAATCCTTCATTTTTTTGTATTAATTTTCGAAAATATGTTCGGCTTTGTCCCCTTTCTTAATAAACTGTGGTAAAATATATAGAGTTGAATAAATCAGGGGAGGTATTGCAATGTTTAGCGGAATATACACACCGATTGTTACTCCTTTCAACGAGAGGGAAGAGATTGATTACTGCAAAATGAAGCACAACCTTGACCGCTGGTCTGAAACCAACCTGGACGGAATAGTGGTTCTTGGCTCAAACGGTGAATTCGTGTACCTGACCATGCCGGAAAAGCTTGAACTTGTGGAATTTGTAATAAACAATTTTACCGCTGACAAAAAGATAATAGTAGGAACGGGCTGTGAATCCACAAGGGAAACCATTGAGCTCAATTACATAGTTGCAGATTTAGGGGCGGATGCGGTACTGGTACTTCCCCCAAGCTATTTCAAAGGTTCTATGAATGACGACGTGCTGTATAGACATTATGTTGATATTGCCGAAGAGTGCCCCGTTCCGGTGATGATATACAATATGCCCAAAAATACAGGGATTAACCTGCCGTCATCGCTGGTTGCAAAGCTGTCCCAACACCCTAACATTGTAGGCATTAAGGACACATCCGGTAATATTACCCAGTTAGCGGAACTTGTGAGGGATACCGAAGATGGCTTTTCCGTTTTTGCCGGCAATGCCGGGTATCTTCTCCCGGCCCTCGCGGTTGGAGCAAAGGGTGCCACCCTTGCCCTGGCCAACATCCTGCCCAATGAATGCTGTGAGGTGGTGTCGCTGTTTAGAGAAGGCAAAATAGCATCTGCCGGAGAACTGCAGCAGAAACTGCTTGAACCCAACAACCTTGTCACAGCAAAGCTTGGGGTCCCTGCTCTCAAGGCGGCTCTTGACATGTTAGGCTACCAGGGGGGTATTCCGCGGCGGCCTCTGAGACCTCTTTCGGACGACGACAGGGAGACCGTAAAAAATGCCCTTATAAGATTTGGGGTTTTGAAATAAAAGGTGGAGATGTTTGATATGCGGATTGCGCTGGTAGGCTTCGGAGGCGTTGGAAAAGCCCTGGTCAAACTGCTTTCGGATAAGAAAAAAAGCCTTTTAACCCAGGGTATTGATATCAGATTGAATTACGTGATAAACAGCAGGGAAGGCGTCTATGACCCCATGGGTATAGACTGTGGAAGCCTCCTTAAACATGTCGAGATGGGGGGCCAGCTCAGCCGGTTCACTCAAGGCGTAAATACCCCGGTTTCCTTTGAAACCCTGTTAAAGAACAGGGATGTGGATGTAATGGTTGAAGCTACCCCCACAAACAGGGAAAGCGGTGAGCCCGGCCTAACGCATATAAGGGCAGCGCTTGAAAACGGTATAAATGTAGTGACGGCGAATAAGGGCCCGATACTCCTTGCCTATAGAACTTTAAACAGGCTTGCGGTATCAAAGGGTGTACATCTATGTGCCGGCTGCACAACGGGAGGGGCCCTTCCCACTATAAACGCCGGCATCTTTGACCTCGCCGGTTCCAATATACATTCCATAGAGGGTATACTGAACGGTACAACCAATTACATACTTGGCCGTATGGAGCAGGATAATCTCGGCTATGAACAAGCCCTGGCCGAAGCACAAAGAATGGGCATTGCAGAAACCGATCCCTCCCTGGACGTGGAGGGCTGGGATACGGCGATAAAACTGCTCATCCTGGTGAATATTCTGATGAACGAGCAAAGAACCCTTGATGGGATTAGGGTCGAAGGAATAACACGGGTTGGCAGGGATGATATTCTCAGGGCAAAAAAAGAGGGCAAAACGCTCAAGCTGATCGGCAGGGCTGTGAAAACCCCGGAGGGAATAGATATCAGCATCAATCTGGAAAAAATCGGTGAAGACAACCCGCTGTCCGGCGTGAATGGTACCAACAAGGCAGTCAGATATGTTTCGGACAGCCTCGGCGACCTCACAATAATCGGTGGGGCATCGGGCACCATCCCCGCTGCGGCCTCTTTGCTGAGGGATATAATAAACCTGGGCAGGGGATACCGGTTTTCGGTTTAATCCCCTGCCCGGCTGCTTTTTCTACTTGATGAGTGACCTGGGTATGGTGATTTCCTTGAACCGGCTTATGCAATAGTTGTCGGTCATACCCGATATATAGTCGCAGACTCCTCTCTCAAGCCCCTCTTCATCGGCGATGTTTCTGTAGAATTCAGGCATCCTGCCGGGGTTATTCTTATAATACCTGAAAAGAAACTCAATTACGTACGTAACCCTGTCCCTCTCCGCTTTGCATACCGGTCCAAAGTAAACATTCTTAAACATGAATTCCCTTAGCCCCTTCAAGGCTTCCTCCACCGGAGGACTCAGCCGGATCACCGTTTTGCCGTCGTTCAGCAGACGCGTACTGTTTTCTATTGCATCGGTTACCAGGGTGGATATCCTTTCCCTGTGCGTCCTGCCCAACAGTTCAATGTAACCGGAAGGCAAATCTTCCATCCTCAGAATCCCCGCCCTTATACTATCGTCAATATCGTGCTGAACATAGGCTATCTTGTCACTAAGCTTTATAACCTGCCCTTCCAGTGTATATGCTTCCCTGCTGTTTTTTCCGCCAAAACCGCTGTGGCACTGTACACCGTCAAGAACCTCCTTTGTCAGGTTAAGCCCCCTGCCCATCCATCCTTCCTCTATAACTGTAAGCACTCTGATGCTGTTTTCATTGTGACGGAACCCCCCTGGCACCAGGGAGTTCAGCACCTCTTCCCCGGAATGGGAGAATGGTGTGTGCCCGACATCGTGAGACAGAGCTATGGCTTCAATAAGGTCTGTGTTCAACCGCAGCGCAGCGCCGATTGTCCGTGCTATCTGGCTCACCTCCAGGGTATGGGTTAGTCTGGTTCTATAGTGGTCATTGTCGGGGGAAATAAAAACTTGGGTCTTGTGCTTGAGACGCCTGAAGGCCTTTGAGTGAATAACCCGGTCCCTGTCCCTCTGGAATTCCGTTCTTATGCTGCATTTATCCTCTTCGGTATGTCTGCCTCTGCTCTTTATAGAGGGGCAGGCATACTCCGAGAGCACCTGCAGTTCCAGTTGTTCCTGTTTTTCCCTTATGTTCATGCAATACACCCCAAAACATTGTCTTATTCCCTGTTCCTTATGACTGCCTGGGCTGCGGCAAGCCTGGCAATCGGTACCCTGAAGGGCGAGCATGAGACATAATTAAGCCCTACCCTATAGAAGAAATCTATCGATGAGGGGTCCCCCCCATGCTCACCGCAAATACCAAGCTTGATGTCCGGTCTTTCCTTCTTACCTAGCTGTACAGCCATTTCCACCAGCTTGCCGACTCCTGTCTGGTCAAGCCTCTGGAACGGGTCTGCTTCAATTATACCCTTTTTCTTATATTCTTCAAGGAATTTACCAGCATCATCCCTGGAGAACCCCATTGCCATCTGTGTCAGGTCATTGGTGCCGAAGGAGAAGAACTCGGCTTCCCTGGCAATCTCGTCTGCCGTGATCGCAGCCCTGGGTACCTCTATCATGGTTCCCACCATATATTCCAGATCAGCGCCCGTCTCTTCTATTACCTTTGCAGCGGTTTTTATGATGAATTCCTTTAGGAAGCTCAATTCGCTTACATTTCCCACCAGCGGAACCATTATCTCAGGTTTAACCCTTATCCCCGTCTCCGCCGACACCTCAATAGCGGCTTCAATTATAGCCCGTGTCTGCATTTCTGCGATCTCCGGATAGGTGATCGCCAAACGGCATCCCCTGTGACCAAGCATGGGGTTGAACTCTTCAAGGTCCTTAACGATGCCCTTGAGTTCTTCAAACTGTATTCCCATGTCGCCGGCGAGGTTTCTAATATCATGGTCTTCCTTGGGCAGGAACTCGTGCAGCGGCGGGTCAAGCAGCCTTATGGTAACAGGCCTTTCACCCATAACCTTGAATATTCCTTTAAAATCTTCCTTCTGCATGGGCATCAGCCTATCCAGGGCTTTTTGCCTCTGCTCCCGGCTTCTGGATATTATCATCTCCCGTACAACGGGTATCCTTTCTTCCTCAAAGAACATATGCTCGGTCCTGCACAGTCCGATACCCTCTGCGCCGAATTTTACCGCAGCTTCGGCATCCCTTGGGTTATCGGCGTTGGTTCTGACCTTAAGGGTCCTGACCTCATCCGCCCATTTCATCAGTGTGGCAAAGTTGCCGGATAATCCGGGCTCAATAGTCGGGATACTTCCCTGGTATACCTTGCCGGAACTACCGTCCAGGGATATATAGTCTCCCTCCGCAATGGTAATTCCTTTGACCACAAACCTCTTGTTCTCTTCCTCCACCCTTATTTCTCCGCATCCTGCCACGCAGCACTTGCCCATTCCCCTTGCCACAACGGCTGCGTGGGACGTCATGCCTCCCCGGGATGTGAGTATGCCTTCGGCCGCATTCATCCCTTCAATATCTTCCGGGGAGGTCTCCTGGCGCACCAGGATGGCCTTCTCGCCCCTACTGACCGCGTCCACAGCCTCCTCGGCGGTGAAGTATACCTTCCCTGTGGCCGCTCCCGGCGAAGCAGGCAGGCCCTGCGCAAGAAGCTGCGCTTCTTTAAGAAATGCGGGATCAAAATTCGGGTGCAGCATCTGATCCAATTGCTGCGGCTGCACCCTCATGAGCGCCTCCTCCTTAGATATCAGACCTTCTCCCACAAGGTCGACCGCC
The DNA here is from genome assembly GCA_013540605.1 of Bacillota bacterium. Taxonomy (GTDB): domain Bacteria; phylum Bacillota; class Clostridia; order Ch29; family Ch29; genus Ch29. The sequence goes on from JABVCK010000018.1 coordinate 49,791, forward strand.
ACTTTAAGGGCAGCCTCGGCAGTCCTTTTTCCATTACGGGTCTGCAATATGTATAGTATACCCCTCTCAACCGTAAACTCTATATCCTGCATGTCTCTATAGTGTTTCTCGAGAAGGCCTGCCACTTCAACAAATTGCCTGTGCACATCGGGCAGGATCTCGTTCAGCTGGTCTATCGACTTGGGAGTCCTTATCCCTGCAACCACATCTTCGCCCTGAGCATTCATAAGAAACTCGCCAAACAAAGCCTTTACCCCTGTGGCCGGGTTTCTGGTAAAGGCAACTCCGGTACCGGAAGTATCACCCATATTACCGAACACCATGGACTGCACGTTGACCGCAGTGCCGAGATGGTGGGGTATTTCGTTGATATTCCTGTAGGCAATTGCGCGGGGGTTATTCCACGAATCAAATACCGCCTTAACAGCCATCAGGAGCTGTTTTTTGGGTTCCTGGGGGAAATCCTCTCCTATTTCTGCCCTATACAACTCCTTGTACCTGTCAACTACTTCCCTAAGGTCCTCAGCTGTGAGATCCGTATCGTGCTCTGCTCCCCTTTTCTCCTTGACCTTATCCAGTATGCCCTCAAATTTGTATTTCTCTATATGGGTGACAACATCTCCAAACATCTGTATGAATCTCCTATAGCTATCCAGCGCAAACCTTTCGTTCCCCGTGGATTTGGAAAGCCCGGTTACCGACTGGTCATTAAGTCCCAGGTTCAAAATTGTATCCATCATTCCGGGCATGGATATCACAGCCCCTGAGCGGACCGAAACGAGGAGCGGATTGTGGTTATCCCCAAAAACCTTGCCTGTTATTGCTTGAAGCTTCTCAAGATTATCGAAAATCTCCCTTTCAAGTTCCGCCGGAATACTCATGCTCCATTCGGAATAATACCGGTTGCAGGCCTCGGTTGTCACAGTGAAACCCTGGGGCACAGGAAGCCCTATTCTGGTCATCTCAGCAAGGTTTGCTCCTTTGCCTCCCAGGAGGGATTTCATATCCGCCCTGCCCTCTTCAAACATATAGACAAATTTCCCCATTACATTAAGCCTCCTTTAGTATCTGTAATATTATACTGGCTGTCTCTTCAACAGCCTTTCTCGACACATCTATTACCGGGCACCCAAGCTTCTTGTAAACCATGTCCGCGTATTCCAGTTCCTGCAGTATCCTCTCCATACTTGCATAATTTGCCGTATCGTTCAACCCCAGGGTCTTTAGCCTTTCCTGCCTTATCTGATTGAGTTTATCGGGGTCTGCAGTCAGGCCGACAATCTTCCTGTTGGATATTTGAAACAGCTCCTTCGGAGGCTCAACCTCAGGTACCAGGGGGATATTTGCAACCTTGTAATTCTTATGGGCAAGGTACATGCTCAGGGGTGTCTTTGATGTCCTTGATACTCCCAGCAGTATGACATCTGCCCTCAGCACCCCCCTGGGGTCCTTCCCATCGTCGTACTTTACTGCAAATTCAACGGCTTCCACCCTTTTGAAATAGTGTTCATCCAGCTTATGAATAAGGCCTGCTTCAAGCTTGGGTGAAGTGGGCGCTATTATCTTCAAAGCATCCATCAATGGTCCAAGGATATCGACCCTCGGAATGCCATACTTGTCACATTCCTCTTCCAAAGTGGTTTTTAGCTCAGGAATCACTATTGTATACGCAACTATGCACTTGTATTCCTTCGCTTCATTTATTATCCTCATTATCTGGTATTTATCCGTGACAAAGGGTTCCTTCCTGATCTCGGTAATATCCGAGTTGAATTGTATCGCTGCTGCTTTAACGACCTGCTCAGCGGTTTCACCTACCGAGTCAGAAATTACGTATATCCTTGGCCCATTCTCAATCATATCAATATATTCCTCCTTTAATGTAAGGGGACACACCGCTGCTTTAAGGTATGGGGACACACCTCCTCTTCGGAGCTAGGCTCTTGGGTAGGAGGAATGTCCCCGATGCATTCCTTGCCAAGGAATGTCCCCTTTCTGCTAACGTAACATATCATATATGGCGGAAACCACCGCTGTTTTCGATACCCTACCGGTAATTTTCAGTTTTTCCTTTCCTCCTGGCGCAGCGAACCTTTCCACAACCGGAGTACAGTCAACCTGATGCTCCACCATCTTAAATACCGCGTCAGCCAGGGTTTCATCGTCATCGAGGGTTACTATATTCGGCATCCTTGTCATAATCATGCTTACGGGTATCTTGTTTAAGTCAGCGTTTCCCATAGCATGTCGCAGGAAATCCTTTCTTGAAACCACCCCTACCAGGTATCCTTCTGTTTCGACGAACAGTGTACCGACATCTTCCAGAAACAGGGTCACTATGCTGTCATACACGCTGGCATCGGAGTTAACCACGACAGGGCGTGTCTTAATATCCTTTACAAGAATACTCCTTACAAGGTTGGCCAGCATGCTTGCAGGCATCCTTCCGGTATGATAATATCCTACCTTAGGCCTTGCGTCCAGTATTCCGGCCATCGTTAGGATGGTGAGGTCAGGCCTTAACGCGCTGCGGGTCAGGTTAAGCCTTTCGGCTATCTGCTCGCTGGTTATCGGTTGGTCTTCCTTGACTATGCCTATTATCTGGTTCTGTCTTTCGGAAAGTTTCATTCCCACCACTCCCTATTTTTACAACACACTATATATAGTATAACTTATTTATTCCAAATATGCTATACTATTTATCTCTATGTTACACTATTTTTTAACTCCCGTTCCGGAAAAAAAGATGCCGGGGGCGGAATTCATCTCCGCCCCCGGCATCAGCCTGTATTAGTGTTATTTATTGGGTGGTTATATCAGTTACCAGTGGCCAGTGGTCAATGACCAGTGGTCAGAGTGTGTGGCAGTGCTGAAGTGAAAAGACCTGTAAGGCTTACCCCAGTAACTGCAAACTGGGAACTAACATCTGTGGTCTGTGATCTACCAACTACGAACTACCAACTACGAACTTTAATCTAGCACCTGCAATCTGTGATCTGTATAATCAAGCCTGACCCACACGCATCTGCACATCTCAATATCTCGATGGAATATTTGCGATCAGCGTTTGTATCCCCGGCTTCAATTCCAAGATAGTCCTCAATTTTCCGAACTATTTCCTTGGTGCTTTTTACGTAGCAAGTGGTTTCTTTGCACGCCCCAATGCAGTACTCTCCCTTGGGTTTCTCGGAGAATAGGGAATAATATGAAATCACACTGTTGACCTCGCTAACAGGAAGTTCAAACCTTTCTGCAACATATTCCTGTACCCAGCGTGGAAGACAGCCCAGGATTTTTTGTGCTTCATGCAGTGCCGGTATCAGCCCGCCGGGAATCATGGCGTATTTTTCTACTATATCTTTTACCTGCGTTACTTCCTCACTGCATAATTTCTTTTCAAAGGCCGCAACTGCATCTCCCATGCCTATACCTCCTCCTGTTTAATGTAAGGGGACACACCGCTGAGTTAAGGTATGGGGACACACCTCCTTTTTGGAGTCTGACCCCGAGGAGGGAGGAATGTCCCCGATGTATTCCTTGCTGCGGAATGTCCCCTTCTGATTAGGTAAGGGGACACACCTTGTGCTAGTTGATATATATCGCAGGATTTATGCCAACCAGCTGCATATTCTACATCAAAACCCTTACCGCCTTGGGATGGGCGGGTTTAAAAATCGTTGAAGAAAAACATTTAAGAGAGTCTTTTACAAGTTCTTTATTCAGCAGCAATGCACAGCCGCATTGAATGTGAAATAATTGTTTATTCAAAATCTGATATAAGCAGACAATGCAGCAAAGCATTAATAATGCTATTCTGCATTGTTTGTGTATTTATTCCGTAATTTTTAAAACCAACCTTCCCTTTTTTTTCTAACCGGTAAACAATTTTAATGATCATTAATATTATGCAGTGAAAAGGTGGAAGGAGGTAAGCAGATGAACAACTACCGCGGTGATAGTTACGGATATAATCCAAGCCATATGTACGCAACCCAGAGCGATATGGACGACACTTATATGATGCAGATGTACCCTGAAGCATGCCTTGTGATTCACAGGCATGCGGAACAGGAATGCATCAGGAGGGAAGCGATGGGGCACCTTCCTTACACAGCCTATCCCTCGAGGGCAGTGCTTGATGAAATGATAGAAGAAGTATACAAAAAATGCAAGACTGAGCTATACAAAGAAAAAAAGGAGTATAAGGAGCATGAAGACCGCCAACCCTTCTACTTTGGTGGTGACGGCATATTCAGGGACCTTGTCGCAATAATTCTTCTAGGTGAACTGTTTAGAAGGAGAAGGCTGTTCAGAAGAAGATTCTTTCTTGGCATCTAGTGTCTCCGATATAAAACAGCTTCCGATGCGCGTCGGAAGCTGTTTTATATCGGAGACATTCCTTTTACGTAGTTGCCAGAGTGCAGTTTCCAGTTGCCAGTGACTCGAGATTAGTGCTAGCACCTAGGACCTAGCACCTGTGATCTGTGATCTACGAACTACCGAAACCAATCCTTAAAACACCGCTTTCCTTGATTACAAAACCTTCAAGCCCGAGGTAGGAAGACATTTTTACTATCCGTTCACTTATTTCCTTCCGTTTGACTTCGTCAGGCGCCTGAGGCCGGCAGTCCGTAATCACCAGCGGTGTTAATTCAAGGTATTGTATCCCGTTTTTGTGCAGTCCTATTTTAGCTATTGCCGTCTCACGGGCCCTTGGAATGCTCTGGTCAAAAGTCCAAACTGTGATTGTTTGCAAGGTTTAGCACATTGAAGCCCGCCCTTTTCACCGATGAAAGGGCTGCCGGTGAAAACCTGAAGGTGTAAACTTTCGGAAGCGGGTATCCCCTGTATGATACCGGTCCTTCAAGATTCCCTATAACAATATCGCCCTTCAGCATCCCCCTGACCTTTTCAAAGGGATAGCCGGCGTTCTCCCTTTCAATATACTGCAAAACGCCCCGGTCAAGCAGAATATCTGCTACCGCCGTTACGGTCACTCTATTATGCAGTTTATACACCGGAATGACCGCGCCTATCAGTACTATTATCAGTAAGAGTTTCTTAAGCATAATATCCCCCGCTTACACCGCGCTCCTGTTACCATGCCTCAAACGTTCATAATAGCAGGTTGACATCATTGGCTTCGCCGAAACTGCGCTAGCAGCCTGAATGGTAGTACTCCTTGGGCATTGGTATATCCTGCTTTTCCTCGGCCATGAAGCTGTTGGTCCATTCGGGCTGCGGTGGATTTTTGCCTTCCTTTATCATTTCCTGCCACTTTTCGTCGGTCAGCCTGTCGGAAATCGGGTGTATGAATTCATGATAGGTAAACATCGCGCCTCTGGTCAGATATAGCTTACCTCCGATGGGAACCACGACGAAAATCTCGGCGGCAGGCCCCACACCCACTTCCAGGGTATAACCCAGGGAAGTATGCACATCTGCGACTACCGCCATATTCCTGTCGGTTTCCGAACTGATTTCCCACCACCGGCCCACTTCACCGTCGCTGGCGATGGATGCAGAGATGTACTCAAGTTCAGCTCCAAATATTTTTATCTTGTCGTATTCATGCCTTGTCAGCTCCTCGTTCGCCAGTTCCTTAACGGAACAATCTCTAAGGAACTGCAGCATATCCCTGAAATAATCAAACCGTGAAGCCAGTTCCCCGTCAATCAACCCACGGGCTCTAAGGTTTTCTTTAGAATACTCGGTCAGCCATAGGAGCCTGGAGTAGAACTCCACATTCGGCTCAACGTATCCCTTAGGTGGTTCCGGGGGCTCTTCTCCACCTCCACACTCGGCTCCGCTCGCCTTCCCGTAAAGGATTGTATCGTGCCGGAGCTCCGCCCAGCTGCCGCTGGCAGAATTAAGGCTCTTGTCCAGCCAGGCGTCATTCTGCATAAAGAAAGGGTAACCACCGCCCGGTTTATCCACTAGCGGTTTAAGGGACCACAACCATCCGTAATACAGGTTGGACTGCCAGGTGGATAGGGACAACCCGTTGAACTCATCCTTCATCTCCTGCATTTTCTTTGTATAGTCGGACCACTTCTGGTCTTCATGGTAGTGGTTGATGAGAATATCATAGGCCCTATCCGAGCCCAGGACGCTCATAACATCCAGGGACTTGGGAAAAGGTCTGCCGTAATCGGGCAGATTCTCGTTGAAGTATGTCAGTTCCTGTAGAACCCTGGAATCCGCAATATACCTCTGCCCCATGAACCGAAACTGCCTTCCTCCCGGTATACCGACAAGGGCCTGTTTGATCATTGGTTCAGGGAGCTTCCTTGACTCTTCAAATACTTTCTGGAGGTTTTCCTCTTTTCCAAAATCGTTCACGTTGACCTTGTCACCGAATACGGCCTTCATGAGTTCCAGGTACTGCCGGGGCACCAGGTCGTCGGCAGCTCCCACATAGAAAGCTGTCGGGCTATATATCCTGTCCCATTCTTCCATCAATGTTTCATCCGAGAACAGGCTTTTTGTGATAAGCAGAGCCTGTATGATCTGCTCGTCCATTCTTACCATGACGTCCCCTATTTTCATTTCAAAGGGGAAAGGCACCTGGCCGTACCACATCATCGCCTTGAAAAACCTGCCGAAGTCCTCGCTTCTCGTGTAGTGCCCCCTGACAATGAACTGGGTATAATCAAGCTGGTAGGGAAATATCGCTGAGTTTTCCCTTCCATTGTGTTCGTTTATCCTGACAAGCTCTTTTTCTGCCAACGCTGCAGCCTCTTCGGGCACTCCGTCCGGGACTTCAATTCCCAGCAGCCTTGCCGCCACCGTAAAGTAAGCAACGTTTTTGAACGCCGCATCCTTGACCTTTTGATCTTCGGCGTATTTATTGAGTTTCATGCTCTCTTCAAGCATGCCGGCGGTCAGCTTTTCAACAGAGAAAAGAAGCCATTCCTTTTCTACCTTCCGCAGCGTATAGTCATAAAAGATATGATAAAGGTGCATCACCGTATCGGTGGTGATAAAGCTGGGCAGGTTCTTATAATCGTTATTCTCGTATATATAGAACAGCTGTTCCTCCGAAGTCAGCGCACCGAAGAAACCGTTTCGGGCAAGCAGGTCCTTCTGCCTCTGGGAAAACTCCCCAAACTGCTCCAGGTTGGCGATGTTTGACAGGTCGGGGCTGACCGAATACCCCGGCACCCTGGCGTCCACTTTGGGTGCATGGTACTTCACGTCCACGCTGGCAAAAACTTTCTCGGGTTGAATGGCGGAGAGGTCTATTACTAGAACATCCTCCCCACTCCCGTGACCAGCCAGCATTTCCTGTCCGCCGTCCTGACTCCCATCACTGGGCTCCGGCGCCTTTGGCGTACAGGACGCAAGGATGAGCGCAGTGATAATTAAAACCACGATTGGAATTCTCTTCATTATCGATGCCCCCTCATAGATTTGATACGCTGATACTGCCCTTCTCCAGATAAAACAACCGCCCTCCGGCTCCATCGAACCGTAAGGCGTCTATGCCTTCTATGCTATGTACTGCCTCCAGTTTGCCATCCTTATAGCTAAATATCCTTATACCGCAGCTGCCGCCGTCCCGGTATCGCACCAGCACGCCCCGCCCTTCGGCTATTCCGGCATCCACTGCCCTGATGCCTTCATAGGCTTGTGCAGGCACGCCCTCCGCCAGGCCCTGGAAGCCGAAACCCGTCCAGCCGTAGCATTGGACTATGTTTTGTCCGTCCTTCAGGACCTCCACGGCAATAATTTCATCCTTTCCGTCGCCGTCAAGGTCCCCGAAAACGTACTCGGTAAAGGGCCTGGAGAGCCGTGATCCCAGCCATCTGGGCCTCAATCCCTCGCCGTCCCAGCAGTATATAAAGGGTCTCTTAGCCATAACAGGGTGGAGCCTTGCTGTTTTATACACCCCTATGGATATCTCCCTTGCGCCGTCTCCATCCACATCGGCAGTCTGTATCCTCCATGGGCTGTAATCGGCCATATCCTTGCTGTATACGGGATTTAGCCGGTCTGTCATGCTGTATCCCGCAATGTGGTCGCCGTACCATTCACCGCTGTCTCCGGTTATTATGAACAGCATCTCAGCCTGACTAGCGCTGGGATAGAAGCAGAGGTCCACAATTTTCCTATCATTGTTTAGACGGAGGGTATCAATAATTGTTCCACCAGTATCCACCAGCGAAAGAGCATTTCCCGATGACAGTGCCGCGACATACCTGTCCTTGTGATACGCGGCCCAGCACTGTGAGAAATCTCCTGCCAAAAGCAGCTTGTTCCTTCTTATACTGTCGCCATCCACATCCATCAAGGAGGCTCCCCTGTTGTCTATCGCAATGATTGAAACGGTGTTGCCATTGTGAATCACAGCAAAATCCCTATAATTCCGCCTTGCTCCCAGGTAAAAATACGCCGTGGCTGCCGCCAGGCAGATAATTAACACGATCAGGTACCTTTTCCGCATGTCTACAACCCCAAAGTTTTGATTGCTCCGGCATAATTCAACTATATATCAAGCTTATGCCTTTGTAAACATCAGCTGACAGCGTTTAGTTATCCTGCAGGTCGAGGCTGAATTTTTCCCTGGATAAAAGGTGTCCCATGCTTTCCAGCTCAAGATGAAATTCCTTGGCCTCTTCGCTATACAAATAAAAGACGACTACCTGCGGCCTTTCCATGTCAAAACGGGACTTGCCCTGCTCCATCCCCCGGATGTCTTTGAGAACGAAATGGGGTAAGACGGTATCAGGCGCATCGGAGGATTCCAGCCTGTAGCTAAGGTAAACCCGGTCCTTCTCCAGCCACGCCTTTTCTATTACCACCCTTCCTTCCCCGTATGCAATGCCTTTCTCTAAATTGATTGTATTTTCCTCCCGGAAAACAAGCTTAATCCCATTCTCATCCTCTACCTTTTCGTAAAGATATACCGGAGGCAAGAGCAATTCCATCCGCTCGGTTCCCTGCTCAACCGGGGCAAACTTCAGTATAGCTTCTACCTGGCAGGGGAACTGGGTAGTTTTGTATTCTCCCCACTGGACCTGTATTTCCTGCCGCCCGGTCAAATCATAAAGAGCAGGGCGGTTTTCAGGCGGGTCCTGCGAACGGTAATTCACCCCATAAGTCGCTGCATAGCCTGACATCAGCCCGTCGGGAGGAAGGGGCCCAAATCCCGGCGGCGGGGGCGCATCAGCGAGTTTCGTTACAGAGGTAGGGAAGTAGGCCATCCCTTTGCCCAGGGCAATACCGGACACCGAACCGTCCGTTGGCCAGTCAAACCGCACGTTAAACTGAGATTCGCTCACTCCCAGCACGGCTTTTTCCAGGGTAATCTTAAGATTAGCAAGCTCTTTCACCTGGTTAGGATAGATAATTGTGGTATACTGGGCGGTTTTAACCACATCCACAGGAAAAACAAACTCAGCGCTTTCCTCTGCCTGATCGTCCAGGGTCAGGGAGACATTTACTTGCTCGGTCTCCAGTCTGAGGGGTTCAAACTCCAGCATAAAGTACTTATTTTGCCAGCCCTTGCCGCTTTTCTGTTCATATTGATAACCACTTTCATCGGTAAGGCTGACCTGAGGCATTTCCTCTCCCGATGCGGAAAAACGGATAAAAAGAACGCTGCGCGTTCTATCGAAAAGCCCTTTATCAATAGTAACCTGGAGTCCGTCTATCGTTTTGGTCTGATTGATTTCCGTGAAAAGGCCCAGTTCCTGAGCAAAACGGTATGTGGGGTCATCCATGCCTATATGCTTTCCTGCGTAAAAAGATCCGTAAGCCAGACCTGCCCCGCCAATTACCAATAGCAGTACTGATGCTGCAACCGTTTTCCTTAGCCGGGCAAACAACCTCTTTTCAACGTTTTTTTGAGGATATAATTTCTCCGTTGGTATAGAATCCGGAAGGGGCCGGCAAAACATCTCCCACTCCTGGGCACAATGGGAACACCCGGTCAAATGCTCTTTGATATATTCCACCGTTTCTTCACTAACCAGGTTTTCCGCGAATAAGGGCAACAACTCGCGGATAAAGCTGCATTCCTTTGACATCATCTGTTATCACCCTCCAGTTCCTGATAAATCTGGCCTAACTGCCGCTTGGCCCGAAAAAATGTCACCCGGGCCCAGTTCACTGTTTGACCGAAAACCCCGGCAATTTCGTCGTAGGTGAGTTGTTCATATTCTTTCAAGATCAAAATGGTCCTCGTGTTTTCAGGAAGCCGGGCTAACGCTTCCCGTACCCTATCCCGTTGTTCTTTCAGAATCAGTGATTCGGCGGGCATATCTGAGTCTTGCAAAATCCAATCATTAAAGGGTGCGTTTTCTTCCCATGCCAGCGTTTTATGCCAGCGTTTTATGCCTGCCTTTCTCCCGGAGCTTCTTGAGATAAACATTGCGGGCAATAGAAAAGAGCCAGGTCTTTGGAGAAGACTCTTTTCTAAAGCGAAAAATAGACAGACAGGCCTGGTAAAAAACTTCCTGAGTTAATTCGCTTGACTCTTCCCAGTTACCGGTCATTCTCAAAAAGTAGCGAAAAACGGCTTCTTTATAAAGTTCATAAAGTTCTTTGATTCTCTCCATGGCTTTCCTCCACCCTATTAATTTCGGCAAAGGCAAAGCCAAATCCTTCCGGTTTAACTAGTAATATTTTGGTATTTTGTCCTTCTTATCATTCGCCGTCTTCCCTCTGAAATAAGCTTGGCTATCTCCGGCTCTGATTTGTCCAAAACAGCGGCAATCTGCGGGTAGGAGTAATCCATGATATCCCGGAGAATCACAGCGCAACGCATTTCCGGCGGTAAATCAAGCAGGGCCTGCTGGGCCGGTTCTTCCCCTTTAAATTCCACACATTCATAGTATTTTATAAACTCGTCCCATGTCCGTTTCAATAAAAACACATCATCCTTATGATTGCCGGGGTGCGTTAAAAACACATTTCCCGTCAGCACCTCAGCAACTTTTATATTTCCGGACAATCGATATGTAAAATTATAAATTGTTCTAATATATAGAAAATCCACAGGCATCTCCTCCGAGCTTTCTGTACTATTCTATTAGTACCGAATACACCGGATTCATTACACCGATTCATATATTTTTCTTTTCGATAATGTCCAGTATAGTAAGCAGATTTATCAGGAACTCCAGCTAATTAAGCTAACCATTTACATCTATCATAAGCCAATCATATATATTGAAAAAATACCGCAATGATTTGCGGTATTTTTATATGCTGTTTGATATTTCATAAGCTGTAGATTTGATAGAACTTATTAGTTTTTGCTTATTAATATACATTCTTTCACTGGGACCTGACACGCTTATTGCCGCTATTGCCTTCCCCGATGGATCAAGTATTGGAGCAGCGTAGCAGGTTAAACCTATCTCACTTTCATTTGCATCTATGCCATAACCATCCTTGCGAATCTGCATCAATATTTCACGAAGTTCTTCTGCATTCTTTACTGTATATTGAGTGTACTGAATGAAATTTGTATTTTTTAAATATTCATTAATAGCATTTTCATCCTTATAAGCAAGCAAAACCTTACCGGTTGCTGTACAATAGGCAGGCCTTTTCAATCCAATAAAGGATTCCATTCGTATGGTTGAAGGAGAAGTTACCTTGTCAACAAATCTTACATTATTGTCCTCTTCCAGTATTACAAGATGGGTTGTCTCGTTTGTATCCTTTGTTAACTCTTCCAAAAAGGGATGGGAGTGTTTTATTATCTCCATCCTATCGAGTACAATGGACCCCATAAAAGCAAACTTCATACCTAATCTATATTTATTATTTGAATTTTTTTTAACATAACCCCTGTTTTCAAGAGTAGTGAGCAATCGAAAAGCTGTACTTTTTCCTATGTTTAGCATCCGTCCTACCTCTGTAGCACTAAGCTCATAATTACTGCTTAGAAGATCTAATACTTCCAAAGCATTATCAACAGAGCTGAGAATATAATTGGATGTATTATTTTTTAACTTCAAAACCATCTTCCTCTCATATTTAATCAGGAGAATTGGCATATCGCCATTATTGTATCATTATATATGATAAATGCAATAGTTTCTATATACGAATTAATAATTTCTATAAAGAAACAGTTTCAAATAATATTTTTTCCAATTTATTGAAAAACTCAGTAAATATACTGAAAAAATGATTGTTTAGACAATTATGCTATGCTATAATAAAATTAAGTTCTCTATAAGAACAATTGTTTCTTATAGAGAAACAAATTCGAAATTACATGGAGGAGGAGTAAAATGTTTACTAAAGGGAAGAAAAGATTGCTAGCTACCCTGGTCACACTTTTACTTTTCGCGGCAATGCTTAGTGGATGCGCAGGAGGTACAAAACCTTCTGAGGGAGGAAACGGCAGCCCAGCAGAAACCGAAAGTGAAAAGATTGTTCTCAAATTAGGTCATATCAACCCAGAAACGGGAAACTATCATCAATATGCATTAAAGTTTAAAGAATTGGTGGAAACTCGAAGCAATGGACAGGTTGAAATAGACATCTATCCTGCAGGGCAATTGGGCTATGATCGGGAACTTCTTGAGAGCTTGCAGTTCAACAATCTAGATCTAAGTATTAGTACATCATCGCCTATTGCGAATTTTGTGCCTGCTTTCATGGCTTTAGATTTCCCATTTATTTTTGATGATTGGGATCATGTAATGAGATTTATCGAGTCAGATGCAGCGGTTGAAATGATGAATGAGGGCGCAGATAAGAATCTTATAGGGCTTGGAATGCTTGCCAGAGGCTTTAGGAGCACCACCAATTCTAAAAAGCCTCTAAATAGTGTAGCTGACTTTAAAGGAATGAAGATGAGGGTTATAGAGAGCCCAATATACATTAAAACTTTTGAAGCCTTGGGAGCAACAGTTACAGCCATGTCTTGGGGTGAAGTATTTACAGCCCTTCAGCAAGGAACTATCGAAGCCGTTGAATTAGACTATAGAACGCTTTATGACGAGAGAGTCTATGAAGTACAAAAGTATTTAACCGGCACTGAACATATCTTTGCCTTTGCGACCTTGATGGCAAGCAAGAGTAAATTTGAAAGCTTGCCGGCAGATGTGCAGCAGCTGTTAAAAGATTGCGCAATGGAAGCCGGCGTAGAAGTAAGCAAGGCCCAAATACCAATTATTGAAGGGTACATACAAAAGTTGCAGGACGCAGGAATGGAATTCAATGAGATAGATAGAGAAGAATTGAGAGCAAAGATGGGCCCTGTAAGGGATTGGTTCGTAAAAGAATATGGGGACAAATATCTTAAGGCCATAGAAAGCTGTAGATAAGTATTGCAAATTTGGGGAGGAGGCAGATACCTCCTCCCCATAAAATCCTTTCGGTAATCGGGGGTGTTTTTTTGAACAAGGTGGATGCCATACTTGCGAAGATAGTCCAAGTCCTTGAAGGCTTGATGATTACAGCATCGATTATTATGGTTATTGTTATGTTTGCACAGGTTGTTTTGAGATATGTATTTAAAACTGGATTCCCCTGGACTGAGGAGCTTTCCAGATTTACTATGATTTACCTTGTTTTTATTGGTTCCATAGTATTAACCCATGAGAATTCTCACATTAGTGTTACCATATTTGATGAAATGCTTAAGGGAACTGCCCTTAAGGTTTTAAAGTGTGTGCAATATTTCATAACTACTGTATATTGCGCCCTGATGGTCAAAATTGGCTTTGCATCTTTACCCATAGTCAAGATGCAAACATCGCCTAATATGAGGATTACAATGAATAATATTTATATTATCATTCCCATATGTTGTGCCTTTATGTTGCTATATACGGTTCACAAAACAATTAACCTGTTCAGGAGAAGGAATGAAGTGGAGGGAAGCAAATAATGGGCAGCTTGGTTCTGATATTTTTTATCTCCACGGCAGTAATGTTATTGATAGGGGTTCCCATTTCTATAACTATAGGAGCATCATCCTTGCTTTACATACTGATGGGAGGTATACAGCAGCTTATTGCTATACAAAAATTATTTGCAGGTATAAATGCTGTTGCATTATTGGCCATTCCATTTTTTATATTGGCCGGAGACTTGATGAATACTGGGGGTATAGCGAAAAGGCTCGTGAGACTTGCAAATGCGGTAATAGGGAATATGACCGGTGGTTTAGCAATTGTAACCGTTTTAGGGTGCATGTTTTTCGCGGCCATATCAGGAAGCGGCGTAGCAACAGCTGCTGCGTTAGGTTCAATTATGATACCTGCCATGGTGAATAATGGGTATGACAAAGTTTTTGCCACCTCAGTTGTAGCTTCAGCAAGCCCAATAGGCGTCATTATTCCACCCAGCATTAGTTTTGTAATTTACGGAGTACTTACAGGCACTTCAATAGCAGACCTTTACCTGGCAGGAATACCTGCTGGAATAATAGTTGGTACAGCCCTTTTAATTGTGTCCTATATCATATGCAAAAAAAGAGGATATAAGGGTGCGGTTCAAGCTGAAATGAGCAAACATGAAAAAATCAAAGAGCTATGGCTAGCTTTTAAGGATTCAATATGGGCACTTGGCACACCAGTAATTCTAATAGGTGGAGTCTTCGGTGGAATATTCACACCTACTGAATCAGCTGTCGTAGCCGTGGTTTATGCAATTATTGTCGGCCTGTTCTTTTACAGGGAAATAAAACTTAGAGATCTACCAAAAGTAATACTTGGGTCAGCAAAAACCGCGGCAAAAATCATGTTTATAATTGCAAATGCATCACTATTTGCCTATGTTCTCACCTATGAGAAAATTCCGCAGATGGTGGTTAAGGGATTGTTAGGTATTACTACAAATGAATTCCTGTTGGTTTTAATTATCAATATAATAATGCTTATTGCGGGAACTTTTATGGAAACCAGTGCTATCCTGATTATTATGGTACCGCTTCTCATGCCTGTATTAAATCAAATAGGGATGGACCTCACACATTTTGGTATCATCGCAACTACAAATACGGCAATCGGATTATTGACTCCACCCTTCGGAGTATGTTTATTCACGTCTTCAAGTGTGGCGAAAATACCCGTTGAGGTGCTGAGCAGGAAGATCATGCCTTTCTTGATTGCCATGATAATTGCTTTAATGATCATAACTTATATACCGCAAAGCATCATGTTTTTGGTCAAATAAACTATAGTTTGGAGTGAGTGCTTATATGATTAACATTAAATTTTATGGTTTGGGAGGACAGGGCGTTGTAACTGCCGCTAAAACCCTTTCGGTAGCTGTATCCATTTATGAAGGCAAATATGCTGTTACAATACCGGCTTATGGTCATGAGCGCAGAGGCGCCCCGGTTTACACCGACATTAGAATTGATAGTGAGCCTGTGCTTGCCAATTGTTTTGTCTATGAGCCCGACATTGTCCTGGTCATGGATGAATCAATAAGAGAAAAAAATATCGATGTCAGCAAAGGAAAACACCATGATACGGTTTTGGTTTTAAATACGGCTGACGGGTCTGTGGCCAGAAGCTATAAAGATGCCTATGGATTCAAGGATGTGTTTTATGTTGATGCCACCCATTGTGCCCTAAACAATATCGGATTAAACATACCAAACGGAGCCATGCTCGGAGCCTTGGCCAAAACCGGTGTAGTCACAATAAACTCTATTGAGGATGCATTAAAAGAAACGTTTGGAGAAAAGGCAGGTGTTAAGAATGCAAATGCAGCAAGAGAAGCATATGAAAAAACAGAAAAAATATAGGGTTTTAGGGCCTATGGCATCGGTATTTGAATCAATGAAAACAGGCAGCTGGAGATTGGAAAGGCCAAAGGTTGAGTTTAGCCAGTGCAGCAAATGCGGAACCTGTGAAAGGTACTGCCCTGCGAACGTTATTACAATTCATAAGGAAAAGGAAGAATGCGTTCAATTTATTTGGGATTATTGCAAAGGCTGTGGCATATGTGCCAATGTATGCCCTAAGGATTGTATCAGTATGGTTGATGAGCGAGGTGAAGAGTAATGGCAGGATATATGATGCTTGATGGAAATGAAGCAGCGGTTCAAGCCATGAAGATGGCAAAAGTAAAGGTGATTTCTGCCTATCCCATAACCCCCCAGAGCTCTATTGCAGAGAAGCTCTCTGACCTTGTTTCGGATGGAATTCTGAAGGCAAAGTATCTGAGAGTAGAGTCAGAGCACAGTGCCATGTCAGCAGCAATTGGTGCTCAGCTTACCGGGGTGAGAGCAGCCACAGCCACCTCATCCGTGGGATTGGCCCTTATGCATGAGGTATTGAATGTGGCTTCAGGCTGCAGAGTGCCCATAGTAATGCCAGTTGTGAATAGAGCCCTAGTATCCCCTTGGAGCCTATGGTGCGACCATCAGGATAGCATGGCTGAAAGGGATAGCGGTTGGTTACAGCTCTACTGCGAAAATGTTCAAGAAGTATTCGATTTTGTAACCATGGGGTATAGAATCGCAGAACATGAAGATGTACTGACACCAATAATGGTTTGTCTTGATGGCTTCTTCCTTTCACATTCCATGCAAAAAGTTCTGATACCTGAACAGAGCGAAGTGGATGAATTTATCGGAGACTATATTATAAAGAACACTTATTTGGATCCCACCGATCCGATGATTATAAACAACCTGACCTCACCGGATGAATTTACCGAAATGAGGTATCAGCAAAAAGTAGGCTTTGAAAATGCTGCCAAAGTAATGGATGAGGTATTTCTTGAGTTTGAAGAGAAATTTGGTAGAGCTTACAGGGCTGTTGAGGGATATAGATTGGGCGATGCCGAAGCGGTAATAGTTAGCATGGGTTCTATGTCAGGTACTGTAAAACATGTTGTGAACATGCTGCGAAGCGAAGGCAAAAAGGTTGGGGCTTTGAAGATTGTTTCATTTAGACCCTTCAGGAATGATTTGGTTAATGAAATGCTAAAGGGTATAAAGCGCATTGCTGTTATCGACAGGACAGCAGGTCTTGGTTCCCAGGGAACCCCTTTATGGCATGAAGTATGCAATTCCATAGACAAAGCCAGTTCCGATGTTATTGTAAAAAACTATGTTGGAGGACTGGGTGGCCGGGATATCAGTATCGAAACCATAAAAAAGGTATTTGCCGATATTATGGATGACCATTCACAAAACAGGTCCCCGGTATGGATAGACGTTAAGGAAAATGCTATGGATATAAGGCAGGTGTATATAAATGTTTGATATAAAATCGGAAGCAAAAGGATTAGTATCCCATGGTGTAAGCGCCTGTGCCGGTTGTGGCCTTGAGCTTATTATCAGAAATGTACTGGAGATTTTAGGAGAAGATACCCTGATTGTAATCCCCCCAGGATGTTCTGCTCTGTTTTGTGGATACGGAAACGAGACAGCTCTGAAAATAGGCGGTTTCCAGGGGAATCTTGAAAACACAGCAGCATATGCAGCGGGTATAAAAGCCGGTTTGGAGATGCAGGGTAATAATCACACTACCGTTCTTGCCTTTGCCGGAGACGGCGCTACCTTGGATATAGGAATCCAATCTTTATCAGGAATGATAGAAAGAGGAGATAAAGTGCTGTATATCTGTTATGATAATGAAGCGTATATGAACACAGGCATACAGGGCAGCAGCTCTACTCCGCAGGGAGCAAGCACCACTACTACTCCGGGCGGAAAGGTCACTCCCAGGAAAGACCTCATGCAAATAGTCATTGCACATAGAATTCCTTATGCTGCCACCGCTTCCCCCGCAAACCTGGCAGATCTGAAAAGAAAAGTGAAAAAAGCAAAGGAAACCGACGGACCAGCAGTTTTGCATATACACACCCCCTGCCCTACCGGATGGGCATTCCACCCGTCCAAGACCATAAAGATAAGCAAAGCAGCCGTTGATACCGGAGCATGGATGCTGTATGAATATGATAACGGAACCCTAAAAGTCAACTATAAGCCAAAGTCCTTGAAACCGGTGGGAGAATACTTCAAGCTGCAGGGTAGATTTAAAAATATATCGCAGGAAGAAGTTTCCATAATCCAAGAAAACATAAACAGCAGGTTTAATGAATTATTGCTTGGGAGTTAATATATGTCTTTCTGCAAAGGAGGTTGTATTATGAAAGATAAGTATTTAATATTGGCCATAAACACAGGTTCCACTTCCACTAAGGTATCCGCTTATGAAAATGAAAACGCTGTTTTCTCAGCATCAATAAAACATTCAACTGAGGAATTAAACCGATTTCAAAGCGTATGGGATCAATATGATTACAGAAAAAATTCTGTAATTGGAGCAGTGGTAAACAATGGATTAAAGCTAAATGATTTTGATATTATTGCTTGCAGGGGCGGGAATATCAAACCTGTAAAGGGTGGTATTTATGAAGTTACAACAAAAATGCTGGAAGACATGAAAAGCGGGAAATATGGCATCCATCCCACAAATGTTGGTAATCTCGTAGCCTATGATATCGGTCAGGAAAATAAAATCCCTGTGGTTACAATAGATCCTCCCGTGACCGATGAGCTATGTGATTATGCCAGATTTTCGGGAATACCCCAGATAAGCCGCCAGAGCAGCTTCCATGCCTTAAATCAAAAGGCCACAGCAAGGAAAGTTGCCGCGAAACTTCAAAGGGCATATGAAGAATTGAACATGATAGTGGTACACATGGGCGGGGGCATATCGGTAGGAGCCCATGAAAAGGGATTGGTTATTGATGTTAACAATGCTTTGGATGGAGATGGGCCCTTCTCGCCTGAAAGGGCAGGCACTCTGCCAAACGCCGCCCTTATTAAGATGTGCTTTAGCGGTGAATATGATAAGACGCAAATGCTCAAATTGATGACAGGCAAAGGAGGCCTGGTGGCTTACCTGGGCACCACCGATGCCCTTGAGATTGAAGCAAGAATACAAAATGGGGATAAGTATGCAGAGGATGTATACATGGCCATGGCATATCAGGTTGTAAAAGAGATTGGCTCTATGGCAGCCGTTCTCGGAGGGAAAGTTGATGCTATAGCATTTACGGGCAGCTTGGCGTATTCAAAAAGGCTTATGGATTTTATAAAGCCCAGGGTATCTTTTATCGCACCTATTTATGAAGTGCCCGGTGAGAATGAAATGGAAGCCTTAGCTGCAGGGGCATTGAGGTATATAACCGGTAAAGAGCAGCCGCGAATATATGAATAGAGGTGAATATATTCATGATCAAAAATTTACAGGAATTGATTGAAGCTGTAAAGGTAAAGAAACCCAAAACTATAGCCGTGGCTGCTGCTGAAGACCAGGATGCCATTGATATTCTAAAGCAGGCCACTACCATGGGTTTGGCAAATTTCATATTAGTAGGCAATGCTTCAAAGGTTAGAGAAATGCTATCTGCAAATGGTGTTACATCAGAAACTGTTGAAGTCATTGCTGCAGATACCCATGAGCAAGCAGCCCAAAAGACCATAGACCTGGCTGTTGATGGCAAGTGTGATGTGGTAATGAAGGGTAATCTACATACAGCTGCTTTTCTAAAGGCCGTCTTAAACAAAGAAGCAGGTTTTAGGAAGGGCGATCTGATAACCCAGGTTTCCGTATACGATAAATTCTACGGGGAAGGATTACAGTTTCTTACCGATTGTGCAATGGCAATATGCCCTACTCTGGATGAGAAGAAGAGCATAATCGAGAATGCTGTAGAACTATCGATGAAATTGGGCTATGAAAAACCAAAAGTAGCATTGCTATCCGCATTGGAGGTGGTGAACCCCAAAATACAAGATACTATTGATGCTGCAATTTTATCCAAGATGGCTGATAGAGGTCAAATTAAAAACGCAATAGTTGACGGACCTTTTGCTTTGGATAATGCGATTTCCCCTGAAGCAGCCAGGCATAAGAACATTGCAGGCCCGGTAGCCGGCCAGGCAGACATATTAGTAGTACCCAATCTTTAGGTAGGAAATGTATTGACAAAAGCTCTGGTCTATTTTGCAAAGCGCAATGTTGCTGCTGCTGTTATGGGCGCTGCTAAGCCTATTGTCATGACTTCCAGGACAGATACGGTAGAAAACAAGATGCTTTCCATAGCAATGGCCCTATATATTTCCGATAGGTAACATCAATAATAGGACAGATCTGCACTGTTATAACCCTCCATTATATAACAGTGCAGATCTGATAATATGTTTAAGGAGCTGAATATGAAGATTATTAACCAAGACAATGCAAAAAAAATAATATATCAATTAATACCGGTTTTGGTCTTTTTCATTGACCCATTTAATCTGAACCTTGCCCAGCGTTTAGTGTTTAGCGCGCTGCTGCTTACAATAATATGGTGGACTACTGAATTTGTAAAAAGAGATATCGCCTGTGTATTCCTCCTGGCAGTTTTCTTAATTTTTGGCAGCAGTACTCCCTATGAGGTTTTGAAATTTGCATTTTCACCGAGCTTTTATCTAATTATGTTATCTTTTTTGCTTTCCACAGGGATAAGCAATTCGAAAGTGGCAGACAGAGTTGCATCTCTGGTGCTTAAACGCTATGGTGAAACCCCTATAAAACTGGTATTGCTGTCGTTTTTATTTGGCATAGTGCTCGTTTTTATTATCCCCCAGCCCTTCTCAAGGGTGATTCTGCTATCATCAATTTACAGCGTTTTTATAAATGCAAAAACAGATAATCGTGATACTAAAGATGTATTGCTGTTCAGCATCTTTATATCATCTACTACTACATCAATGTTATTTATCAATGGTGACATAATACTTAACTATTCTGCACTTCAGTTGGGCGGTATACAAATAGCTGCGCAAGAGTGGCTGAGAGTCATGTTTCTGCCTTCTTTAATAGCTAATATCTTGGTTTTTTTTGCCTTTGTACTTATATTTAAATCTAAGCTTAAGGCAGATTGTTTCGGGAGTTCAACAGCAGCAGGCACAGATGGGGTTAAAGAAAGTAAAATAAGTGGTAAAGAAATTAGTGCAGCCATAATTATGCTCGTTGTAGTTTTATTTTGGCTAACTGAAGCTTTACACGGAATAAACGCTGCGATTATAGCCATGATTGGTGTCATCGCAATGTTTGGAGCAGGAGTGCTTTCTTACAAAGATATCAAAACCATTAATACTGGTTTACTTTTATTCCTGATTACGGTTTTTGCCATAGGAACAGTTATGAAACAAAGCGGGATCTCTGCTTTGATATTTTCAAAGATTTCTTCCTTTATGCCGGATAATAACTCAGCGGTCTATTTGCTTACTCTGACAATTGTTGTTATGACCCTGCATATGTTTATTGGCAGTTCCATAACCACTCTCTCAGTCGCTGTCCCCAGCCTGGTACAAATGACTGAAGGAATGGTGAATCCTTTGGTAGTGGTATTGCTGTGTTACGTAGCAGTGAGTATGCATTATATTTTTCCATTTCATCATGTCACAATTATGATTGGAGCAGCAAATAAATTTTATAGTGATAAACTGGTCATGAAATTTGGCTTGGTATTAACAATTATTACTATAGTATCATTGCTTGGCTTATACATACCTTGGTGGAAGATGATTGGATTGCTATAATAATTAAAAACCATTAATAGCTTGGGCTTTTATAGGCTCAGGCAACGCATCCACAACGACATCCAGTGCCTCCAGCTTCAATCTTATTAAATTACTCAGCAGGTTCCTCTCCATGCTTTTCACTCCTTAATAATATATTTAACCGGTCATTTTCAAATTTTGCCCCCTGCGCGGTATAACTCCTCAGTGTGCGCGGCAGAGTGAGGGTGCGTTTTATCAGGCCCACCCGGATAATCAGTTCATCGCCCTTCTGACTGAGGGACAATTCTCGCTTATCTGTAAAGGGCATATATATTGACAGCAAATAATGGTCGCCTTCTTTTTGATACTGTTGAGTCTGCTGGTGGTAAAACACCGACACCGGATCCTTTTTATCAAAGATAGTATCTCCCATCCGTATCAACATCTCCAAGCCAACCACCTCTTTCTCAAACAAAGGGGCGTAGAAAATGGGCACAGGGCTGAAACTCTCCCTGATCATGTCTTTGTATTTTAGTTGTATATCCTTCCACACTCTGAAATATGAGTCGGTTACCCCATCGGGAATCACCCTGTTAACTATGACGGCATCCACCTTGTAGTCATACAGGTTCAGATAGGTAAAGCTGCGCTGCGCCTCCTTCACTACCATTTTCTCAGGGTTCACGACAATCCGGATGCTTGTGGTCTCCCGGTCAGTGAATATCTGCCGCATCTCATCCAGCTGATGGTATATCCGCTCAAATTCCACCATTACGTCGTCTCCGGGGACCGGAACCCCCAGCAGGGGTTCAACTATGGGTTTTGCAATCTTCGCAGCCTTACGCTTGAGCGGGAATAGTTTTTCCATCCACCAGCGAAACATGTCGGGGAAGCTCAGCAACGCCAGCGTTTCACCTGTAGGAGCGCAGTCGATAATGACGGCATCGAAAGTCTTGTTCCTATAATAGTTGAGAATTCGGAGCAGGCTTAGCAGGTCTTCCATACCCGGAAACACCGTCAACTCCTCGGTGGTGATATCTTTCACCGCCTTTGAGGTGAATAGCTTGGTAAAATACTCCTGCACCAGCCCCCAACCCTTTTCCACCTCATGGATAGCGTCAATCTCCTGAGCCCAGAGGTTTGTTTCAATCTCCATCGGTTCGGGTGACAGCTTCCTGTCCAGGCAGTCCCCGAGGCTGTGGGCGGCATCTGTGCTAACCACCAGAGTCTTTAGTCCCTGCCGGGCGCTTTTTACTGCCGTAGCGGCGGCAATGCTGGTCTTGCCAACCCCGCCTTTACCGGTATATAATATAATTCTCATTTTGATTCCTCCCTGCTTGAATTTTGTCTATATATTTCGTATTGAGTATATTACGTAGTTCGTAATATTCTGTCAAAGAAACGCCCACTTAATGGGCTGCGTCATAGAAAAGGTCTATTCAATTTCTATTTTATTGATGGTTGGTACTGATTCCTGTTCATCATCGGGCTTTTCTCTCCGGCTCAAAATGGCAGCGATTTTCAGGAAAACCTTATACAGAAGCTGCTGTTCTTCCTCCGTCAAAGCTGCTTCAATCTGCTCAATATAACTGCCGAATACTCCTTTATAATGCCTGATGATTTCCTTACCCTTTTCCGTCATATTGACCACAACCATCCGCCGGTCGGTTTCGCTGCGTTCCCTCTGCAAAAGCCCCTTCCTCACCATACGGTCCACAATGCCGGTGGCGGTACTCATGGGCATATTCATGGCGTCGCAGATCCGGCTCATACTTACTTCCCCCTGCCGTTCCACCACCAATAGGGTCATCAGCTCGGTTTTGGAAAAATTCAAATCAAGCTCCAGCCAGTCTTCCGGATAAAAGAAGGTTTTAAGGTGGTCAATAATGAAATCATAAATGTTATTGCTGTTCTTCATATATTCTTCCTCCGACGAATATTTCGCGTATCGTATTATTCTATAATAAATATACAACAGCCCCGTGCTGCTGTCAACGGTGGTTTCCCAAAGTTGTACTAAGAAAAATGTCAGTAGTGTTGCATACATAAAACTTTTCAAAAGAAATCAACAGCAATATCTGCCTGTAGGTAAAATAAAAACTCCTTGATAATATCAATGGTAGGCTCACAAACCAACCATTTCCATTAGAAAGAAGATATTGCATGGCTGATTGTATTACAGTATTTAATACTTTAAAAGGCTTTTTACCAGTGAATATTCTGGAAAAGCCCTTGATGAAGCCAGTGCTGACTACAGGGTGTTAATAAATTTACTGCTCTTAGGCAAATGTATCTCATTTAACCTAAAAGGTTGCTCTAAGAGATATTAGCGGTATCATTGCTTCTGATAAAAAGCTTCAGAAGCACACCGGAACCATAAGCCCTTCCCAACTATCGAACAGGAACAACTAACGTGACCCTGAAATATTTAGAATCAAATTTGAAACCGTTTTCACCAAGTTGAAAAGGCATCAGGAGACACACTGTATAAATTCTGTATCACAGAATGGCCTTGTTTTATCAGATTTGTTTTATCAGATAAGGAAGTAATCCTTGGCACCTTCTATACAAAGACGGAGCATTCCTTAAGGGTTATAGAGGTAATTGATGCCTCTACAGGAGAAGCAATTTTACTATGCACTGATATTATTTTGTTTATCCCGTTAAAACTCATGTGCCTTATGGCCGGCTACTACCATAATTTTCCAAAACTTACAGAGCATATATCCATTGGTATAAAGCTACTGTCCCTGTCTAGATGTCCATTTAAATGTTTCCCCATAGCTAGCTTTAAGATGGCGTCTTATCGCCAATAGGATATCTGTTTTATCTTTTTTCTTTAATGCATCAAGAATATATTTGTGCTCTTCAATTACTTCGCTCATGCGATTAGTGCTAGATAGGGCATAATTACCAAAAAATACAAACTGGTCCCGTAAAGACTCTATAGCAGTATATATTCTTTCATTTTGTGCAGCTTTTGCAATTAGCAGGTGAAATTGCCTATCTATATCCAGGAATTCAATCTTCCGCTTGTTTTTGAATTGTTCTATTTGATCGTCAAAAAGTTCTTCCAATTCTTTCAGTTGAGCATTATTTACCCTATCTATCGCAAGTTCATGTGTCTTGGCCTCTAGTGCCTCTCTCATCTCAAATATCTCTAAGACATCTTTTCCCGAAAGTGGAGCAATTTCCGTCCCTTTACCTCTGTGTATTATGACCATTCTATTTTGTTGCAGTTCAATAAGAGCTTCCCGTATAGGTGTATGGCTTATTCCCAACCATTGACTAAGTTTTTGATTAGACACAATTTTACCCGGAGGGAAATCACCTCTTAATATTGCATCCCGTATCATATTATATGCTTGTTCTTTGAGTGTTCCGGCCAATCTGATATTGCCAGTTTTAAACGTTACCTTTCTTTGTATTTTTGGCAAGTGTAAATTCCTCACTTTTGCAAAAATTTTTCCCCAGGAACCAGTGGGGAATTTTTATGTAAATCTGCGTATCACCGTCTCGGCATTCTAGGACGAAATAATAAATCCAACCTCCAATAATGTTAAATGTACTAGATTGTTGCAAAACTCCTGAAATGTTGAAATTTCAGGAGTTTTAACCGCTATTTTAGCAGGGATTACCTCCAGTTTTGTCGGATTATATATTATTCCAGTAATACCACAATCCAACAAATAAAGGATGTAAATCCCAATGTTTAAACAGTTGTCCCTCTTCGATGATCTGACCGAAAATAACCCCGCAACAGTACTTGACCTTCTAAAGGTCCATTTCGAAATCCAGCGTTTGTTGCCTTATTCATGGGTTTTCAGTTATTATAAGCGTTTCGGCCGTAATCACGTTTATTCACTATCTTCTTATGCCTGTGCTTTACTTGTTCAAAAGCTTTTTTCCATCCCCACCGATGCTCTGCTGCTGCTAATCTTAAATGTTTGTCAAGAACTCAGAACTTTCTGTGGTTTGGGTAATAAGGTCTTTGACAAGACCATGCTTTCAAGGTTCAAATCAACCTTTGCAGATGATATCGAGGATTTCTTCCATACCATGGTTGATTTAACTGAACCTATCTGTCAAGAGATTGATAAGGAAGCTGCTAAAGCTTTAATTATCGATACTACAGGGATTGACAGTCTATGTCAGGGAGAATAACCCCAAATTCTTCAATGCCATCGTAAAACGTTTGGAAACCTACTATAAATCAAGAGACATTGATTATTCTCAAACCGACATCTACAAGGCCGCCTGGGCTCAAATGCCCAAACAGGCAGAATCAAATTCCCAGGCCAAGCTTCAGTACGTTAACGGACATTTTACCTATGCTCTCAAAGATGCCATTATGTGTAATGGTTCAGGCATTATCCGCCATATGGAGTTCTGTGATTCCTTTGTTGCGGACAACACAGGTTCCCTTGATCCCGAGGAAGCCAAATACAATGACTGTGAGATCAAAGGTAAAAACCGCACCCCCAGGCTTAAGTATATGTGCCCTAAGTGTCGCCGTATTTCCAAAGTCTATGTCTGCTCTTGTGAACACCCCTGCACTGACTGCAAATGCGGATATATACACTATGAAAAACCATCGGACGATATCCGTTCCCATCCTATCATCCCGAGAGATTCAGAGCAGTGGGAAAAAATCTCAGGTAGCAGGCATATTGTTGAGCAGGTAATCTCAAGTCTTAAACTACCTCTGAGAATGGGTGGCTCCTATATTAGAGACACTAAAACCGCTAAGGCTGATTTCTTTATGAGCGGGATTGCCCATCTGGTCATTGTCTATGTGGCTTATGGACAATGTCAGATGTGTTAAATCCATAGCAGCATAGTTCAAGCGGCTTTCCAGCCTGAGATTACTTCCCTAACTCTCGCAATTACACGCTTGGTATCGCGGGCTTTTTGCCATGCCCTCTTTCTTCTTCCCCTGCAGTACCCTATTCACTTTTCAATGAACAACTCATTCTTGTTATTCCAGCAAGCTGGATTCCAGTGTGTATGTTGGTATTTGATCCCAATATCCTGTTAAAAAACTTTGAGTTTAGCAACTTCCTATGTTAATTTATTACATGCGTATTGTCCTACTCTGCACTTCTTGCTCCGGTCTGCTTGATAAGAAGTCAAGATTCGCTTCGCTTTTACTCTTGACTTCTTATCATCTGCCATGCTCTGTCAAAATTACCGGAAGGCTGCAGGAAAAAGTGATACAACGGTTGCGTAATTTCCATACTGATTCAGAAGCTCTTCTTCCATATCTCTTAATACCCGGCAAGTCTCGGCAAAAATAGACTAATTCCCGGCAGATAGGTTATGATTATCAAAGCTATTAAAGTGACAAGCAAAAACGGAATAACTGAGGGTGCAATATTTGAAACTGACTCCCCTGTTATAGAGGTAGAAACAAATAAGTTTAAGCCAAAGGGAGGACTAAACATTCCAATACATACATTTGCAACCAAAATAACACCAAGGTGTACTGGATCAATTCCTATGTTTACAGCAGGAGTGAAGAGCAAAGGTGCTAGCATCATAACAGCAGCCCCACCATCTATAAACATGCCTGCTATCAAAAATATAACATTTATAATCATTAAGAAAATATATTTCGAAGGTAAGCTACTTACAATATTTGCTATTATTGTTTGAGGGACATATGATTCAGTTATAACCCAACTAAAAACAGCAGCCGCACCTAAAAGAATCATAACCTGTGCTATTGTTATCGAAGATTTTATACATATATTAATTATTTTTTTTATAGTTAACTCCCTATAGATAAACAGTGAAACAAATAAAGCGTATACAACGGAAACACCTGCAGCTTCTGTAGGAGTAAATATCCCCATAAAGATTCCGCCCAATATTATTATTGGGACTCCAAAAGACCAACCTGCCCTTTTAGTTAGCTGCCAAACCTCTTGCCAATTTAGTTTATCAGGACTGGCTATATTGTGTTTACAGGCATAATAGTAGGAATATGCTATTATAGCCAAACTGTAAATAATACCAGCTCCAATGCCTCCCATAAATAATGCACCTACTGATACTCCTGTTACTGAACCGTAAATGATAAATGTTACACTTGGAGGTATTAAGAGTGCTGCTGCTCCACTAGATACTAAAAGTCCCGTGGAGAAGCCTTTACCGTAATTTTTGTTAATCAACTCTGGGTACATAAGGCTACCAATAGCTACTACAGTGGCTGGGCTGGAGCCAGACAATGACCCAAAAACTGAACATGCTGCTTGAGTTGCAATGGCAGTGCTGCCCCTAAAGCCTCTTAAGAGTGAATTTACCCAATCCAGCAATCTTTTTGCCATACCTCCTTCAATCATTATATCTGCAGCAAAAACATAAAATGGTACAGCCATTAATGCAAATTTATCAATACCTCCAAATATTTTTTGTGTTATAACGACAACATTAGTACTCGTAAAAAATAACACCGATAAAAGCGAAGACAAACTAAGGGTAGCATATATCGGAACACCTAAAGTTATCAATACTGCAAAGCAGACGATTAAAAAAGTAAATATTATCATTTTTTTGCCTCCCCAATCGAATTTGCTTCAGACCCTTTAATGTGAAAAATCAATTCCTGGAAATATCGTATAGCACTTAAAAATGAGCCGGTACAAATTACTAAATAAAGAACGTAAAAGGGTAATTGCAATGCCGAAGAAATTTGTCCATAACTCTTCGTCTGCATGGCAAATTGAAACGATATACCAGCTAACCAAATTGAAAAAACAAATGCGACTAAATTTACAACTACTTCAGCTTTTCTGCGAAAATTGTCTTTCATTAATTGTAATAAAAAATCCATACGAATAATCTGTTTATCTCTTATCCCAATACCTAAACCTATAAATGTAACTACTAAAATTAAATAGCGAACGGATTCCTCAGCCCACGGAAAGCCTTTACTAAATATATATCTTAAGAAAATGTTAATGAATAAAATTATAGTTGCAGAAAGTAATCCTATGGAACAAATAAATTCTTCTAGCTTATCCAATAGCTTCATTTTTAATTCCCCTTTTCGAGTTTCTGTATATTACAAACCACCCGTAAAACGGGTGGTTTGATTTAACCCTATAAGGGCCTGTTACCTGCAGCACCTAAAAGTGCTAACACTGGATTCAAGCCACCGCAATTGAAACCTAGCTAACCCCTGAAGGGGTCTTTCTTTTTCACTTACTTTGTCTACTATCCCACACACGCATAGCGTGTGGTTTATTAAATCGTAAATTAATATCAGTGTTACCCCTCTTATAAGAGGGAAACCTGAAATGTCCCCTAGTTATTTAAAATCTCCAATTTAGACTATGACTTTAGTTCTCTGATTTTATTCCATACTTTTCTAACTCGTCATAAACAAGGTTGAGTAACATTTCACATGAATTTGATTTAGAGGCGTATTTTTGATGAGTAGACGCCGATTTTTGTATAAATTCTTGTCTGGCTTCATCTGTAAGATATGTTACGTTTACTCCATATTCTTTAAAGAATTCAATTATTTTCTCCCTTTCAGTCGCTACAAATTCCCTTTGAGCCTCTATATTGGCTTTTGCAGCAGCCTGAAGCCAAGCCTTTTCTTCATCCGAAAGGCTGTCGTACCATCCTTTATTGGCTGTTAATAATCCCATAAATAAGGCATGGTCACTAATGGTTATATATTTCTGGACTTCATGTAACTTCTGTGTTTTTATAACCGATAATGCGTTCTCTCCGCCATCAACTACTCCCTGTTGTAAAGCAGTGTATAATTCAGAGAATTCTATGGGTGTTGGATTAGCTCCCCATTGCTCATACTGATATATCTTAAGTGGTGAAGGTATAATCCTCATTTTCAGTCCTTGCAGGTCTTTCATGGAATTAATTGCTTTTTTTGAAGTATGGAATTGATTATAACCATAAGGTGCAATTCCTAAAAGTTCAAAACCCTTTGCATTCATTAATTTATTAAGTTCTTCACTTAACTTCCCATCTATAATTTTCCAGGCTGTTTCATAATCGGAGGGGAATAAGAAGGGTAAATCTAAGATAGCTTCTTCGGGAACGAATGTCTCTAGGGCGGAGCCGGCAACGTAAACAACCTCTAGCCCTCCCAGCTGACAACCTTCCCAATGTTCTTTCATACTTCCTTGTTGTCCAGCAGGAAAGAGATTTACCTTTAATTTGCCGTTAGATTCTGCTTCTAATACTTCTTTAAACTTTGAAGCTCCTACACCGCCAGCATCATCCATGGGAACTGTAAAAGCAAGTTTTAAAGTCTTCTCTGCTCCTTTTGAATTCGAACTAGTCTCTGATTCATTTGTTTTCGAACAACCTACCAATAACAACGAGCTTACTAATAACAGTGATAATAAAACTTTTAATAGATTAGTCTTTTTCATAAAGATATCGCTCCTTATTTGTTTTATTTTTTCCATGGTGTTAGAAAAGTATATTGCACCCCATTGTTAAGACATTTTTTAATTAAGCTACTCCACTTAGTAGGTTTTAAAAAGGTTTAAAAGACAAGCAATCATAGGGGCAATGTTTAATACATAAAAATTCTTTTTTTCCTTTACACAGATCACAATTAGAGCTTATCATCCAACTAACCTTTCCTGTTATATAATCCAACGAAACTTTTATACTTGATAACTCTCTTGAAAAAACAGAAGCATGGTGAAACGAACATGCCAACATGCATGTATTGCAACCACGACACTTTATTTCATCAAGTATAATCTCACCTTTTGTTTCCTTGACATCTACTTTGGCAGCTTTTTGATTATTTGTAATCATCTCGCCTCCCCTCCCTATAGAATTTCCACAATATAATAGCCACTTTCTGCAATCAAATACTTGTTCAATTTCTCCATCTCTCAAATTTTATATGGGCACCGATTTATACTATGTTCGCATTCCTTCTTGCAATCATTTCGGCGATGTCTTCCAACCCAATTTGATTCAAACTCATACGTGTCTGCAAACCAGTCTCTATATCCCAGCCATGAAGTTCATAATATTTATCCAACATTTTATCCCACATATCTTTATCGCATTTATGACCCGCATATGGCCCAGATTTAACGGGTTCTTCCATATATCGGTGTGGCGGGTAATCGTCTTTTCGACTTAAATCTGTATTCATCGCATTAAAAGCCTTTTCAAGGTTGAAACTACGCTTCCCATACATCATTAAAGTTGATTCGTTCAGATCCAAGCCCAAACCCGCTGACAATAATTCTGCATAATTTTTTACAGATAAAGCATGCGTTCCACTCCATGTACCGACATAGATACAATTTCCAATAATGTCTTCCAGCTCTCTAACAATACCCTGCCAATATACCACCTCAGGAACATTTTTGTATTCGGTTGGTTTCCATTCAACATCAGGAGGCCCTGATACATCGGGTGTGCTTACAGCCCCACGAAGATGTTTGCCGCTGATAGGTGAAATAGAAATTCCAAACCCCCAACCTTTGATAATGCGATAAGGATCAACTGTATCTTGACCTTTCATGTGAATAGCAAAATACTCGGAACCTTTCCCAAGCTTCTTTGAAGCTTCTTTTACACCTTCAGCCAGTAAGTCTCCAAATCCTTCTCTATACGCAAGCTTTTTCTGCATGCTAAGGATCGAATCCTCATTTCCCCAGTTAAGCTCTAATCCTCCGGTATCTTCTTTAGTTATCAATCCTTTTTCGTAGCATTCAAAAGCCCAAGCAAGAGTATTTGAGCACATATCCCCATCCATACCCAACTGATTACACATATAATAAAATCTTATGGATGCCTCTGGATCAAATAAACCAAGCTTCGTAGAATATGTAGTTGAATTTATCCAATAGTTGGGGCATTTTGTTCCTTCAAATCTTCCCTCTTTAATTTCATAAAGAGCCATACAACCTGCCGGACATAAATGACAAGACATCATCATCTTCTTGTATCGAGGCACACCGTTTTCCATCCCTACGAGCTTTTTTCTATTTTCCAGTGGAACATAATCATCTTGGCCATTCTTGTAAGATGCGAGAAAATTCCACGCAGGCGATTCGGGGAGGTATTTCCCCTCAATTATGCCTTTTCGCCATGGCTCCAAATTTGTGGAAGCATTAATCTGTTCTGTAATTTTATCTATTACTGCCATAAATTTCTCTGGATCAGCCACAGAAATGGCCCCATGGCCTCTAACTGCGATCGCTTTCAGTTTTTTACTTCCCATAACGCAACCAACGCCAGAACCGCTTGCCGATCTGCCGGGAGCAGAAATAATTGCCGCTCCCCTGACCATGTTTTCCCCCGCAGGGCCTATGGACATTACTTGTATACTGTCATCTCCCATTTCTCTATGTATAAAATACTCTGTGTCTCTGGTGAGTTTGCCCCATATGTTACTTGCATCTCTTATTTCCACCTTGTCATCATTAATCCACAAATAGACAGGAACAGGAGATTTCCCGGTGATTACAATATGGTCATACCCCGCATACTTTAGTTCCGCTCCCCAAAACCCTCCACAATTTGCCGAGCCTTTTCCATTGTTAAAGGTGTTTATAGAATCCACTGAAACCCTATTTGCAGCAGGCATTAAGGTTCCAACAAGACAGCCGACGCCAAAAATTAACGGGATTCTCGGGTCATCCCATTTTATTTTTTGACCGGCTTCTTTATAAATTTTATTAATTTCATTGCAAAGTATAAAGCTATTAATAGCTCTGCCGCCAAGAAATCTTTTTGCATATTTTTCAGTATCTTCAAACCATATTTTTTTACTGCTTAAATCTACATATAGTATTTTCCCTGCTATCCCACCTCTAATTTTATTTGGGTACAAGATGCTTTCACCATCCTATATTGATATCGGTGCAGATGCTAATCATGAGATCATACAGTATATGGGCTCTTGTTTATGTAATGTTGTCTCATAAAAAGCAAGAGCCCTATTTTTTAAGTTTATTATTTCTTCTCAAAAGTACGTATTTCTATTGTTTTGCAGCCATAAGGAATCTTGTAGGGACCATGCACCATTCCCGGTGGTCTGCTGGCATAATATCCCGGTAAGTATGTCTCCTTTTTCTGAATATCATATAAAGAACCTTCAAGAATATAAACTTCTTCCCAAAAATCGTGCACCAATTCCTGGTTGGTTTCCATGGGTGGGAATTTTAATATCCTAGTGTATGAACCTGTCTCAGGGTCAAGACTTACTATCTTTTCCATAATACCTTCCTGAGCATCTTCAACTTGCCTCCATGGAACTAACTCCGCGTCAAAAAATTCTAATTCTGGTTTTCCCATTTTTTTGTCCTCCTTTTTTTATTTTATTTCTAATCCAAAACTTTGATTTCATACTTACAGCTTAATGTTTGGTTGCGTTTTCCGTCTATCAGTTCCACATGGAATTCTTCGCTGAATGGCGCGCCTTGTACCAGTGCTCCTACTGTGCCGGAAAATATAACAGTTCCTTCTTCCAATTTTCCGCCGGTAAGTTGTCTTACTCTTTTAATGAGTTCTTCAGGGCTCATTATGGCGGCAAGGGTTGCGTCTTGATATACTTTTTGTTTGTTTTTCCCTATCCATGCTGTAAGTTTGATTTCGTCCCAATGGTCTTTAACATCTTCATATCTCCATACACCCCGGGATATGAAGTTGGGAGTGACTTGTTTGGCTTTGGGTATGTGGTTTAATGCTTCGAGTTTGCGGTCGGTATGATCGCTGCCTGCCGCTACATATATTTCGTCTTTTGCTATAAGAAGCACATATTCGGCTTCGCCAGTGTTGTCTTTGTCGATCACTTCGCAGTAATTTTCAGTGGTCAATTTTTTACCGGATTTCAGAAAGTATGTAGGGATTTCATCAGGTGCAGGTACTCCTATTTTTTTCAGTTCTTCAACATGCTTCATTACTTCTTCCTGATTTCTTCCGGTGTAACCGGCGTTGATTATTTTTTTTACTTCGAAGTATATTGGGTTACGTATGTTGTTGTCTATGAAAAGTTCCAGTGTGTTATAACTCATCTGCTATCCTCCTTTTGCCTATTTATTTAATTACTCGGTCTTTTAGGGGAGTGAATTCGTCTCTTATCTTTGATACGTTTTCAGGGTATATTTCGGCTTTTATTATGGTTTCTCTTTCTGCGGCAGATGCTATTGTTGTACCCCATGGGTCTGTTATCATGCTTCTGCCTATGAAGGCTTTTCCGTTATTGCTGCCGGCGCATCCACATGTAATGAAGTAGCATTGATTTTCTATTGCTCTTGCCTGGTTCAGTACTGTCCAGTTTTCAACACGGGGATATGGCCATGCGGCGCAATTTATTATTATTTCTGCTCCTTTATCTACCATGCGTCTGAATAGTTCGGGGAATCTTATGTCATAGCATATGCTTAGACCTATTTTGCCGAATTCGGTGTCTACTACTGTGATTTTTTCTCCCGCTGATAGTACTTCTCTTTCTTTTGAACCGTATCCGAATAGGTGAATTTTCTGGTAATCGCCTATTACTTTTCCTTGTCTGTCTATTAAAACACATGTGTTGTAGCATTTGCCGTTTTTGTTTTCCGGAAATGTGCCGCTATAGATATATGCATTTTTTTGCTTTGCTTTTGCTGAAAGCCTTGAGACGATATGTCCGTCAAGGGTTTCGCTTTCTTGTTTGTATTTGTCGAAGTTGAAAAAGCCTACAGGCCACATTTCAGGAAGTACCATAAGATCGACAGTGTCCAGACTGTCTATTATGTTTTCTACACGTGAAATCTTTTGTTCTTTGTTTTCATTGTCATTTATCCCGAGTTGGATAACCGCTACTTTCATGTCTTATCCCTCACTTTGTTGTTTTTTAGCTGAAGTCGCCTAGATAAACGGGTTTTGGCCCTTCCATATGGATGGCGTTTTGCGGGCATAATGATGCACAAAGGCCGCAGCCGTCGCATCTTGTTTTGTCGATTTGAGCTTTTTTCTTGCCGCTTACTTCAACATAGGAGATGGCGTCTCTGAAGCAGAAGTTTTTACAGAATTGACAGCCGTTGCATTTGTCTTGGTCCACTACTGATACGTTGCGGGTTTCTCTGTCAACTTTGTCCCATGTGAGTATCTGAGGTAGTGTCTTGCCTCTGAAGTCCTCAATTGTGTTGTAGCCTTTTTCTTGCATGTATTTTTCCAGTTTTGTTACGTATTCGTTTATCATGTCGAATCCTTTGGGACTGTACATGAGTGCGGTGCATGTCTGTACAGTGGTTGCGCCTACTAATATGGCTTTAACTACATCACGCCATGTCCAGATGCCGTTGGTCGCTGATATGGGTAAGTCAAATTCTCTTGCTATCTTTGCCACCCATTTAAGCATGATCGGCCTCATCCAGGGGCCGCCTACTCCGGCAAAGGTGGAGTGAAGTATGGGCCTTCCTGTTTCAAGGTCTATTTCTAGCGCGGGGAAGCGATTAATGACTGTGAAACCTTTTGCCCCGGCTTCTTTGGTCTTTTTGGCTGTTACCATGGGGTTTACTGCTTCTGCCGTCAGTTTGACAAATACGGGTATTTTTACGGCGTTAACTACTATGGCTGTTACTTCTGCTGCAGCGTCGGGATTGCTGCCTAGTTCCTGACCGCTGAGGTAGCCAAGGTCTCTTGGGTGGGGGCAGCCGAAGTTTAATTCTAGCATGTCGACGCCTGTGTCTTCTACTGTTTTTGCAAGTTCTGCCCAGGCTTCAAGAGTTGAACCTGACAAGCTTCCTACAAGTGCGACGCCGTTTTTTTTGCAGTATTCGGCTGTTTCTTTGAGTTCTTTTGCCCATTCTTCGGGTGTGTACTCGGCTAAAAATTCGCAGGAGTAGTTTGAGAAGGCGTGGGGCCAGCCTTTTTTGTGTAGGACTGTGAATCTGGGTGATACGTATTTTTGTAGTTTGGGTTCCGGTGAAACTGTTTTTGCTATTATTCCACCGCATCCTGCATCGACACACCTTTTCATATAATCCGCATCTTTTGATGGGGTGGCTGATGCTATTACGATCGGGTTTTTGAATTTAACTCCACATACATTTACACTAAGATCTGGTTTCATGGTCTTCTCCTTCCTATAACTTATATAATGCTCTCGAAAACCCTGAGGGCTTTCGAGGTCTATGTTTTGAGATGTGAGTTAACTCTCATACCTCTCACATTCCCCAGATATTTACTTTAAATTTTCCAGTATAATCTCCTATATAAACCTATATATGGTCTCGCTTTACCTTGACTTTTCCACAACAGCCCCAAAATCGAAGTGGATGGTAATATTTACCATACTACTTCTTGTTTGGAGGTTTTGTTTATGCTGCGTAACTTTGAATCTCACAAGTCTTATCAGGAAAACCTGAAACTTCATCTGCTGCTTTTTTGCAGACCGATAGGGGCAGGGTCAAGGATATGGATAAATCCATATCCAAGCTGTACCTTTTAAATCTTGACCCCCTGCTTTCCATCATCCAACCACTCTATTCTAATACCGGCTGCCCAGCCAAGAACCAACCGGGTATTATTCGCTCCCTTATCCTCATGCTCGACCAGAAACATCATGGTATAACAAGCTGGGCCGAAAAAGTAGCCGGAGATCGTCTCCTTTGTGCTATTTGCGGATTTCATTATGGAGATGCCCCTTCTGCCAGTTCTTACTATGACTTCATCAAACGTCTCTGGAAAACTCCTCATAAAATCCATGTGGCCAGGACAAAGAAACTCAGGCCTTTCAAGGCTAAACCACGTAAAAAACTCAAGGCCGGACAGAAGATGTACAAAAACTCTCTGCTGCCGGTGACGGTACCCCGTTTTATTCCGGTGCCTCCCATTACGGTACAAAGGTCTGTGATTGCAAAGAACATGGTATCTACGACTGCAAGTGCCCAAGACGTTATTCCGACCCGGATGCCAGATGGGGTTGGGATAGCTACAGGGAACAGTGGTTCTATCGCGATAACCTTTTTAACATCACTGCTTCCGACAGTCCTTTTATGAACTCATGTATCATTGGGATATCATACCCTTCATCCCCTTAGATTCCAAGACCAAACAATCTCTGGACAAGCTTCCTCCTGGAATCATCTGCTTAGATAATAAAGGCAGACCCATCTGCCCAGGTGGTATTCCTTACGAAAACTGCGGCTACTCCTACCCCAAAGGTATCAAGTACATGTGCTATTTCGACTGTCATGGCATTGAAAAGCCTTGTCAATGTACCGATTCGCCCTACGGAAGAACTGTTTATTTAAAGCCCAAAGACGACTTCCGGTTGATTACTCCCGTACCCCGTAACTCTGACGCTTTTAAAGAAAAGTTCAAAACCTGTGCCTCTGTCGAAAGAAGCCATAAAAGGCTTTTTGAAGATTATGATATTGAAGAGTACAAGGCCAGAAGCTCTAGGCAGCGATTTGCATTGGCTACTTTTGCTGCAGTTAATGTCCATTTGGACGCTTGGGTCAAGCATACAGGCTTCAAGTATAATGCCTTTACTTGAAGAACTTTCAGGCAAAGCAGCCTGATAGCTACAGAACCTTTATTGTAAAAATTCAATAGCCTTCATACTGGCTTAGCTTTGCTATGCCCATTTTCGGCAAGTTATACAGCATATTCAGTTAACAAGGTTCGTTTTATCTATACCCATTGACTTCTGACAGTCCCTCAAAGTTATTCTGTCCCAATAATTTACATTTAGCTGAATTTCCAGTTACTTTTCGCGACTATTCCTTATAATAATTTTAAATATAAGGGAAACTCAATTATCTACTCCATTAATTTTTGGTATAATAATTCACTCTTTGGGACATTTAAAATTAATCTGGATCTAAATAGAAAAACAAGATGGAATTAGGGAAGACTATCTTCCTCAACAAGTAAAGGCAGAAAATGAAAAAATGAAAATCAAAAATGCTTTGGCAGTTTTTTTTAAATCAAGGAAAGGCAATATGAATTTATCAAGGAACACGTCTATAAATCTTATTCGGATAAAGTGTTCAACCATGTTTGCTTCGATAAAGCTCTAAATTCCATTCTCTTCGATCTCGAATAGCCATTTAGTTTTTATTTCAAGGTTTTACGTGACTTTAATATGTAACATGTAACATGTTACATTTAACATATCACTTCCATTATTAATTGTCAACACTATTTTTCGCAGCCAATTTTACATAATCTCATAAAATCAATTTTACTTACATAAAACTTATCACGACTTAGGGCTGCTCCTTATACTCGATAAGTATTTCTGCATTTGACATCTCTGTCAAGCATAAAAAGGCTCTCCTTATCTCTGTATTCCTTTATTCGCTCATCATCTTCATTTAGACTTATCTTTACTGTATAGACCGTGATTTTGAGTATATCTTCACTCTTTTCAGGCTGCCTAGCTTGCTTGTTTTTAGCACTTTTTCAGAGATTTTAACCTTTCCAATTAAACTGGTGTATTTGGTATGCAACCTATCTCTTACCATCCATCCGTACTTTCCATGGTTTTTTACATCATTTTCCTCTCTATATTAAAATTACCGGGAGACCTTGACATAAAGTCTATTACCGGTTTATCTTTAACAGCATGCAAGTTCTTTTAACCTTCCGTTACTGCAGCCAGTCCGCAACTTGGGGCGATTATCCCATGCATAGATCCGCTTCTGATACTATCAGGACCTTGCACAGCTTCGCCACCCGGTATCTATGATGGCTCGCCTTGATGAATTCGAATTTCTTTATTTCTGATTCTTCGCGAAGTAGGCTGCCGCCTTTTTTAGTGTCTCGTTTTCCTCCCGAAGCTCGCGTATTTCACGCTCAAGCTTCCTTACTTGCTCATCCTCAGAACTTAACTTTCTATTCTCCTTTCTAATGTCCAGTCCAGTGTACCACGTGTTTCCGCTGCCCATCAAATCGGGTACGGGGCAAAAACATCCCAGATTAAGCTATCTATCCAACACAATGACCCGGCCCCTTTCGTTGAATAATCTTCTATGGCGAGGTCGATAAATGTTCAAAATCCACAATAAACTGTCAGGGTTTAAACAAGAGAACCTAAATTAAAGCTATTTCGATAACCATTTTTTGTTTGTGGTTTGATTTCTTTTATATTATAATGAACAAATGAACAATACTGCTATTGTGATGGTAACAAAAGTTCTATGAAAAATGAAAATGAATATTATGTTGGTCAAAGAAGTGTTGAGCCAAAAGATACATTGGGTTTCCATGAAGAAAAAGATACGGTCTTCCTCGATAAGTTTGGAGCAGTTTTCAATATAGAAGCTGCAAGCGGGATTGATGCACTTATGAACGAAGAAGTTAAAACGCTTCTTGATCTTTTGGAGAACGGACTGGCAGTGGGAACAAATGATTTGGTCAATCATTCTTTCGGCAAAAGAGCTATCCGTTTCAAAACAAAGTTTATCAAAAATGAGGTCATTAAACCTACACCAAAATCTGGGTTTAACACTACCATTGTGATGGGAGGTAAATTAATGAACAAAAACACCTTTGACAAAAGCACAACTCGCCTTACAATTCTTTTATGCCTTGGTTGGACATTGCTTTATGCAGACAGAACAGCACTATATCCTCTATTGACGGTCTTGGGTGAAAATTTTTCTCTATCAAGTACTCAGTTAGGAACTATCACAGGTAGTTACTTTTTAGCATATGTCATTATGCAGATACCTTTCGGTATATTGGGAGATATATTTGGGAAAAAAAGGCTTCTTATAGCGATGTATTTCGTGGCGGGTCTGTCCTTACTATGTTTTGCTTTATTCGGAAATAGTTACATATTGCTAATCCTTTTTACCGCTCTTCACGGTTTTGGAGCTGGTGCTTATTACCCCACGGCTTATGGCATAATGCTGGAAATGGCAAACCGTGAAATGCGCGCCACAGCTGCTGCTATGGTAAACCTTGGAATGTCCTTAGGCCTTATAATAGGACTAACTATAGCAGGGCCAGTTTTTATTTATACAAAAAGTTACTCAGGTATCTTTTTGGTTCTTTCCATTTTAACTATGATTGCTGCTCTCTTCTATCAAAAAAGTTTGCCCTCTATTGATTCTAAAACTCGATCCAATACCTGCGGGAAAAAAGCCACCTCTGTTCCTATTTGGACCATATTAAAAAATAAAAATCTCATGTGTATTAATATTTCACGTTTTTGTGCCAATTATGGATCCTGGGTGGTTATTACTTGGGGACCAACATTTTTCCAGACAGAGCGTGGAATAAGTATGGAATTTGCAGGCTTATTCGTGGCTATTATAGGAGTGAGTTCAATACTGCCATCTCTTGTCGCCGGAAGGATTTCTGATAAAATAGGTCGAAAAAAGATATCAATTTTATTGTTTCCCTTAGGCGCTATTACAATATATCTAATCGCCTATGCCAAATCTCCTCTGGCCATCATTATAACCCTTATTGCCAACGGTATATTCGGGAGAGCATCATTGGACCCCGTTGCAATTGCGTGGGCAGGCGATCATGCCTCATCAATCAGCAGATATGCTATGGGCACAGCTATAGGAATTTTAAATTTTTCAGGTATGATGGCTTCCGTAATTGCACCTATAATAAGCGGCTTAATACAAGATATAACAGGTTCGCTTGTAACTGCGTTTTATGCTGCTGCAATCAGCGGTTTCTTGGGTACGGTCTTCATACTAATGGTAGATGAGCATCCTGAGCCTGCTAATATATCCCAAACGTCATAAATAGACACTGTTTTATTTTCCCTTATACAATAAAAGTAAGCATCAAACTGATTCTATACCGTAAGGAAGCAAGACTTTATCTTATGACGGACGGACTCCAGGTGAATACCCAGGTGGAGGATGAAAATGGTTCTACGTGGAAAGAAATGAAGCTTGGGCTTGTATTCTGCGATGAGTATGTAATAAAGAAAGATAAAGACAGCCATATCCTGCTTATATATGAAAACTATACTTTAATTGTAATATTATTGGTGATTTCTCAGCAAAATCCGTTAGATATGAAATGTACACCCACTTTGAACACCCACTTTAGCAAATTGTTTTGACATAAGTAGATAGATATGATATTATATGATGCATGTAATATGTTGCATACAAATATGCTAGTTGATAAATTCAATACATTTTTCCTCTAGAAGTGTAGTGTGATTATGTACAGTTATTATGTTTGAATTTGATGAAAGTAGGTGACTAATTGCATAACAAGGTGACTAATAATGAAAAAATCAAATTAGTTGGGACACTTAAAGATCAAGCTTATAATTTGATTAGAGACGCAATTTTAAAAGGAGACTTCCCCCCCGGCAAGGTGATATCAAATGAAGAACTCAGCAAATGGTTGGGAATAAGTCGCACCCCAATTCGGGAGGCTCTTTTTGAGTTGCAAAAAAATCGAATGGTCATTATACACAGGGGTAAGGGGACGGAAGTTGCTCCTTTGTCCGAAAAAGACGTATTAGAGATATTTGAAATGAGAGAAGCGCTAGAGGCCAAGACACATGAACTGGCAATAGATAGGATTAATACTGAACAACTCAATGAACTAGAAAATATTATAAATGATCAAACAAAACATCTCGAAGATAAGCAGAGGATTGAATTCTTGGACGAAGATAGAAAATTTCACTTGGTTATTGCCAAGGCTGGTCAAAATGAAAGAATTTATACTGCTATTGAAGCTTTGCGGGATCAGTTTATGCTTTTGGGTAATTATGCTCTTTATAGTAATAATCGTATAAATCAAGTAATTGAAGAACATAAATCAATTTTAGATGCATTAAAGAAAAAGGATAAAGTAAAGATACATTATGAAATTATCAATCATTTAAGAAATAGTTATAATGAAACAATAAAAATGCTCAAACGAAGCTGAACGAGATTTACAAAATCACATCCAAATTGTAGAGCATGAAAAAAACTTGGCCTAATCCGATTATTGCATATACCAAAATATAATTAGAGAATTATAAATTACTTCGATTGATTGATAATGGCGCAGATCTGATAGTGTGTTATAAGGGGCTGAATATGAAGATTATTAACCAGAACAATATAAAAAAAATAATATATCAATTAATACCGGTTTTGGTCTTTTTCATTGACCCATTTAATCTGAACCTTGCCCAGCGTTTAGTGTTTAGCGCGCTGCTGCTTACAATAATATGGTGGACTACTGAATT
>JABVCK010000019.1 GCA_013540605.1 Bacillota bacterium
TTGCGAAAGAAGCCGGAATATCTCTGGAAGAACAAAGGACAGACACCACACTCTTTATGAGCAACATCAAGAAAGCAGGGCGGGTATCTCTGGCTTATGACGTACTGGTTAAGGCAGTCAAAGCAATCCAATAACACCAGCGATGTAGAAATCCTGCAGGATCGATTAAAGGGAATCCATGAAAACACCGGCTGTACCGACATGTATGTAGATGGAGGCTTCCACTCCGAGCATGTCCATCAAAATAATTGTTATTGCATGAAGTTGTCAAGGTACAATCAAATCATAAAAATTTAGTTCGTGCAGTGAAATCATAATTATGTTTGGAACATATACTGTTACTGTAAAGAGGAAATTGGGAAATAATGTAGAATGATAAATCAATTGGCTTTTCACGTGGCTTATGTGGCTTATAATATATACTATAAATGTGGAAGGAAGTTGTGGTATACTATTATTAGAAAGTACAAAACAATGAACAAAAATGAAAGAAGGAATTTGTATATGGCTAACCAAGCAAGAAAGGAAACTAATATAATACAGGACTATTCAAGCATACGGCTTCCGTCCGACCTCATCGAGACGGTCAAGAAAAAGCTTGGTGATGAATTCCTATGGAATTATGACCCTGAAACCAAAGAGTTATTTATAATAAAGCGGCCGCCTTCTATTACTGAAGCTCTATACGGGCTTGGAGCAGATATGTGGAAGAAGGCTGGCGGAACTGACTATATTCGTCAGGAGCGTGATTCATGGGCAGATTAGCTGATGAAGTACGAAAGTATAAACGTATT
Source organism: Bacillota bacterium (assembly GCA_013540605.1). Taxonomy (GTDB): domain Bacteria; phylum Bacillota; class Clostridia; order Ch29; family Ch29; genus Ch29. The sequence goes on from JABVCK010000019.1 coordinate 795, forward strand.
GCTTTTGATACCAATACATTGATATATCTCCTTGAGAAACATCAAGTGTATGGTCCTGAGGTAAAGGAAGTCTTTGAACTCATTGAGAAAGGTGTATGATTCGGTATCACTTCCACCCTTCTCATAACAGAAACATTGACGAAGCCTCTGAAAGAAGGAGCCTACGACCTATATAACAGGTATATGGCTTTCTTTCGTGCCTTCCCTAATCTGTTGATAAAAGATGTTACCCAAAATGTTTCTGTCAGTGCCGCCAAGTTAAGGGCAAGGCATAATCTCAAGACACCAGATGCAATATTTATTGCAACGGCTATCGAAGAAAATGCAGAAGCATTCATAACCAACGATACCCGCCTTAATAATGTAAATAATCTCAATGCCATGATCATCGACAAGTACGTTCTGCATGATATGTAACAGCTAAGGAGGCATAAAAATGGCTAGTGGAGGCGAATTTTCAGAGCAGATTCTTGCTGATTTAATTGCTCAGGGCTTATCCGGTGAAGAACTTCTTGCAAAGTTTAAGGAGTTGAGCAAAAAAATCGCTCCTGCAATGAATAGACTGATTAGCGAGGCAGACAGTATTGCAAAAGGTGAAAAGAGCGGCGCCACTATGTCTGATATTTTTGGGCCGGAGGACAAATAGATGTACGAAAACTTTTATGATGAACTGAATAATAATTGAAGCCGGCAGGGCGCAGACATGTCCGGCTGTCTGCTATACCGGCCTTCTTCTGAGGGTTCTTATAGCTACTTCATGTTCTCCAAGGACCTCACATATCGATTTATTGTCTTCAATCAATGCATTCAGCTTGGATTCAAGCGGTAAATGCCTGTTGGCGTTTTTTGCTTCTATGTCGTCTAATTTGTTTCCGATGGCGTCGATTTTGCTTTCCAGTGCCAACTGGCCTGTCTTTAATGCCTTAAGTTCTTCCAAAACTACCTTCTCGAAATTTTCACTACTCATCAAACTCAGGCTCCTTCCTATTTTATCAACTGACGTATAGGGATACACCATTAATGTTCCCAATTAATAATATACCATAAACTGTATTTTTAAAAAAGGGCAGGTTGACGGAGTATAGATCGCAGTCGGCAGATCGCAGATCGCGGGGATAGAGAAAGCCGGGGGATTCCCGGCTATAAGGAAAGGGGACACACCTCCTCGTCTAAAGTATGGCTCTAGAGAAGGAGGAATGTCCCCGATGGAAAGGGGACACACCGCTGCTGATAATGTCAGGGGACACACCTCCTCTCTTTAGTATACCTCAAGGGCAGAAGGAATGTCCCCATTAGAATTCCTCGTCGCGGAATGTCCCCAACTGTCTATTTTTTGTTTTCCAGCGCGGCTTTGATGAGGTCGCGGAATAACGGATGCGGGCGGTTGGGCCTGGACTTGAACTCGGGGTGGAACTGGCAGCCCACCAGCCACGGGTGGCCTTCCAACTCTATCATCTCCACCAGGCGCTCGTCCGGCGAAAGCCCGCTTATTATCAGCCCTTTGCTTGTGAGTATATCCCTGTATTCGTTGTTGAACTCGTACCTGTGCCTGTGCCGTTCGTAGATTATCTCTTCTCCGTAGGCTTCGTAGGATTTGGTGCTTTTGTCCATCCTGCAGGGATACAGGCCCAGCCTCATGGTGCCTCCCAGGTCCTCTATCTCCTTCTGCTCGGGCATGAGGTCAATAACCGGGTGGTCGGTACCGGGGTCCAGCTCCGAGCTGTGGGCGCCCTTAAGCCCTGCAACATTTCGCGCAAACTCTACCACTGTGAGCTGCATGCCGAGGCAGATGCCGAGCAGAGGGATTTTGTTCTCCCTTGCGTACCTGATGGCTGCAATCTTGCCGTCTATGCCCCTGTCGCCGAAGCCTCCGGGTACCAGGATGCCGTCCGCATCCTTCAGGAGTTCCTCCACGTTTTCCCCGGTTACCTGGGCGGAATGTATCCATTTTATCTCAAGCTTGGCTTCGTTTGCGATGCTGCCGTGGCAGAGCGCCTCGGCCACAGAAAGGTACGCGTCGTGAAGCTCGACATATTTGCCCACGAGGGCTATTCTGACCTTGTGTTTGGGATTTTTAATCTTGTGGACGATGCTCCTCCACTCGGTCAGGTCAAGCTCCCCGCATTTGAGCTTAAGCATATCTACCACGAGGTCGTCAAGGCCTTCCTTTTCCAATAGGAGAGGAACATCATAAATGGTATCGGCATCGATGTTCTGGACCACGGCTTCTGCCTCGACGTTGCAGAAGAGTGCGATCTTATCCTTTATATCCTTTGTGATGGGCTTCTCGGAGCGGCATACTATTATATCCGGCTGTATGCCTATGCTCCTCAGTTCCTTGACGCTGTGCTGGGTGGGCTTTGTCTTCAGCTCACCGGCTCTTCCCAGGTACGGTACAAGGGTAACGTGGACGTACAGTACATTGTCCCTTCCGACATCGTGCTTGAGCTGCCTTATCGCCTCAAGGAAGGGCAGACTCTCGATGTCGCCCACGGTGCCTCCTATCTCGGTAATCACCACGTCAAAGCTGCCGTCCTTTGCTACCCTCTGTATCCTGCCCTTGATCTCGTTTGTAATGTGGGGTATGACCTGAACGGTGCCGCCCAGGTAGTCGCCCCTTCTCTCCTTGGTTATGACCGACCAGTAAATCTTGCCTGTGGTGATGCTGCTGTTCTGGGTAAGGTTGACGTCGATGAACCTTTCGTAGTGCCCGAGGTCCAGGTCGGTTTCGGCGCCGTCCTCGGTGACGAAAACCTCGCCGTGCTGGTATGGGCTCATGGTGCCGGGGTCAACGTTTATGTAAGGGTCGAACTTCTGGATGCTGACCTTAAGCCCCCTGTTCTTGAGAAGGCAGCCCAGGGACGCCGCGGTTATACCCTTGCCCAGTGATGAAACAACTCCGCCGGTGATAAAGATGTATTTTGTAGACACAGTAATACCTCCATGTGTTTGTTTCTTATATAAAACTATGACGGCCTTTACATCAACTCTATTATTATATCGACTTTGAAGCTTTGCAGTCAAGTATAGATCGCAGATCGCAGTCGGCAGATCGCAGGCTTAAAAACCTTGAAATTTAAGCTTAGACCGCAAGTCACAGATCACAGGTTCCTTGAGATTTTTTAAGGGTATTTATCAAACCGTTAAGCATCCTCAATATTTCCCTTAGTTTCCCGAGCAGTTCATCAGTTTTTTCTTTATCCAAATACCCTAAATCCCTTGCGAGTATTAATTGATACTCCAGTTCGCAAGCTGAGCCTCGCGCAATAGCTAAGAACCTAATATACTCTCTCCTATATAATCTCCCGTGCCCTTCGCTAATATTAGTGGGTATTGAAGCTGCTGAACGCCTCATCTGAACTACTATGCCATATTTTTCTGCATCAGGAAATTGAGTAGTCACCCTATAAATCTCTAATACTAGCTCATGAGCTTTTTTCCATACTAATAAATTTTCATATTTGCTCAATTTTATCACCTTGCCTGTGGGGGAAAATGGAGAAAGGTATCCCGGGGATGGTGGGATACCTTTCTGGTGGTCAGTGTTTGGATTTTAGTATCTCTATGGCTTTTTGAAGCTGCTCGTCTATGTCGTCTTTTTTGATGTATTCGTCGTACTCCCAGAGGAGTCTTTCCTGGGTGGCAAGGTCGAGTACGCCGTACGGGTATAGGCCCTTGTCCGACTGGAACCTGCTTACGGCGCTGGCAAGGATCTGGTCGAATACGCCGTCGATTTCACCGACGTTATAGCCGAGCACGTCCAGCCTCTGCTCCGCGCCGAGGACGTCAAGGCCTACGGATGATATATAGGGCTTCCTGCTGCCCTTAATCGGCGCAAGTTCATCATGGTATTTCCCTGCGGGGATTTCGTTCTCTATGACTACGTCGGGGGTTATGCCTACGCCGTCGATCACCCTTTCGCTAGGCGTCAGGTATTTGGCTATGGTAAGCTTTATATTGCCTCCGTTTTTAAGGGGCAGCACGGTCTGCACGGTACCCTTGCCGAAGGTCTGGGTTCCTACGATAACCCCTGATTTTGTGTCCTGGACCGCTCCGGCCAGTATTTCCGATGCGCTGGCGCTGCCCTCGTTGACAAGTACGACAAGGTTGTATTTGCTCTCTTCGAGGTCGGAGTTATAGGTTTTCCTCAGCCCGTCCCTGCGGTCGACGTAGACAACGGGGCCTTCGGGTACAAAATGTCCTGCTATCGCAACGGCCTGGTCAATTATGCCGCCGGGATTGTTGCGCAGATCAATGATGATGTCTTTTACGCCTTCCTCATCGAAATAGGCCAGGGCGTTTTCCACGTTCTCGTCTGCGTGCTCGTTGAAATCGCTTATCCTTATGTAGCCGATGCCGTTTTCTTTGAGTTCGTAGCTCACGGGATTTATCTCTATTACTTTCCTTACGATTTCAAAATAGATGATTCCCGGCTGGTTGTCCCTCAGTATTCCCAGCTTGACGGTTGTGTCGGGTTCGCCCCTCATCATGTTGGCTACCTTGTCGATGGCTATCTGGGTCACGTCAATGCCGTCGACCGATACCACCCTGTCGCCCGGCTTTATCCCGGCTTTGTGGGCAGGTGTCCCTTCTATGGGGGATATTACGGTAACGTATCCGTCGCGCATGGAAATATGGACTCCCACTCCTCCGTATGTGCCGGTAACTACCGTATCAAATTCTTCGTATTCCTCTTCGGTATAGTATATGCTGTAGGGGTCCAGCTGCTCGAATACCCCCTTGTAGGCCCCATCGATAAGCTTCTGCATGTCGACTTCCTCGTAGTAGTTCGCCTCTACAAACTGAATTAGTTTTCCAAGGAAGTCCATGTGATACTCAAGGTCGCTCTGTTCTTCCCCCTGGGCATATACATAGGGCATTCCCAGCAGGAGCGAAAAAACCAGGGCTGCGGATATTGCTGCAAAGATTCTCTTTGTCCTCATTTGTGTTTTCCTCCTTTTTTTCCCCAATATACATACTATTCAACACGTTTTTGGTTTTACCTGCAAGGAAATGAATGTAAATACAGATGGCAGTCGGCAGATCGCAGATCGCAGGGGCTGGGGTGAAGTTTTCAGGTCTTTTCTTTCCCTAGGCTTTACTGAAGCCTGCTAACTGTCAACTGATTTCTGGCGTCTGTCATCTGTGATCTGGTAACTGGCAACTAGTAGTACAGGATTCTGTCGCGGTAGTCCTTCTTGATGTCGTTCTGCAGGTAGCGGATGAACCTGTACAGGAAGGCTGCCGCCTCCGCCCTGGTCATCACCTCGTCGGGGTGCACATAGCCGTAGCTGTCGCCCTGCACGAGGCCGATCTCCCTTGCGGCGTATATGGAGTCCTTCGCCCAGGCGGGTATCTTGCTGTCGTCGGCGAAGCCGGTCGAGTACCCGGGGGTCGGCGCCATGTTGTCAAATCCCAGGGCCCTCATTATTATGGTTATGGCCTGGGCGCGGGTAAGCTTGCCGTCGGGAAGGAACTGGCCGGGACCCACCCCGGTGATTATTCCCCTTTTTTCCACCTCGACAATGTATTTATAATCGCGATGCGTAGTGCTGACGTCCTGGAATACTTCGGCCTGCGCGGGCTGATTCCTGGCGGTTGTTTTTGCGGCTGTCTCGGTGAGCAGGTTTGTCGCTTCAACGATTGCCCGCGCAAAGTCCGAGCGCAGCATGGGGAGGCTGGGGCCGAAATACGCCGATGTCTGTGGGAAGACACCCAGGCCGTACAGGACCGATATGTCGTTTTCCGCCCAGTGGCCGCCTATGTCCTTGATCTCGGGTATAAGGAGCCTCTGGTACTTCGGTACGGTTTTCAGCACGATGCTGTCGCTGTCAATATCCCTGTTTCTCCTGTGGGGGTAGCCGTCGTCGTCGAACTCGGGGAGGTCGTAGCTGTAGTCTATGAGGTTTTCCTCCTCCACGGTCAGGAGGTAGCTCCCCCGGAAGCTGATCTGGCTGGGCTCGTTCCTCACATAGGAGAGGTACTTGTTGACGGTGGAGGAGGTCCTGTAGCTGAACTCCCCGTCCCAGTCGGCCGAAATTTCATCGCCGTCCGCGTCTGTCCTGTCCCTTTTTACATCTATGAACCCGTCCACCTTTCGGGTCAGCACCGAGCCCCAATGGTGGCTGTAGCCTATCTCCTGCCCTATGGTTTCTATCGTTACCCGGCCTTCGTCCCCGTTTATGGAGTATATTTTCTTGCCCTGCCAGTTGCCCGAGAAGAAGTCGGCCACCGGCTTGTTGTGGGTTATCCTGGACCCGTTGAGGATGTAGTCCTCAAGCTTGTATTTGCCGTCGGCGGCGGTAATGGTTTCGCTGAACCGGTCCAGGGTTATTATGCTTACCGTCTGCTTTATCCCTTCCTTGACGTCAAGCTGCGTGTTGAGGGTAATGCTTCTTTTTACCTTCATGCCCTTTTCCTTGTTCTCAAGGTCGTAAGTCAACCTGGAGGTTACATAGTCCTTCCTTGCGCTTTCCGTAACCTTTAGACTGCCTGTGACCACCACGGGTTCCCCGGTGACGAAGACCACCTCCTGGTAAACGGTCTCGTCGTTTATCCCCGGCTGGTCCAGGGGCGCTGCGGCATAGGCTGCTGTTGAACTTAGTACTATGGACAATATTACCGGTATTATGATCCTCTTCATACCCAATCCCCCTATAGAACCAGAATTATTATACCCCTGTTATCGTCACGGATAACGTATACGTTCTCTCCCTGCCGGAGCTGTGTGGCCTCTATGGGCTTTCCGTTCCTGTATATGAGAGCCTTGGAGTAGTTTACGTACACATCATCGTCGGCGCGCTCCCACTCGTTGTAGAAGTTTGTCCAGTTGCTCGCTTTGTTCAGGGTTATTATCTGGAGGTCCTTGTCAATCCCGCTGACTTCCCCGGCGGTCACCCGCAGCGTTTCGAGATCGGCGTTGCTTATGGTGGACCCGTCCTTGATAACCGACCCTTTGGTTATCCTGATCGCCTTTGCCCTTTCGTCCTCCACCAGGACATAGGCATAGTAGTCGTCATCCGACTTGTAGGAACTGTTGCCGGCATAGTCACCCTGGAAGAAATCCGCTGCCTTGATCTTCTTCACGCTCTGGGAGGATACATCCAGGATGAGAGTGTCCTCGTCATAGTAGAACGTGACGTTTTTGGTCCTGCCGGATATGCTGTCCCACTCGTTGTCCTCGAACAGGCTGTAGTAGTTCATGTCGAACTGCCTGGTCCTTATCTCGTTGAGCCGTCCGACGTATATCTCTTCGCCGGTGCTGACCGCATCCTCAAGTATTACCAGGACGGCGTTGTTATAGCCGCTGTACCTGTCCGCCACCACGGTTATGGTGTAGTCCTCCTCCAGGGCTGTCATATCCACAAGGCGGTTCTTGAAGATTATGATCGTGCCGTCGTTGAACAGGATGTTGTTGCTGTCGCGCAGTTCCAGTTCGCCGGTAGCCCAGCTTATCTCGTCGATCCTGTCCCCGTACTGCGCCTCGTAGCCCCGCTTCAGGACCACCTTTACGGCTTTTTCACTGTTGAAGTTGTTGCTTACCGCCACGTACCCCTCAAAGTTGATGTAGCTGCTCTGCACCTGGTCGAGGCTTAGCAGCTTTCCGCCGTAGTATATGGGGGTGTCGGAGTCCAGTTCAAAGGTTATGCGGCGGTCCCGTTCCTCCCATCCCCTGTTCACATAGGCGTAGGTATCCTTGAGCACCAGCTTCCCGCTGGAGGGGTAGACCCTCTCTATGGTCCCCCTGTACACGTCCTTGATGAGCTGCTGCATCCCCTCAACCTTGATCCTGGACAGGTAGACCGAGCTTATATCGTCCATGTAGACCTGCACCCTGTCGCCTATCCGTATATTCCCGGGGTTTATCCGGCTGCCCTCCTTCGTGATGAGGGTGCTGGGCGAGATGCTGTATTCCTGCTGGATGCCGTCATCCTGGTCCAGCACTATGCTCTTGCTGTCTACATACGTCACCCGCCCGCTGCGGGTCTTGCCCTCCGCTGGAATGTAGCCCGGCTGGTCGATGTAGTAGCTGCCGTCGATCTGGGTAATCACGCCCCTGCTTACCGTGACGGCGACTTCCAGCCCGAACCTGAGGTCCGATACAGCCCCAGGGCGCTGGTTTATGGTAATTTTCGGGCTGGCCGAATAGCTGTATGTATAAAGCCTCCCGTCGTAGCCGGCTAAGGTAATCTTTGAATCGTAGGAGTTTACAGACTGGATGTAGCCCTCTATCACCTGGTTCTGCAGGGTGAGCACTTCCACGTAGAGCGCCTGACCGCCGCTGAGCACCCCGTATTCTATCTCGTCTCCCGCCTTCAGCGCGGATGTCCCGGTCAGCTTGCCGTCCCTGTACACCGCTATATCGCGCATTAAGCCGCTTTCGAGGTTCTTCTCGGATACTATGTCGTAAATCTGGCCGTCCACGTTGACAACCCGGTAGTGGGTGTTCTCGGTGCTGGCTCCCTGCTGGTTTTTGCCGTAGTTGGTAAACACGCCGGTTATCTGGCCGTAGTATACCTGCAGCCTGTCCCCACCGGAGGATCTCACCTCCGCCGCTATTGTGCCGTCGTTGACAGCCCAGGCGTAAACCATCCCCTGGTCGTCGTATACGTACTTTATCTCGTCCCCCGCCTGCAGGCTGCTGTTGGCTGCAAGCCTGCCGTCTTTGTATACGGGGAAGCCGGTGCCCTGGGCCAGTACCACCGCGGCGGAAGTGCCGTCGGCGTTCAGGATGCCGAGGACGGTTTGGTTCTGCCGGGTATCGATCTGCAGCACCTGGCCCCTGTTGGACCTGACGTTCCTCCTGTCCTGGAACCGGTCGGCCACCTTGTCCAGCATGGTTGCCATTTCCGCCCTTTTCAGGGATGCGGCGGGGTTGAAGTACCCCCTGTCGTTTCCTTTCATTATGCCCTCCTGCAGGACGGCCTCGATCAATGCCAGCTTCGACGCATCTATCTCCTGCCAGTCCTTCAGGTTGAATACGTACTGCTGCTGGGCGCCGTAGACGGGGTTCAGCCCGAGGGCGTTGGCAAACCACACCGCAACCTCCTGGCGGGTCGCGTTGTCCTTCCAGTTGCCGCCCCCTTCGGTGACGATGCCGAGCTCATAGGCCATGCTTATATACTCCCGGGCCCAGGCGTCGAATATGCCCCCGGCTGCGGAGCCGCCGACCGAGCCTTCGGCTCTCCTCTGCACCTCGGCTTCCCTGCCCATTATCCTGACCAGCAGGGCCACTGCCTCCTGGCGCGTCAGAGGGTCCTCCGGCTTGAACAGGCTTGCGCCGTAGCCCTTTATAACCGACTGGGCGGCCATGTTGAGTATATAAGGCTCGGCCCAGTGGCTCCTGATGTCGGTGAAGTCGATATTGTTCATGAGCTGGATGCCGTTGTTCTTGCCGTTGATGGTAAGGCCGGCGCCGTCTATTACGGATACGCCCCTGAACTCGGGGACGGGCACACCGCCCGCGTAGCTCCCCGAGCCGAACAGGCTGCTGGCCTGTACGGGTATGCAATATATTATGGTCAATGCGGCAATAACCGTTATGATTATGCTTGCCCTGTTTCTGCCCACCCTTGATGACCCCCTTTTATGTTTAGATCGCAGTTCGCAGTTCCTGGTAACTGGTCGCTGACCACTACTACTATTGGGACAATGGGACAAAGAACCGTCCCTTGTCCCAAAGAACCGTCCCTTGTCCCACTTTCCCACTACTGCTTGCCTATAACTGCAAAGATGCCCGGCCGGCTTGTTCTGCCGTAGGCGAAATCTATGTTGGTATGGACGCCGGCTGCCTCCACAGGCTCCCATTTCAGTTCCAGCGGGTCAAACCTGTATATGGCCAGCCTGGTCTCGTCCAGGCCGTTAAGCTTGCTGTAGTCGTATTTTATCTGTATATCCATGGACCCGTTGATCTCGTTGTGCTCCTCAAGCTTTTTCCCGTTCTGCACCGCTATTCCTATGCAGTACAGTTTGGAAACCACCCTGTGTTTGGCGGGCAGGTACTTGAGCGCCCGGTCTCCCTCGCTCTTCGGCGACACGTCCAGTATGAGCCGCGCATATACGTTGTCCTGCTGGCTGGTTGTTATCCCCCACAGGGCCCTTATATACAGCGTCCTCGGCGAGAACTGCAGCATGATTTCTCCTGCGTCCACAAGGAACGTCCTGGTGGCCTCCCTTATTACCTTGAGGGGCATGTTTATATGCTTCTTCTCGACGGAGCCGTAGCTTGGGTCCTTAAGGTCTATGGTATAGGTATAGTAGGAGCCGCGTGCTGCTGCGTCCTCCCCTATATTGACGCTGACGGCGTTCTGGTTCAATACCACCTTTTCGGTGTCGTTTATGCTGCCGTCCAGGTCCGGCTCCCCCGTATCCTCCGTCCTGATGGACCTGTAGCTGGTGAACTCGGATGAACCGAACTGGTTTATTGCCTTCACCTTAAAATAGTACCTCGTATCCGGGTCAAGGTCAACCACGTAGTACACGTTCCTGGTGGTGGAGGTCAGAAACTTGAAGTCGTCCCTGGTGTCTTCGCTGGCGTAGATCTCGTAGTACAGGGCGTTGTCCACCCCGGGCCACTCCAGGCGCACGTACCTGTCGTACACCAGCGATACGTCCAGGGAGTCCGGCCTCGTCGGAAGGGGCAGGGTATACTTCATGTCAAAGACGTCCGAGATACCCCCGTCGCTGTTTATCACGATTATGGCGGTATCCCCCTCCACGCCCGAAGGCGTTTTAAGCTTTATCGTATTCTCGTCGGTGACTTCCACGCCGGTGGCCTCTTTCCCTCCCACAACCTTGATTTTACGGTCGCGGGAGTCTATCCCTTCCATGCCCTGGACGGTCGGAGCGTCGCTTAGCAGCATGATCTCCCCGCCGAACACCACCTTTGCCCCCGGTCTAAAGGATGTACCCTTGAGAATTATGGTCTCCCCGCCGAGGAACGAGATCGAGCTTATTACGGTGCCGCCCTCGTTGGTTACGTATTCGATATCGGGGTTGCTGATGATGGTGATGCCGTTCTTGAGCGTTGCAGTGCCCAAGTCGTCGTTGATCACCTGGACGTCGCAAGTCCCCGCCGTGAGGCCTTGGGGCGACAGGACGAATATCTGCTTGTAGCTCCATGCGTTAATGTTGGTGTTGACGGCCTCCTTGCCGCCGATTATGACCTTTGCGCCGCTGCGGAAGTCGTATCCATAAATAGTTAAAACGTTCCCTCCCGCTGCGGATGTCTTGTCCGGATCAATGTAGTCTATAACCGGCTGGCTGCCTGGCCGCCTGTACACGAACCACCTAGGTACCGGAAGCAGCGAAGAATCGGCGGTGCCGCCGTCCCGGTTCACCACCACTATTCTAAGCTCTTTGTCTATATCCTCGGAGGTGCCCCTGGGCACCTTGGCTATTATCATGTCGTCGTCGTTGGATTTTGATATTATCTCACATTCTTTATCATCGACGAACACCTTTACCCCGGTCCTGAAATCGCTTCCTTCTATGGTGATAAAGGTTTCGCTGTCAACGCTGGCTTCGGTGAGGTATTTTACGAGGGTCCCTTCATCATCGTACACTTCCTTGTTGGGACGGATGTCGGTAATCTGCGGGTCGCTGTCGGGGTTCAAATATTCGAACTTCGCCGCGGCGGTGCCTCCGTCCTTGTTTATCACATAGAGGTTCCTCTCCCCTATGTAGGGCACCGGCGGCGTTTTTACAACCAGGGTGCCGCTGTCTATCCATCTTGCGTAGGGCGCCACCCTCCTGGTCACGGTCAGCCTGTTCTGGGTCACCTCAACCATTATGCCCTCGTCCACGATGGTATTATCGCCAAGGTCTGCGGGGCCGTTGATAATGAACAGGTGGTAAGTGCCCAATGCTATTTTATAGCTTGATACCGGCACTTCCGGTCCGGACGGCGGTATGTAAAAGAGCGTGGTGTTATCCTCCAGAGGGTCGGTAGAATCATATACAACCCTGATATTCCCAACCACTACCTCCGATCTTCCTCCCGAAATGGGCGCACTGTCCTTGTCATCACCGAATATCACCAGGAGGTCAATGATTGGGTCCTGAGGCGTTGTATGCCGGTTGACCTGCTCCCCTTCATATCTTGCCGACAAATCGCCCTTCATGAAGCCGGAACCCTTTATGGTAATCTCCTCGTTACCCGTTTTGTTGCCCTTGTTGGGTGTAACGCTTGTTATCTTAGGGCTGGACCGTTTGTACTCAAAGGCGTTTTTCGCCGTATAGGTTCCCGCATCAGGGTTGGCAACGGTTACATCCACCTTGCCTGCATTGGGGTATACCGGAGTTATCACGGTAAGCCGGTTGTAGTTGTCCCACCTGACGCTGACGGCCTTGACCCCCCCAAAGTACACCTCAGGGAACCCGACGGGAAGACCGTACTCGTCATATTCCAACCGGAAATCCAGACCCCAGATTATGACCGTTTCTTCCCCTGCCGTGCTCCCCCAGTTGGGGTCGATCATGGTGATTATGGGTTCGCTTCCCGGTATCCTGTATGTGAATCCGTTTTCTTCGGTGTAGGAACCGCCGTCATAGTTCACCACCGTTACGTCCACAGACTCCCTGTCTGCGCCCGGAGTCCCGATGGAGTACCGGGGAGTGGTGGCCTGTATTTCGTCGCCGTTCCCGCTCACGGTTACATTGGTCGCCTCGATGCCGCCGAAGAACACCCTTATCCCTTCCCTGAAGTCACTGCCGGATATGGTGACAACGGTCCCTCCTGCCACCGACCCCTCCGGGGGGACGATGCCGGTTATTTCGGGATGGCTGGCCGGGGATTTGTAGTAGAAGCCGTTCTTAACCGTATAGCTGGCCGTATCCGGGTTGACCACGGTGACGTCCTTGGGTCCTATGGGAAGGCCGGGGGGGATTTTTATCTTAATGGTATATTCGTCGATGACTTCGGTCCTATCCCCGCCAGGTTCGAATATTATGTTGCCGCCTTCATCTATTGTGTAATCATCGATATCCTGTCCGTTCAGCAGCACCCTGGTCCCCAGTTTCTTTTCGGGAAGGCTCGACTCCGGGTCCGGCGGCCGGAAGTCGCTGCCCCTTATTATTACCGATGTGCCCGCGCCCCCGAAATCCGGAGCGATACTGTCGATAACCGGCGCGCTGTTTATTTTTGTGTACAGGAAGCCGTTCTCAAGCTCCGCCATGGAACCGTCCTCGTTGATAACCTGCACCGTCTTGTAGCCCTCGGTGCCGGGCGGGGTAAGGATGGTTATCTGGTCACCGGTGCTTTTCACTTTGGTAACAGCAGCCTTGGCGCCGTCTATGGTGACTATTACCCTGGTTCCACCGATGTCATAGTCGAAGTTGCGCCCGTAGATTACCACCTCGGTTCCCCCGCCGGTTGTGCCCTTGTTGGGCTCAAGCCTGTCGATCCTGGGTTTTTCGCCTTCCGGCCGCTGCGGATTCTTGAATTCGAAAAAGTTTGATACCGTTTTCGACCCTGTATCGGGGTTGATTACGGACACGTCAACAAATCCCAAGGTGCCGTTGGGCGCAGCCGGGATTATTGTCCTGATTTCGGTTCCGATGGTATACTTTTTGCCGTCCACGAGGTGCCCGTCACTGTCGTATACCCGTACCGAGTAGGTCTCAGGATAAGAGTTGGGGTCAATTACTTTGTTTCCTATTATGATTGTCGGATACCTGGTTACTTCGCCCCCGGCATCCTCCTCGACGAGTACCTGGAAGTTGGCGCCGTTGATGGTAATATAGATGTCCTCGTTGTATGGTCCCCTGTCGGGAGTAATGCTGTGAATATCGGGAATGGTCTGCGCAGGGTGGTATGTAAATGCGTTCCTGAGGGTGTATTCTTCGGTCCTGTGAAGCACTTCACCGCCCTCGCCGGTTACTATCGTCTCGGTATTCACGACCACATCGACCTTCATCGGCACCTGCGGGTCGAGGGTGATTATCGGCGTTGTGGCCTTTATTTGGTCGCCGTTTATCTCTATCTTGGGAATTTGGGTGATTGGCGCGATGCCGCCCACCGTGAGTTTAATCTTTCTTGTTATGGTTACCTCATTCCCGTTGTATTCGCCCGAATACGTCAGAGTGTACTCGTTGCTTATCGGGTCATATCCATCGTCGTTTACAAATGTCACATTCTGGAGCTCGCTTATATTGATGGTCGCTATATTCCTACCGGACACGGTTATCTCTTTCTGTTCGGTCTCCTTTGCATACGAGGGTGAAATGCCGGTAACCACCAGCATGTTGCCCGTCTGGAGGTATGTAAAGGTGAAGGGTACGACGTATTCGTTATGTCCGTCCGCATCCGTTATTATTACTTCCCTGGGTCCGGGGGTACCCGGGGGCGTCTTTGCCTGCAGCCCTATGACCTCTCCGATATCGTTGGTTATAACCTGTACATCGGAAGCCTGGGCGCCGCCTATGTACACTTTCATGCTGCTGTTGAAGTTGGATTTGCCCGCAGCCTTATTGCCCATCATCCTTATGATGGTGCCGCCGCCTATGGGGCCGGAATCGGGTTCAAGGCTGATCACCTCTATATCGGTCAGTTTACCCACAACCGATATGCTGTCTTTCAGTATGCCCTGTATTGCCTCCTCAGGCGGGGTACCGGTGCCTGCACCCGCATTCTTTGCGACCCTGACCTCGCTCGCTCCGTAGATTGCCGGCGCCTTAACCTCATCTATCACTATCTTGCCCTGGCTCGGATAAACGATTGCCTCAGCGCCGGAGAGCTCCGGTCCTACGGTATACTGTTTTCCGGCGATATAAATGGCGGTCAGGTTCTCGTCAAAGCCTATTCCGTTGATCTCCAGGGGGTCGCCCACATATACCTTGCTCTTGTTGACGGAAGTTACATAGGGCGGCGCTACAACGTTAAACGCTGTGCTGACGGACTCGCCGTCCTGGTTCTGTACAACGATGTTCTTCATTCCTTCCAGGAATATGCCGTCGTCTACCCCGCTGGTCCTTCTGATCAGAATCATGCTTGTATTATAATAGCTGGGCAGTATTTCCACCCCGCCTATATAAACCTTCGGATTGCTGAAATTCATACCGTGTATTTCGTATCTCAGGGTTACCACACCAGTGGTATCCCTCTCGGTCTTCAGGTAGACCACGTTGATTTCCGGCGGATCGGCCGCCTTTGCTACAAGGTCCGGAGGTATGTATGATACGATGAAGGTTATTATGAGCAATGCCGCCAGGATTCTTTTAAACATGGTGGTCTTCCTCCTTAACCTGTTTTTGGGCATAAAAAGCCTTATATATTTTATCGGTATGGCTCATTATGAAGTTTATATAAAAAAGAAATAAACCTGCAGGGTCTGCAGGTTGTGAAAAGTTATTCGTATTCCAGAACTTTGACCTGGGGTAATGCGCCTCTGATGCTTCAGCGGCCGCAGCATTTCTTATATTTTTTCCCGCTGCCGCAGGGGCAGGGTTCATTACGCCCTATTTTGGGAGTCTCCCTGACGTAGGGCTGCTGCGGCCCTTCAAAAATAAAATCTCCGTCTTCATCGTCAATAAAGTCTTCCTGATCTTCTCCCATACCGGACAACATCATGGCCTCGATTATCGGTCCGTATCTGTTGGATTTTTTTCTATACCGCTGGGCCAGTTTCTTACGCTTGGCAGGGTTCAAAACCCCGTCGAAAAAGGCTTTCCTCAAGTCGTACAGCTCCGGATAATTTCTTCTTAACCGGTTTATGCAGGTGATAAACCTATGGGCCTCTTCGATAATAATGGATTCGCTCATAAATATCTGCAATTCCCTATCCACAGGGCTTCCTATGACCGGCAGGGGGAACAGTTCCAGTTCAATCAGATGAACGATCTCTTCAGGCATGGTTTCATCCTGCTGCAATCCGGCCAGCTGTGCATCCAGCCGTATGAAGCGGTCCAGTTCTTCCTTCAGCTCCCGGATCGCTTCGCTGCCCGGAATCAGCTTCACGGCCCTTTCTATTATCGATTGCGCGATCCCCATATAGCCTTTCCTGACCAGGGTTCTTGCCATTCCGCCCAGGGCCCAGCCTACATTTTCGGTTATGGTTTCATCCCGGACCGCAAGCCGGGTGAGATCTTCCAGGTATTTCTCCATATTGTCAAGATTGCCCAGCACCATCTCGATCTGAACAAGGAAAAGATATATGCCTATATTGTCCCATTCGGTCGATTTCCCCTTTTCCAGCGCCCTGACCAGGGTATCCCTGGCATCTTCAAACCGGTCTCCCAGCATATAAGACTCCGCCAGTCCCACCCAAAGGGATATGTTGTCTTCATCCAGGGAAAGGGCCTTGATAAAAGCGTCCAGCGCCTTCTTATGCCATCCCCGTTCAAGGTATGCCCTGGCAAGGTATCCCCGGTATGCGGCATTGTCCTTTTCTTCCCCGGTCAACTCGCTGAATATGTCAATGGCCTTGACCGTGTTCCCGTTCTCCAGATACGCCCGGCCGAGAAAGCCCCGTATAATCCTTGAGCCCGGAGCCGCCAGCGCAGCTTGTTCAAGGAGGTCTATCGCCTCCTCATAATCTCCTTCGCCCAGCGCGGCTCTTCCCATATCAAATCTTACCTTCACCTCCGGAGGCATAAAGGCGATGGAATCGTATTCCCGCCTGGCATCCTCGTCGCTCAAGGTCTCGTAAGCTTCGCGTATGCGCATAAATTCTTGGGGATAACGGTCGGGGGGATATTTCCGCACCAGCGAAAAATACGCCTTCTTTATTTCCGCAGTCGTGGCGTCAACCGGTACTTGCAAGATTTCATACAAGCTTTTATCCTTCATCAAACATCATCCTCCGTGGAAATATCCGCCCCTGTCAGCCTTCTAAATATCCTGCCGAAAAGGCCGGGCAATGCTGCGGCGGTCCTATTGCTCTCTACAGCAGCGCTCCTTATGTACCTTACTGCGTCCGGGTTCTCACGATCCAGTTCAGCCGCATGGGACCAGAGCTTCAGGGCGGTTTTTGTTTTTCCCTGCCCGTAGCGGCACAGCCCCAACAGGTTTACATATGACACAAGGGGCGGCAATCCGGGCAGCGTTCTTTCCAGCATATCCCCTGCCTGCCTGTATTTCTTCCCGGCTGCCAGCTCAAGCGCTTTATTATAACGCCGGAGGATCTCTATAAACGCCGGGTTTGTCATGTCGTACATATATTCCAGGGCAGGGTTGTCCCACTGCTGAAGCCGGATGCTCCTGTTCCAGGCGCGGCGGGCCTTTGAAAACTCGCCGAGGCGGTAATAGCAAAGCCCGAGCAGGTTCCAGGCCTTCCAGTGGTCCCCTTTAAGGGCTACAGCCGCTTCCAGGGCTTCAACGGCGCGGCTGATCCTTCTCTCCCGTGACAGACCCGCTCCCATGATATAAAAGTATTCTCCCAGAACGTCCATCATTCATCGGTATCCTCCAGATCATATAGAAGATCGGTCAACTCCTCCTCCAGTTCCTTCAATCTATTGCTTTCACCCTTTAACAGCGCCTTTTTGATATCCCTGACCAGTTCATCCAGCTCTCCTTCAAAAAGCTGATTCCCTCCTGCTTTCAGAGCCTTCTCCGCCCTGCGGATCAAGCCGCGGTACTTACGGGCGCCGGGAGCTTCCTTCCATTTCCCCAGGTCCAATTCCGGTTCCATCTCAACACCGGCTGTTTCGATTGTCAGTCCCGCCCTTTGACCGTTGCTTAGAATTGTGCCTTCAACCTGAAGTATTCCGTTTGCATCGTAGGTAAACCCTATTTCAATCTTCTCCGTGAAGGCGGGAGCGGGGGGAATGCCGCTGAGGGTAAATTTCCCTAACAAATTGTTCCTGGAGGCCTTTTTATAGTCTCCCTGGTATACCTTGATATCCACGGCCTGCTGGTTATCGGCAACGGTCCCGTATACTTTTTTCCTGGTAACCGGGATGGTCGTATTGCGGGGTATGATGATGTCGTATACATCATCCACGGGAAATCCCCCGAAAAAGCTTAAGACTTCGGTTCCGAGGGTATAGGGACAGACATCGGTGATTAG
Organism: Bacillota bacterium; assembly: GCA_013540605.1. GTDB lineage: Bacteria > Bacillota > Clostridia > Ch29 > Ch29 > Ch29. The sequence continues at coordinate 18,803 of JABVCK010000019.1, forward strand.
TATATCCTTCTCGGCAGACAGTTCATCCGCAAGGATCCCCGCCTGTATAGCCGCCCCGGAAGCCACCGCCAGGTCAGGGTCTACAAGCGCCCGGGGTTCCTGGCCCAATACCTCTTTCAGGAATTTCATGACCAGGGGTATACGGGTAGAACCTCCAACAGGCAGCACTATATCTATATCTTGCGGTTCCAGCCCGGCATCCTTCAGCGCCGCTTCTATCGGCTGCCGTGTAGACTCCACAAGGTCCCGGATAAGATTTTCAAACTCATTCCGGGACACCGTTTTTTCCAGGGCCAGAGGGCTGCCGTCCTTCTCCGCCAGCAAGGGGAGCTCAATCCTGTATCCGATTTGGCTGCTCAAAGCAATCTTGCATTCTTCTACGGCATTTTTCAGCCTCGCTGCTGCCCTGGGGTCCTCGGAAATATCCACTCCGGTCTGGTCCTCAAAATATCGTATGATTTCTTTCATCAGCCTCTCGTCGAAGTCCTTCCCGCCCAGGCGGTTGTTGCCGCTGCTGGCCTTGACTTCCAATACTCCTTCGAACATTTCCAGCACCGTCACATCAAGGGTCCCCCCTCCCAGGTCATAGACCAGCACATGAAGATTGTCCTCCATATGGTCTATGCCGTAGGCCAGCGCTGCAGCCGTCGGCTCGTTTATTATCCTTTCAACCTTGAATCCGGCCAGCCGGCCCGCTTCAACCGTTGCCCGCCGCTGCTCATCGGTAAAATATGCCGGTACGGTAATCACCGCCCGCGTGGCCGGTTCGCCCAGATAGTCCTCGGCGCAGCCCTTCAGGTACTTTAGGATGTGTGATGAAATTTCCTCGGGAGTGTATTCCTTGTCTCCCATCTTTACCTTCCTGCCCGACCCCATCAAGCGCTTCACTTCTATTACCGTATCCCGGGGCCTCAGAAGGTACTGGTCCTTTGCCTCACGGCCTGCTATTATCTCGCCCTTTCCGTTAATGCCCACCACTGAAGGGGTTATCATATCTCCTTCCCGGTTTTTAATAACCATCGGCTTTCCATTTTCCAGTATCGCCACTTCGGAGGTGGACGTTCCCAGGTCGATGCCTATTATCCTGCTCATCTTAAAAATCCTCCTGCGTAATTTTGTTTACTATCACTTCTGCTTTTCTTACAACCGCGCCGCGGTACAAATACCCGGAACGGATCACTTCCAGGACCTGTCCGGATTCAAAGCCGGGACGGTCCTCCACCTTCACCGCCGTCTGATACTCGGGATTGAAGGGCTGCCCCGTTCCTTCCACCCGGGAAATCCCACAGAAGGCCAGCTGTTCCCCGGCATTTTTCCACACCATCTCCAGCTGCTCTATCCATTCTTTGCTTTCCGAGCGAAGGACGTACCGGTATACGTCCTCAAGGGCGTCGCCTAAAATCATTATGCCCCGAAACAATGATTCCCTTTCTTCATCAAAGGCTTTTATTCTATTTTTATATTCCCTCAATACATCGGATAGTTCTTTTTCTTCTTCCAGCAACGCTATAACCTCTTCCAGCTGCTGCCCGGTCTTGAATTGAAATTTGCCCAACCTTTGAATTTCCTTTGCAAAAGCGTCGACAGCCCTGGAAATAGCGAAGTCCAAAATTTTTTCCTCTATTTCACCCCCCATATGGGCGGGGTGGTGTTTACTGATTTCCTTTTGTACGTCTATCAATATATCTTCTCCTCTTTTGTAAACCTCTTTTCAAACTTGTCAGCTTTTTTCCCAGGGGTTATTTGTATTCCAGAACTTTGACCCGGGTTGGTGCGCCTAGGTCATTTGCGGCCACTTCTATTTCATTGGAGCCGACCTTTTCCCCTCCACCGATCTTGTCCAGGAAAACATCCACACCGGCGATGGGGAAGTCGATTGCCGGGGTTTTGAAGTGCATGGGGATAACCAGTTTCGGGGCCAGCTGGGCTATCACCCGCATTGCCTGTTCGGCATCGATTGTATAGTAGCCGCCTACGGGGATCAGCAGCACATCGACCGGGCCTATATGTTCTATTGTGTTTTCATCCAGGAGATGGCCGAGGTCTCCGAGATGGCATACCTTGAGGCCGTCTATCTCCATTATGTAGACAACGTTACCGCCCCTCTTCTCTCCCATAGCGTCGTCGTGGTAGGTTTTTACCCCTTTAATGGGTATATCCTTGATGTAAAAATCGCCTATGCCGTCCACCACTTCGAAGTCCCCTTCCACAGCATCGGTATAGTTGTGGTCGAAGTGGGCGTGGCTGGTGGTTACTATATCGGCTTCTACCTTGGGAAGCGGGTACCCTACCGTCGCGTCAAAGGGGTCGGTGACTATCCTTATTCCGTTTTCACCGGTCAGCAGGAAGCAAGCGTGTCCCAACCATTTAATCTTCATTATAACTCCTCCTCGATTTATTTTCTATGATATATTATACTACCTTCTGCCGATTTATTATAAGGAAGTGGAGAAGATATTTTATTTAAGCTGGGCAGCTGGGCGCCGGCTGAAAAAAAGATACAGCGGTTGCGGCCGCTGCACTTATAAGGAAAAAAATTTGTCAACCAAAAATATAAGATGCTCCGAATTGTCATCCTATATTTTGACATCATTATACATTATTCTTCCTGAAAAAGCAAGGTTAAATGTTTTTCGACGTGATTATTGCACGAAACCAATACAAATGCCGACAGCAGTAATATCATAATCCTTTTCATTAATCATAACAGCTCCTATTCCGGGAGTTTGACAGTTAAGTGAATAAAAAAAGCATATAAGCCTTGAAATGGCTTTATTTTTTTGTCAAATTTTCAAAATTTATGTTGCACAATGTTTAACAATGCGTTATAATAACTATATATTGCG
>JABVCK010000003.1 GCA_013540605.1 Bacillota bacterium
GACTAAAGTCCGTTATTCAGGCAAGTACGGGCATATCCTTACGGAGGTTACCAAACCGCAGAGTCATATTTTGGAAAGCTTGGGGATTAATCTGGAAACATAGTTATAATTTTACCGGGAATTTAGGATTGTAAAGGTCATAAATGTCTTATTTAAAAATATACACGTATTTGTGCTAACAATAGATATTATTATCTATGTATCTGTTTAATTGTCCTACAATTGAATTGTTCTACATTTAAACATGAATTCCTTCCAAATAAAAAAATTTTTTTGTTCATCCACGAATTTTGTGAACTAAAGACAAAGCCAGTATGTTCGTTCTTATTACCGACATTCTAAACGACAAAGTAATGGACAACAAAGCTATTCTCAAGGAATACAAAGAACAGATATCGGTAGAAACCGGCTTGAGAGTACTGAAAGACCCTTATTTTATCGACCAATTTTCATAAAGACCCCGCACAGGATAGAAACCATGGCCTATGGTAATACTCATGGAACTGATGATACTCACACTACTAAAGAGGACTGTCAGAGAAAACCTCAAAAATGAACAGGAACGGATCATTGTATCCGGTAATAGAAAGGCCTTTACTCCTACCGGATTAGCCATCATAGAAACTCTTGAACAAATACAGGTTATATTGATTTATAGCAAAGAAAGGGAAAAATGGGAAAGACACTATAGACTAGATAACAACTTGAAATGGTAAGACATAGATATTTAGGATGTATAGAGGCAAGTCTGCCATGAAATATGGGGTAATGCATAAAACATAACTGATTTTTTCAATATCATTGCTTCTGCAGGCTGGAAATACTATATTCTGGTAAGAGCATCAGTTTAAGAAGTTACATAATATTGGTTGCGAAATATGGGATATAACCCCTGCCAATCATTAGATATTTAATCGATTAGAAAACAGATTTGCCCGGCTAACCTCCTGCGCTAGTATTTTTTCAAATGCCTCGGTAGGCAATGGTTTGCTGAATAGATATCCCTGTATCTCGTCACACTGTTGTTGTTTTAAGAAGACAAGCTGTTCTTGTGCCTCCACACCTTCGGCAACCACCTTGAGTTTCATGCTGTGCGCCATGGTAATAATGGCGGTGACAATCGCTGCATTATTCGGATTGGTAGTGAGATCACGTACAAAGGACTGGCCAATTTTCAGGGTATCGAGCGGGAAATCTTTTAGATAGCTAAGTGAGGAATAACCTGTTCCGAAATCGTCTATCGATATATGTATCCCCATCTCTTCCAATTTACGCAGCATCACGATGGTAAAGTCCGCATTTTGCATGGCAATACTCTCGGTGATTTCCAATACCAGATAATGGGGCTCAAGCCCTGTTTCTTTTAGCACCCGGGCGACCGTTTCGACCAAATTTTGTTGCTGGAACTGACGCACTGAAAGGTTTACCGCCACGCGAACAGGCGGATAACCTGCTTTTTGCCAGGCTTTGTTCTGTGCACAGACAGTACGCGGTACCCATTCGCCAATCGGTATGATAAGTCCGCTTTCTTCCGCCAGCGGGATAAACTCCACCGGAGAGAGCTGCCCCAGGTCAGGGTGCTGCCAGCGTACCAGGGCTTCCACGCCGGTGATCTCTCCGGTGCTGATATTCACCTGAGGCTGGCAGCAAACCACGAATTCCTCACGCTCCAGCACATGGCGCAGATTATTTTCCATGGCCATCCGCTCAGAGGCTTTGACGTTCATAGTCGGATCGTAGAGCTGATAGTTGTTCCGGCCCTGTTCCTTGGCACGGTACATAGCGGTATCTATTTATCCCCCTAAGCAATTTGAAAAAATTCCGTGTTGAACATATAATAACCTTAGGGGTGCGGTCAATGAGACAGTACAGCGAGGAATTCAAAGAGCAAATTTTGGCTGAATTCCAGGAAGTCGGCAACGTAGCCCTGGTAGCCAGGCGCCACCAAATCTCTGAGAACACTATCTATACCTGGATTAGGAATAAGCGTAAAAACGGTTCTGTTAAACCTTTGCCTAAAAGCGAAAGCCAACGCATAGAAGAACTCGAAAAAAGGCTTAAATCAGTTAGCACCGAAAATGACCTACTAAATAAGACTTTATCTCAGCTGGATCATGACAAAGTACGGTTAAAAGAAATCAACTACTATTATGAAAAGTTTGATTTTAAATATCTACCCCAGAATACCACATTGTTAATGCTGATAATTTCGGGGCTTTTAGATTAAAATCTATAAAGAAAAATTGGTTCATAGGGAGTTTGTTAACCTTAATTTTTAGTTGATTTTGTCTTTAAAATTATGTTACTATAAACTCAACAACATAGTAAAATTGAATATATGGCACTAGGGGAGCTGGAAAGGCCGGCTGAGATTAAGAACCGATGAATTCTTTAACCCTGTAACCTGATCTGGATAATACCAGCGTAGGGAAGTGAGGTGGACATCATGCAAACAACAATTACTTGACGTGATTGAGCGCAAATTCCTGAGTTGGGGATTTGCGCTTTATAATTTTTTGTTCCATTTTTTATTCAATTATTCAAATAAATTTAAGAAAGGACTGAAAGTTAATGAAAACGTACAGACTTGCTTTTTCGGCCCTGCTTATTGCTGTTGGTACCGTGTCCAGTCATCTCATCTACATACCGGTGGGCGTGGCTAAGTGTTATCCGGTACAGCATACGATCAATGTCTTATCGGCGGTGTTGTTGGGTCCCTGGTATGCTGTTCTGAATGCCTTTGCTATTTCCCTGCTGAGAAATATGCTGGGGACCGGGTCCCTGCTGGCCTTTCCCGGTAGTATGATCGGAGCCCTTTTAGCCGGTATTATCTACAAAAGGACAGAAAATCAATTGCATGCGGTCTTAGGTGAAATTTTTGGCACGGGAATTTTAGGAGGACTTGTGGCTTATCCGGTAACAAAATTTGTTATTGGGAAAGATGTGGCAGCGTTATTTTTTGTTGTACCTTTCCTGGTGAGTACCTTGGGGGGGAGTATTCTCGCTTATTTCATCCTTAAACAGTTAGCGGCTCATGCCGTTTTTAAAAATTTAAAATTGGGGGTAAAGAAATGAGGAAGGTGCTAACAATTGCCGGTTCGGATAGTTGCGGTGGAGCTGGGATACAAGCAGATTTAAAAACCTTTGCCGCCCATGGGGTATACGGTATGAGCGTGATAACAGCCGTAACAGCGCAAAACACCCAGGGTGTTTTTGGGGTACATGACATCTCGCCTGAAGTTATCGCTCAACAAATCAGGGCAATTTTTGGGGATATCGAAGTGGACGCTGTAAAAATTGGCATGGTGTCTCAATGCGAGACCATTATAACTATTGCGGAGATGCTGGGAAAATACCGGGTTAAAAATATCGTGGTTGACCCGGTTATGGTCTCAAAAAGCGGCTATGACTTATTGCAGCCGACAGCCAAAGAGGTACTTATACAAACTCTGTTTCCACTTGCCTTAGTCGTTACCCCAAATTTGCCCGAAGCTGAGGTCATAACCGGCATGCCTGTAAAAACCCTGGAGCATATGGAGAAAGCGGCCCGATTGATTTATGAAATGGGACCGCAAAACGTGCTTGTCAAAGGCGGGCATCTCCGGGAAGAAGCAGTTGATATCCTGTTCAACGGCAAAGAAATCATCTGTTTCACCCATCCGAGAATTGATACCAGGAATACCCACGGGACGGGATGCACTTTATCTTCGGCTATTGCAGCAAATTTGGCCAGGGGATATCCTATGGAAGATTCCGTTTCTTTAGCCAAGAAATACATTACAACAGCGATAGAACATTCCCTGGCCATAGGGAAAGGTGCAGGGCCGGTAAATCATTTTTATACCCTGTATAAAAAGACAGGTCTTTTGAATTCTTAGAATACAAATCAGGACGGAGGTGGATGGAAAAATGGAGCAGTATAAAAAATCACTGGCGGGGCTCCTGTCGGCTGTAAAGGAGCAAAAGCCGCTGGTACACCATATTACAAATTTTGTTACGGCAAACGACTGTGCTAATGTTGTTCTGGCCCTGGGGGGATCTCCGGTGATGGCTGATGATAAGAATGAAGTGGAAGAAATGGTAACCCAGGCTTCTTCTTTGGTACTGAACATTGGAACATTGCGTAATGAAAGCCTGACCTCCATGATTCTGGCCGGGAGAAAGGCCAATGAATTAGGTATACCCGTCATTTTCGACCCTGTAGGGGTAGGTGCAACCCAATTCAGAACAAAATCTGCCCGGGAAATCCTGGAGGAGATTAAAGTGTCCGTCCTTCGGGGCAATATGTCAGAGGTAAAAGTATTATCAGGTATATATGCCAAAACAAGGGGGGTAGACTCCACGGCCGACTTCCGGGGAGGACAGGAAGCTGCTTTGAGCCTGGCACAAAAATATAACTGCACGGTAGCCATTACTGGGGAAAAGGATATAATTTCGGATGGAAGCAAAACAATTCTAGTAGAAAATGGACACGAAATGTTAACCAGGGTAACAGGAACAGGCTGCATGGCCACATCTCTGGTCGGGACCTATTGCGGTGTGACCGGAGACTATTTCCTCTGCGCACTTGCGGGCATCGTGACCATGGGGCTGTCAGGGGAAAAAGCGTCACAGGAGATGAGAGGTATCACAGAAGCAGGAACATTCAAGGTGAAGTTATTCGATTCCATCGCTAATTTCACTCCAGACGATCTAATGGAAGGGGCCAGATTATATGTTTGATAAGGCTGTGCCAGATTTTTCTCTTTATTTGGTAACGGATAGGGATATCTTAGGCGGGCGGGATTTGGCGGGAAGTATTGAAGAGGCTATTGCCGGCGGTGTAACTGTTGTGCAGCTGAGGGAGAAAACCCTTTCGTCCCTGGAATTTTATCACCTGGCCCGGGAGGTTAAAGCCGTAACAGACAGGTACAGGGTGCCGCTTATCATTAATGACCGATTGGACATCGCTTTGGCAGTGGACGCGGCGGGGCTGCACGTGGGACAAAATGATTTGCCGGCGGCTGTGGCCAGAAGATTGCTGGGGCCTGAAAAAATACTGGGCGTCTCAGCCGCCAGTTTGGAAGAAGCTTTACTGGCTGAAAGGGATGGGGCCGATTATCTTGGAGTGGGTGCGATCTTTCCCACTGCTACCAAAAGCGATGTGCGAAGCGTTGCCCTGGAGGATTTGCAGAAGATTAAGGGGCAGGTCAAAATTCCCGTGGTGGCCATCGGCGGAATAAATCAGAATAATATTAAAACTGTAATGGAAACGGGCATTGATGGAGTTGCCGTTGTGTCAGCTATTTTAGGGAAAGATGATATTACAAGGGCCGCAAAAAATCTTTAAAATCTGATAGTTCGTTAGTCTGGGGATAGTAATTTATGAATTTAAAAAAGAAAGGTGTGAAGGAAATGACCCAATTGGAAGCCGCGCAAAAAGGGATTATTACAAAGGAAATGGTCAAGGCCGCCCGGTTTGATAGAGTGGAACCTGAAGAACTGAGGGAAAAAATCGCCGCCGGAGAGGCTGTTCTGCCCTGTAATATCAATCATAAAAACATTTTCCCTCTGGCTGTGGGCAAAGGCCTGTCCACTAAAGTAAACGCCAATATCGGCACTTCTGATGCTTACCCGGAAATAGAAAAGGAACTGGAGAAACTGTCTGTGGCCGTTAAAGCAGGCGCCCACTCGGTGATGGATTTAAGCACAGGGGGAGATATTGACCTGGTTAGAAAGAAGATTATTGAATCCAGTACTGTGATGGTCGGTACGGTTCCTTTTTATCAAGTCCTGGTGGAGACCCAAAAAAGGGGCCGGGGTATGGTGGAAATGACGGAGGATGAGATCTTTGCAGGAATAGAGAAACATTGCAGGGATGGCGCCGATTTTATCACAGTGCACTGCGGCGTAACCCTGGAAGTTATCCAGGAATTAAAAGCCAGGGGAAGAGTAATGGATATTGTCTCCCGGGGCGGGTCTTTTATTATGGCCTGGATGCTGCATCATCAAAAACAGAATCCCTTGTTTAAGCAATTTGACCTGCTGCTGGAGATAGCACGAAAATACGACGTAACCTTAAGCCTGGGGGATGGGTTGAGGCCCGGCTGCCTGGCGGATGCTACCGATTCCCCGCAAATTAAGGAATTAATCATCCTGGGAGGGTTGGTAAAACGGGCCAGGGAAGCCGGGGTGCAGGCGATGGTCGAAGGGCCCGGCCATATTCCCTTAGACCAGATAGATGCAAACATGAAACTGGAAAAGACACTGTGCCATAATGCCCCATTTTATGTTTTAGGGCCGCTGGTGACAGATGTTGCTCCGGGCTATGATCATATAACCTCTGCCATCGGCGGGGCTATAGCAGCTTCTTCCGGCGCTGATTTCCTGTGTTATGTAACGCCGGCTGAACATCTGGGGCTGCCAACGGTGGAGGATGTAAAAGAGGGCGTGATTGCGGCCAGGATAGCTGCTCATGCTGCTGATTTAGTCAAGGGTATCAAAGGAGCCAGGGAATGGGATCTGGAAATGGCTAAAGCACGGAAAAAACTTGATTGGAAAAAACAGATTGAATTAGCCATGGACCCGGAAAAGGCTTTAAAGATGCGGAAAGACAAAAACGAAGATAGCCAGCAATGCTGTACCATGTGCGGTGGATTTTGCGCCTATAAATTGGTAAGCGAGTACCTGGGAACTGAATTCACACAATGCTGAATAAAAATCAGTGGATGTCTGTTTTGCTGCAAAACATAGTGATGGTGCTGTTCCTGACAAAGTGTTAGTATGATTATTTATACACTCTTGCGGAGTTGTTGACACCGGGTGTCAACAACTCCGTCCCCTTGACACCGGACACCGTCCCTTGACACGAGGATACCTTTACTTTTTAATGCAATAATAGTCAATATTTGTTCCAGAACTGATATCCTTTTGCACAACTTCGAAGTTTGTCTTCCTGAGTATTTCATCCATTATCCAATCAAAGGTTGAGAACTATAATAACTCATATTATCACCGGCAGGAAAAGGGGTACATACAATATGAGCAGCAGCACTACGATTAACCCGATCATAAAGGGGATAATTGCCTTTGTTATTCGTTCAATCGGAAGGCCGGTGATGGTACTCGCCACATACAGGTTTATAGCCACCGGAGGCGTTATCATGCCAATAGCCAAGCCGACCACTATTACTATTCCGAAATGGATCAGGTTTACCCCCAGCCGCTCTATCAGCGGCAGGAAAACCGGCGTCAGTATTATTAGCGCGGATGCGGTCTCCATGAATACACCGGCAATCAGAACAATAAACGCTATCAATAGGAGTATGACGTACTGATTGCTCGACAGCGCCAAAATGCCGCCGGCAATCAGTGTGGGAATGTTCCAGTTTGCCAATATCCAGCTGAAAATATTGGACGTGGCAATTATGAACATTATTACAGCCATAGTCATAGCTGACCTGCATATTATTTCAAATACGTCCCTGAGCTTCATATCCCTGTATATAAACAGCGATAAGATCAACGAATAGTTCACCGCGATTACCGCTGCCTCCGAAGGGGTAAAATACCCTGAAAAGATACCGCCCAGGATTATAACCGGTGTTAAGATGCCCCATATTGCATCTTTAAAGGTTCTCCACACATTCTTTAACGAAAACTCCGCCCCTTTGGGATAGTTCCTCTTATACGCCTGCCTTATACCTATACCTATTAGAACCAGCCCCATAACCACACCGGGAATAAATCCGTTGAGAAACAACCGTGCCACCGATTGGTCGGCTATTACTGCATACAGGATCATGGGAACCGACGGAGGGATTACCACGCCGATTGTGCCGCTGGCAGCGATAAGGGCTGCCGACGAAGCCTCGTCATATCCCTTTTTCTTCAACTCGGGTACCAATGTGGTACCGACCGCTGCCGTTGTTGCAGCTCCTGATCCTGATATCGCAGCAAAAAACATGGCTGCCAGCACAGCAACTATCGATAGGCCTCCCTTCAGGAAGCCAAAAACAGCATCGGCAAACTCGACAAGCTTCTCAGATATCTTGCCCTTTGCCATCAGGTCTCCTGCCAGAATGAAGAACGGGACCGCTATCAGGGGAAAGCTGTCTGTCCCGGCAAACATTCTCTGGGCGATTATCACCAGTGGTATCCCTTCCCTGAAGAGCACAATAAGGGAGGATATGCCGATGACTATGGCAACCGGTATTCCGATCAGAAGGAGTATAAAGAATGAGCCAAACAATAATGCCGTCATCCCTGATCAACCTCCCCTTTGGCAAATAGCTGCTCCAATATCCCGGCAAACGCGTAAATGCCCATTATTATAAAACTAAAAAGTACTCCATACAAGCAAATATCGGGATAGTTCTTCCGTCCATGTCAGGGCGCTGAAGAATACCCTGAAAACTATTTGCATTGTTATGCTTAATATCATCCCTGCTATAGCAATAAATACAATCTTGCTGATGGCCTGGTCGATTGCATCGCTTATTCTCCTGAATAAAAGCATCAACGCCATTTGACTCATTCCTTTGTAAATTTTATTTGCAGTACCAGCCCTGGCATCGTACAATGCCAGGGCGCGGTCATATCTACTTCAACTGTTCCTGAATCCTGGTAAGATAATTGCCAAATTTGTCTCCGTATTTATCGTATACAGACTTAACGGCTTCTTTGAAGGGCGTTGTGTCAATCTCCCTTATTACTTCCATGCCCTGGTTCTCAATCTCATCAAGCTGCTGAGCTTCATTATCGGCATTCACCTGACGCTCATATTCTGCGGCCTCCTGGGCGCACTCTTTGAATACTGTCTGGATGCCTTCCGGCAGCTGGTTAAATTTATCCAGGCTCATAACAAATATTGCAGGGGCATATGTATGTCTGGTCATGGAAAGATATTTCTGTGTTTCTGAAAGCTTGTACGAATAGATTACGTTAACGGGATTTTCCTGGCCGTCTATTGTCTTTTGCTGCAGCGCTGTCAGCGCTTCGGTCCACGCCATGGGAACAGTGTTTGCCCCCAATGCCTGGAAAGTATCAATGTACACCGGATTTTCCATTACTCTAATCTTTAATCCCTTTACATCATCCGGAGTATTTACCGCCCGCTTTGAGTTTGTCAGGTTTCTAAACCCTCTCTCAGCATAGGCCAATCCCTTGAGCTGAACGGTCTCCAGCTTGTTGAGGAGTTCCTGCCCGATATCGCCGTCCAGTACAGAATACGCTTCGGCCGGATTGCTGAACAGGAAGGGCAGCTCAAATACGGCTATTTCCGGCAAGAAGTTTGCCACAGGACCGTTGGTAATCACCCCCATGTCCACCGTTCCCATCTGCATGCCTTCGAGCAGTGTCCTTTCATCGCCAAGGGTCGCGTTCGGGTAAATGTCTATCTGCACTTTTCCGCCTGTCTTTTGTTCAACCAGTTCTTTGAACTTCAAAGCGGCCACATGAAAACCGTCCTTCTCGTTGACAACATGGGCCAGACGCAGCTTAATGGGCTCATCGCTAACCGCTGCAGGTTCTTCCTCTGCGGCCTTCTGCGCACATCCTCCCACCAACGACACTGCCAGAATCAAACATAAGAGATACATCAAAGATTTTTTCATATCACCGTTTCCTCCCTCTTTTTTTATTTTTCCAACACTGCTCCCGTGCTGGCCGAAGTTACAAGTCTGCTGTATCTGGACAGATATGTGCCTTTTTGAGCTTTTACCGGCGGTTTCTCCCATGCCGCCAGTCTCCTTTTTATCTCCTCATCCGAAAGCTCCGCTCTAAGTATACGGTTTGGGATATCTATCTCAATAATGTCTCCTTCCTCTATTATGGCAATAGGCCCTCCTTCAGAGGCCTCGGGAGATACATGTCCTATACACGGACCCCTGGTACCCCCTGAAAAGCGCCCGTCTGTTATCAAAGCTACTGATTTTTCCAATCCCATGCCTGCTATAGCCGCAGTAGGGCTCAGCATCTCTCTCATGCCCGGGCACCCTTTGGGACCCTCGTACCTGATCACTGCAACATCCCCGGGCTTTATTCCTTTATTCATGATAGCGTCAAAGGCCTCTTCCTCCGAGTTGAACACCCTGGCAGGACCTTTATGCCGCATCATTTCAGGTTCAACGGCTGATTGTTTGATTACAGCTCCGTCCGGCGCCAGGTTCCCTCTCAGTATGGCTATTCCGCCTTCTTTATTATAGGGGTCGGCAATCGGCCGTATAATTTCCGGATCAAGCACCTCTGCCGTTGATATGTTCTCACCCAGCGTCTTGCATGTAGCGGTCAGCTCATCGGGGTAGATAAGGCCTGCCCTCAGCAGTTGGTTTAATACTGCGGATATGCCCCCTGCCCAGTGTAAATCTTCCATAGCATGTACACCCGCCGGGCTTATCTTGGTAATATTGGGAGTTTTTTTGCTGATGGCGTCAAAATCATCCAGGCCAAGGTCAACTTCCGCCTCCGAAGCGACCGCCATCAAGTGCAGTGTGGTATTGGTGGAGCCGCCTATGGCCATGTCCAACGTAATAGCATTTTTGAAAGCTCCCAATGTCATAATGTCTCTCGGACGGATATCCTTTTTCACCAGTTCCATTATCTGCATACCGGCCCTTTTCGCCAGCTGTTTTCTAGCTCCAAAGGGAGCGGGAATGGTTCCGTTGCCCGGCAAAGCTATGCCCAGGGCTTCTGCCAGGCAGTTCATGCTGTTAGCCGTAAATAAACCTGCACAGCTTCCACATGTCGGACAGGACTGCAGCTCCAACTCCTTCAGTTCTTGGTCGGTAATCTTTCCGTTTGCATGGGCTCCTACCCCCTCGAAGGCACCGTGTATCAAGTCAACGGCTTTCCCCCTGTGTCTTCCTTTGAGCATCGGGCCGCCGCTGATATAGATAGATGGGATATTTAGTCTGGCCGCAGCCATAAGCATGCCGGGAACGATCTTGTCACAGTTGCCTACAAGAACAAGTCCGTCAAATTTGTGGGCAACGGCCATTGCCTCAATGGAATCCGCAATCAACTCCCTGCTCGCCAGCGGATATTTCATGCCGCTGTGGTTCATCGATATACCGTCGCAGATACCGATGACGGGAAACTCGATGGGTGTTCCACCGGACGCGCTGACACCCAGTTTGACCGATTGGGCTATTTCATCCAAGTGAAAATGCCCGGGGATTATTTCATTATGCGCGTTTACTACTCCTATCAACGGCTTTTCAAGGTCCTCCGGAGTATACCCCATGGCATAAAACAGCGCACGGTGAGGGGTGCGGGCTACTCCTCCGGTAACTTCTGTACTGTTCAACATACCTCACTCCTATCTACTAATTAAGCCAGGCTTAACAATAAGGTAACAAAAGCAGAAATCCGGTACAATCAATAATATTATTGAAAATACCGAATTTCTTGTCATAGTATAATACGAATATTTTGTTGTAAATTATGAATTATTTGTCCCCATATTCTCCCTTATTCTTTTCCGGAATTCACTTGGCAGACAGCCTGCGTATTTGTTAAACACCATACTAAAATAGCTGAAGTCGTCATACCCTACCTTTTCGGAAACCGCCCTCAGGCTTAAATCAAAATTTCCAATGTACTCTTTGGCCTTTTCAATCCTTTTCGCGTTAAGATATTGTGAAAAGTTCATCCCGGTCTGCTGCTTGAATATTCTGGACAGATAGTGCGGGCTCAAATTTACATGTTCCGCCACATCTTTTAAGTATATCTTGCTGGCATAATTGTTCTGTATAAAATCCTTCGCCCTGACAACCGCCCTTTCAACGGGTGATAAATAATGGTCCGATACCGTTTCAGACACTTCGACTATAAAATCTTTTATAAGCTTTTTAAGAAAATGGGATGTGTCCGCCCTTAGTATTTGTTTTTGCTTGTTCTCTTTCAGCTCACTTAAGAAATCCTTATCAATCCCTAATGATACAACAATCCGAATGATTATACCCATTAATTCGACCAAGTAGCCTTTGAGTTCAATGATGTCGAATTCCCTATCTTCCGGTAGTATCTTTCCTAATATCTCCACAGCCTTTCGCCTTCTATTGTATTTAATGCTTTCAAGCAGTTCTGCTTCCAGGTCCGAGTTCCGAATTATAGCACCCTCATCAGCTATTACGGGCATATTTCTCCCGGTCAGAGCGTTATTTACAGCTTGAATCAAATCCTTAGGGGATATCGGTTTCAATAGATAGTCATCCGCTCCCAAACGCAAGGCCTCATGGGCATAAGTAAATTCATCATAGGCGGTTAAAATGATAATCTTTATATCAGGAATACTGCTTTTTATTGTTCTCCCTGCTTCCAGCCCTTCCATCCCCGGCATCCGTATATCAAGCAGCACTATATCCGGTCTGAATGCAGCCGCTTTTTCTATGGCTTCCTTCCCATTATGCGCCTCTTCGACTACAGCATCAATATTCTCTTCTTTAAAAACATACCGTATATATTCTCTTATAGTATCTTCGTCATCTACCACCAGCAGTTTTATCAATGTCATCACCTCGCCCATTGGTAAATGGAAGGGTAATTGTAACCGTTGTACCTTCGCCAGAACTGCTGGAAATATCCAGCGTATATGCGTCACCAAAATAATAATCCAGCCGCTCCTTAAGGTTGCTCAACCCAAGGCCAATACCCCTGGTAGAAACCCTGTTATTGCCTTTTAGAATATCCTTTAATCTTTCCGGTCGTATACCGACACCATTATCGGTAACCTGCAGTATAATACGATTATCCTGCAAGCTACCTGCGATGCTCAAAACTCCCTGCTTTTCCAATGGGTGCAGTCCATGGATGATTGCATTCTCAACCGGTATCTGCAACGTCATAAACGGGATCTTTGTTTCTATTATTCGCTCATCCACTTCAACCTCGGTATTCACCAGATTACGAAACCTTTTTTGCTGAATAAATATATAGTCCTGTATGTATTCCAGCTCTTCTTTCAAAAAAACCAGTTCCTGTGACTTTCTAAGACTTTTCCTCAACAGGCTTGAAAGGGCAAAGGTTGTTTCTGCTGCTTCTTTAGCGCCCTTCATATACGCAAGTTCTCCTATTACACTCAGGGTATTAAATAAAAAATGGGGACTCATCTGTGCTTGTATGGCTTTCATTTTTGCTTCCGAGAGGGCTTTCTCCAACTGGTTCCGGGTTTGAATCTCTTTCAGGACCTGCAGTGTTTTTGCGTGCAACTCGTTATGGGCAAGATTGTCAATGCCGGTCTGGACAATATAAGTATTTATTGTCTTCAGTGATTCGATTATTGCATATAGACGTCCTTTGGTTATTTTTCTTATATCCAGATAGGAATTCTTCAATCCGTCAATTCCACAAATTTTTTCTTCATTTCTTATGGCTGCAAGCGCTTCTTCAGTAGGCTCGTTTAAAAAAACAGGGCCGCATAGAATTGTGCCTATATATTGCTGTCCGAAGTATATCGGTGCGGCGATACATACAGCATCATAGCAGCAGGAGGTTACCGTAGCTTCTTTTATGCTATCCGTAACATACCTATTCTTAAACTTGCAGCTATAACCGTGTTCACATCTCTTTCGACAGAACTTCAGCATATTGCTTATCTGTGTTATGTTGTTTCCATCTCTATCCTGGATAACTATTGCCAGACTTGCAGCATTGGAATATTTGTCCTGGATTTCCTGCAGGGCGGGAATATCAATTATATCGTTTAAATTCTCAACGGTATAATTCTCGGTATACTCTTTGGTAAATTCGGTGGAAGGCAGTATATTATTGCCGTTAGAGCTTGTCGGATTGTATACGATAATCATTTCCAGAACATCGTCACCGGTATTCCTGAGCTCATGCTTTGCATAGGGAGAAATATGATATACCATTCCGGGTACCAGCGGATAGAAATGGCCATCAACCCATTGCTCACCTGTTCCGGAGATTATATAAAGTATTTGTTCGTCCCCTGTATGCAGGTGTTGGTCCTGCCTCTTGTGGGGTAAAAAAGTAACATGGCCCACCAACAGCCTTCCCTTTTCCAGGTCTTCAGGCTCTTCCAGCCATTTTACCGTCCCCCATTCAAAATACTGTTTTACAGGGCGTAAAGCATTGAAACTTCCCATGTTCCCAACATCCATTCAATCTCCTCCTTAGAATCGCTAAGGCAAGCAAGTACAGCGGTTTAAAGAATATCCTTTTAAACTGGCTGATGTTTAGTTGGCTTGGTTGTGGAATCGCTTTCTTTTATCCTGTTTACCATGATTACTGAAGCTATAACCAGGACCACGCCTGATAATTGCAAATAGCTCAGAACTTCACCGAGCAGCAGCATCCCAAACATAATCGTTACCACAGGATCAACCGTACTGATGATAGACGCCTTAGCTGATCCTATTTCTTTAATGCCTAGAAATAACGCTATTGTCGGAAATGCTGTGAAGAATACGGCGGTAGACAGGGTTATCCCCCAGCCTCTCAGAGATACGTCGGCCCACAGCTGTCTGGTCAGTATACCGGTAACTATGAAAGAAACGGCCCTGAAGGTAATATTATATGTAACCGCAACAACAGAATCCATTTCTTTTATGTATTTGCTCTCAAGTATCATAAAATTAAAACAATTAACCACCGCCGCCAGAAAGGCAAGAAGGATACCAAACCAGCTCATGTGTGTAACAGGAGCCCAAACCGCTATAACGATACCGGTAAACGCTATTATCAGGGCCATAATCTGTTTCCCCACAATTTTCTGCTTCAGTATCACGATAGCAAAAACATTGGTTAGAACAGGATGAAAGGAATATAAAATGGTGGCAAGGGAAACGGGAATAAAAATTATTGCATAATAAAACAGCATCCCGACCGCATAGCACATTATTCCACCCTGCAGGAACAAAACCGCCAGCTGGGCTTTGCTTATCCTGAAAGCGTCCCTCCCTTTTGTAGCCAGTCCGTATATCCATAAAATGATAGCGGCTAAACCAAAACGGATTGCCTGCATAAACTGCGGGTTAGCCCCTTCAGCGTATGCAATTTTGGTGGCAACCGCCATTATTCCGTAACAGACAGAGGCGGCCAATACTAGCAGACTTCCCTTTGTCAGGCTTCTCATTCTGGTCCTCCCCATTGAAGAATCACGATTAATACTGTAAGCTGCCTACAAGTATAATTTATATCTCCGCCGGTTTATTTTCAACATCAAGTTATGTATATTAACAGGATTGAAAATTGCAAATGGAACAGGAACGCGAAGAAAGACTGCAAAAAATCGCCGATGAGAAGGGTATTACCGTTGAAGAATTAAAGCAGCAGATGGTTCAGAGAAAACCCTAACAATAGATTTATGGATTGAAGGGGTAGGGGTTGAATGGGAGGCAGATATTTAAATATTATCTGCCTCCTTACCATTACCGCTTCTTAGAAACCTCTAATTGTCCTTGGCATCCACATTGCTGTGCTTTTCTTTATTACAATGCTTAATGCCCGGATTCTGTCAAGGAATCAGCCTGCTATATTGTATTCTACCGTTGACTATTGTCATCAAGACTTCGATATCTTTTATAAGCCTTTTATCTGTCTTAAGTGGGTTTTTATTTAGCATTACGATGTCGGCCTTCTTCCCTGCTTCCAAAGATCCCCTTTTATCTTCTTGGAATACTGCCTTGGCTCCATTTATTGTGAATAGCTTTATGGCTTCTTTTATACTGATTCTTTCCCTTTTATTTGAATGATTAACCGCAGCGTGCATCCCTAATAGCGGGTTTATTGGGGTAACGGGGCTGTCGGAACCCCCTGCAACTAAAATGCCTTTTTCAATCATTGTATTCAACGGTAAGGCTCTGCTTGCTCTTTCCTTACCCAGCCTTTTCTCATACATTGAGTCTTTATCATAAAGATTGAAAACCGGCTGGGTAGAAATCACGAGCCCTAACTGAGCTGCTCTGTTTATCTGACCATCTGTAGGAATGCTGAAATGCTCTATCCTGTGTCTGTGGTCCCTGCGCTCTTTCCCGCTTATACACTTTTCATAAGCTTTTAGCATCTGTTCTATCGCCCTGTCGCCAATACAGTGTGTGGATATTTGCATTCCCTCGCCATGAGCCCGAGCAACAAACATGTCCACCTGTTCATCGGTATAGTACAGACATCCCCTTAAGTCAGGGGGATCTACATAGGGCTCTTCAAAAGCAGCTGTAAAAGAACCTATGGACCCGTCAATTATTACGCATCCTCCTATCCGGTTAAAACCCTCTTCTTTAACCTTATCAACATCCATAGTCTGATGAAATATTTCTATATTGACTGGTAGTTTGTCTTTTTCTTCTTTAATCACAGCTATATCTTTATCGCTGAATAGGCTTCCTCCTTCAAGGGCATGGATTGTAGTTACTCCGCGGTTCAAGGCCTGTTTTGCCGCGAGATGCAGCGCCGTTCTTCGTTCATCATCAGTAATGAAATCCGCAAGCTTTACCCTGGCTAACCCGTTAGCCTTGGCTCTGAATGTGCCTTGCGCTTCCCCGTTCTCATCTTTATCATAGCCTTCGCTTCTCTCGTCAATGCTCAGGAGTTCCAAAGCCTTTGAGTTAACTGCACATGAATGCGCGTCCACCCTGCTAATGAACACCGGATTGCTTATGGATAGACGGTCGAGGTCTTTCCTGGTAGGCAACCTTCCATCGGAAATCTTCCCTTCATCAAAACCTGCAGCGATTACCCACCTGTCGATTTCCATATCCTTTGCAAATTGCTCTAACCCTTTGAAGAATTCATCCATAGTAGAAAAATCCGAAGCATTCATATTCATTTCATCCAGTCCTGTTTGGGTGAAATGCACATGTGAGTCGATAAAACCCGGCAGCAAGGCCATGCCTTTCAAATCTATAGCTATTGTTGAATCTGTAATCATTTTTTTGATTTCTTCATCTTCCCCAAGCTTCACTATTGTGTCGTCTTTAACTGCAACTGCAGAATAGATGGTGAAGTTCTCATCTACGCTTATCACTTCACCGTTGAACAATACCAGTTCAGCAAGCATTTATTCGGCCTCCTATTATTGAGTGTATGCGATGTCTAGAACGGTCCAAGTTTTATAAAGTGGGCTATGGTAACGAAAACCCCTGCGGATACTATCCATGCCAGCATAAGTTTCCATACCCACTTCGCCCATCTATCCCACGGAATGCCTCCTGCCATGGCCAAACCTGCCAGCAGAACACCGGAAGTAGGGAATAATGCATTGGTGAAGGAATCGCCATACTGGAAGGCTAGCACTGCCACCTGTCTGGTGGTTCCAACAATATCCGCCAGGGGAGCCATTATCGGCATTGTAGTCACTGCCTGGCCGCTTCCCGAAGGAATAAAGAAATTCATGACAAGCTGGATACAATACATGCCCATAGCAGCCATGATGGTGGGTAACCCCTCTACCAAACCGGCCAGCGAGTGGATTACCGAATCGATTATATGACCTTTTTCCATAACAACGAGAATACTCCTTGCTAACCCTGTCGTAACCGCTCCGAATATTATTGCCTTTGCCCCATTAGCGAAATGTTCAGCCATTTCACTGGGAGTAAAACCTCCTACAAAACCCGCGGCAATACCGACAAGAATAAACATTGCTGATATCTGCCTCAAAAACCACCCCAGGTTAATCGTTCCGTAGATAGTTATAGCAAAACCTGCAATAACGACCGCTATTACTCCCTTATGTCTTGCGGTGAACTTTGGCATTTCTGATAGATCTATTTCCTCCATCGTTGCCAGCTTGACGTCGTGAACCGGGCTGATCTCCGGATCCTTCTTGAGTTTCTTGGCATACAGCAGAAGAAATACTATTGTAATTATTGTAAAGGTTACGTAGGCTACGAATCTAAAGCCGAGACCAGAGAAAAGAGGAAGTTTTGCTATCGCTTGAGCAACCCCTACAGTATATATATTGGTAACGCCTCCGGCGAAACCCGCTCCTGTTCCCAGTACAACCATTCCCATTCCCAAGAGGGCATCATAACCCATAGCTTTAGAAAGGGCAACCCCTAAAGGTATAAATACCAGAACACCTTCGGCCCATCCTAAAAAAGCGCCGATAGTTGAAAAGAGGATTGTTACACCGGCTATTACTATTGATTCCTTACCTGCTAACTTCTTAACCAGGTATGCTATCCCTGTATTGAATGCTCCTGTTGCATTAACTATTTCAAAGGATGCACAGACAAGGATTATTAGAAAGATAATATCAACCCCATTGGCCATACCTTCAGGTATTGCGAGGGCAAGAGAAAATAACCCGACTGGAGTTTTTTCAATCTCTTGAAAAGTAGTAGGATCAATTACCATCCTTCCTGTTGCTTCATCTTTAACCCGTACATACTCCCCGGCAGGCATTACATACGATGCAATGGCTGCAATAATCATAATCATGATGAGTAAAACATAGACATGCGGTACTCTTAGCCTGAACTTTTTTTTAGGCCCGGTATCGGTTTTAACACTAGAACTAGACATTACAATAAGACCCCCTTTATGGTATGGGGACACACCTCCTCATAGCAGCGAAATTCTAGAGTAAGAGGAATGTCCCCGATTTTATATTTTCATGCTATATAAAGCAAAAAGAATGCCAACGTCAAAAACCACCTGTCCCTTGAAAATTCAAGCAGGCGGCGGGTTGTGAAATCATTGATTTATCACTTTGATAAATATTGACTGCAAGTCGAAATTAAAATCTTTCAAAAATACTATTTGATAATCTATTATCATTTTAATAATAAATTATCAAAATGATAAATGCTACTTGTTTATCCATCTGTATAGGGTAGCTATCCCTATACCCAGAGCTTTGGCTGCCTCTTTTTTACCCTCTACAGTATGCCCGTAATAGTCCAACGCTTTATTGATCTCTCTTATCGTTAGCTCATCTATAGATGAAATTAGAGCGGATTCTGAATAAACATTCTTGAACTTTCTGGGCAGATCCTCCGCTGTAATCACACCATCCGTATCAACGTTTATACCGTACTCTATGGCATTTTCCAATTCTCTTACATTGCCCGGCCACTGATACTCTTCAAGCAAAGCAATTCCATCGTCTGAAATGCTTTTTATGGTTTTGTTCAAAGTTCTCGAATACTTCTCAATAAAAAACCGGGTAAGCACTTTCACATCGTCTTTGCCTCTCTCTCTTAAAGACGGTATTTTTAAAGGGATAACATTGAGACGGTAGTAAAGGTCATCCCGGAATTCCTTGTCGCCTACCATTTTTTCTAAGTCCTTGTTCGTTGCAGCTATTATCCTGACGTCTATTTTTATTTCTTCCACTCCACCCAAACGGGTTACCGCTTTCTCTTCTATTACCCTGAGAAGCTTTACCTGCAAATGCAAGGGCATGTCTCCTATTTCATCCAGAAACAATGTTCCGCCGCTGGCCAACTCGAATTTCCCAGGTTTCCCTTGGGATTTCGCGCCGGAAAACGCCCCTCCCTCATAGCCGAACAGCTCACTTTCAATCAGGTTTTCAGGAATCGCACCGCAGTTTATCGTAATAAACGGATTGTTCTTTCTAGTGCTTGCATTATGTATTGCCCTGGCAAAAAGCTCTTTACCGGTACCGCTTTCGCCTTGAATTAATATCGTAGAATTGCTGTTGGAAACCGACAGCGCTTTTTTCTTAACCTGGTGCAACTCTGCGCTTTCACCGACAATCTCATCAAATGTTATGTCTTCTTTATTTACCATTAAGCTATTTAACATATAGCTAACACTTTTTATGTCCTTCAAAAACAATAGAAAGCCATTAAGATTCTCATCAATTCTAATATGTCTTCCTGAGTGCACTACCCTGAAATTCTTCTCAGACACGCTTACGCTGGCCTCAATGGTGTCGAACTCCTTGCCCTGATAAACCATATTCCTGATAAATTCATTTCTATATACTTCTTTGAAGGGTTTGCCTACAACGTCATCTGAGTGTATATTGAACATTTCACAGAAATAATCGTTTACAACTCTAATTCTATTAGAGTTATCGATTAGCACGATGCCCTGATTTGAATTGTTTATGATTGAATTAAACATCCTGGTCGTAAAATCCAGCTCTTTAGTCAAAGTGTAGCTCTTAATCTTGCTTTGAATCAGATCAACCATCTTTCTGCTGAAATCTATATAGTTTTTTTTATACTCAATCAAATATCTTTTTTGTTCGGGATTTAACGCCGCAATACTTAACCCTCCGATAACTTCACCGTCAACAAACAACGGGGTATTGATACCTGCAAATTCTGAACACGCTTCCCTTTCCTTACAATCAGAACAAATCTCATGTTCCATGGGGTTTTCAATGACAATTATATCCTTTCTATTAAATAAAGCATTATATATATAAGGTATAGCTCTTTCCCCAATCAGATGATGATATTTTTTTGTACCTGCCAATACTATTAAATTAACATCTACTATTATCAGTTCTGCATTGATGAGAGCTGAAACAGTATCTATAAGTTCCTGCAAAAAGCCCTGGATCTCTTTTAACTGAAAAATCATTGCAAAACCCCCTTTATGCGTGGCGCACACCCCTCAGCAATCCCTCGGATAGGTATTAATTGCCGGCAAAATATGCGGAAGGCTATTTATACAATAATTATAACTTATTTGTCAAGCGGTGTCTCGCAGATAGAATGTAGAGTTTAGGCCCTTATGCCTATACCCCTGCGAACCTCCCCCACTAAATCAAAGATGGAGTTTGGAGTTGCTGTATCTGAAAGAGATTTTATTAGTTCAAGAATTGTCCCCGATTAGTAGATTAACGGTAATACTATTGACAGGTGAGCGATTAAGAACCCGGCCAGTACGTCGGTAGGATAATGAAACCCCAGATACATACGTGATATCCCGACCATGGAAGCTAGTAAGTAGAAAGCAAGCCCAAATTCCGGCATATTGTTTGCTAGTACAAAAGCCATTGTAAACGCTGCACAGGTATGCCCGGACGGAAAAGAATACTGGCAGGAGGGTGGTTTCAGTGCAATTGCATTCTCAAGCGTTTTGTATGGTCGTGGCCTGTTAACAACCCTTTTGATCATATGGACGACCGAATGCGTTAGTGAGCGCCAAGGCCACTTTGAGTCCAAGGGTTTTGACTTCCCTATTGTTTGACGCCAGCAGCATCAACGGAAACATTATTGAAAAGAATGTCGAACCCATAAGTTGGTTAAGTGTCTTCCCATACATTTTTCGTGTGTTAGTATCTAATATAGGAACCTATGGGATTTAAAAATCAACCAGTATTTAATTATCAGGGATGCTGAAGGGAATGTAATAAAAAAGCGCAGGTGGAACGGCAAGATCTTAGACACGGTCAGGTGGAAACCGATAAGCAATAAATACCAAAAGAGCATTAAACCCCTTGATTACAAGCAGGAGTGCTTCTTCGATATGCTCCAGTCCAATGAGATTTTGCTGAAGGTAAGCAATTCCCCTGCGGGAGTTGGCAAAAGCTTTCTGTTTCTCAACTACGCCCTCCAGCAAGTAGAACACGGGAAGTTCGGAAAACTCATCTTCATCAAGCCGGACGTAAGCATAGACGGTAAAAAATACCCGGCTATTCCTGGAGGGATAAACGAAAATCCGCGCCTCTGCTGGGTGTTTTAAAGGACAGCACCGGTGAAAACCACGTCGAGGATATAATGATTAGGAACGAGAACCTTGAAATCCTGCCCCTGGAGTTTGTAAGGGGACGTTCGCTGAGCAACTGCATTGTATTCATAAATGAAGCGCAAAACATCACGCCACCTCAGATGAAAATGATACTCGAGAGAATCAGCCATAACAGTATCTGCCTGGTGGATGGCTCAATCCAGCAGATAGATAATCCGCAATGTAAGGAGTACTGCGGATTGGAACCGGTCATAAACCACTATAGTGAAATGGAGTTTTATGGTCAGGCAGACATGGACAGCCAGTGCAACCGCAGAAGCATGATATCAAAGATAGCAAGTGAAATTAACCTTTAACAATATTTTAATTTGTTTTTTACAATCCTCTAACCTGAAATTAATACAAACGGTTTATACTAAAGTTGACCAGGCCAGCAAAGTAATCTTTTCATTTTTTAGCCTCCTTGTATAATAGTTCCTAGTCTGTAGGCCCCGGCAGGAGCCCGGGCCTACAGACTAGGGACACATCAAGCCTAACTGTAGATGGGTCGGCTATTCCCTTAGGCTTTAAACCCTTTAAGCACATTTACCATTTCTATTGCCGTGACGGCCGCTTCGTACCCCTTGTTGCCTGCCTTTGTACCGGCTCTTTCTATAGCCTGTTCTATGGTATCCGTCGTCAGAACTCCAAAAATTACCGGCAGTCCGGTGGTCAATGATACGCTGGCAATTCCTTTGGCTACCTCGCTTGAAACATATTCGAAATGGGGAGTGGCCCCTCTTATGACAGCTCCTAAACAAATAACGGCATCATACTTCCCGGATGCAGCCATTCTTTGAGCAGTTAACGGGATTTCAAACGCTCCGGGAACCCATGCGACTTCAATTGCCTCCTCGTCGGCATCATGCCTCTTAAGCGCATCAATTGCTCCTGACAACAGCTTATTGCTTATAAATTCATTAAACCTGCCAACAACGATACCAAACTTTAAACCCTTTGCAATCAGCTTGCCCTCATATATTTTCATCTCGCTTCTCCTCCTCAAATTTTAACATGTGGCCCATTTTTTCTTTTTTTGTCTTCAGATATAGTTCATTCCTTTTGTTATAGCATATCTGTATCGGGATCCTCTCGACTATCTCTATGCCGTATCCTGAAATTCCCGACAGCTTTTTCGGATTGTTGGTCATCAGCTTTATCTTTTTAATCCCCAGATCCCGCAGTATCTGGGCCCCGATGCCGTAATCCCTCATGTCCTCCGGAAAACCGAGCGCCCTGTTCGCTTCCACGGTATCCATCCCCTGGTCTTGCAGTTCATAAGCCCTGATTTTGTTGATAAGCCCTATTCCCCGCCCCTCTTGCCGCATGTACAGCAGTACTCCCCTTTTCTCCTGTTCGATCCTTTTCATAGCTGCAGCATACTGTTCGCCGCAGTCGCACCTTTTTGAACCGAAAGCATCCCCGGTAAGACATTCCGAATGGACTCTGACCAGCACCGGTTTACCATCGGATACATCTCCCTTAACGAGGGCGACGTGATGCTCTCCGTTCAGCTTATTGACATAACCGATTATTCTAAAATCTCCGTACTTTGTAGGCAAAGAAGCTTCCGCACGTTTTTCAACAAAGGATTCGTTTTTTATTCTATAGGCGATAAGATCGGCTATCGTTATCATCCTGAAGTTATGCTTTTTAATGTATTCCATTAGTTCGGGCACCCTGGCCATAGTCCCGTCATCGTTCATTATTTCACAGATTACGCCTGCCGGATAAAGTCCCGCCAGTCTTGCCAGGTCCACAACAGCTTCGGTATGTCCGGCCCTTTTTAATACCCCTCCTTCCTTGGCTGCCAGAGGGAAGACATGCCCAGGCCTTGAAAAATCCTCCGGAGCAGCTTTGGGATCGATAAGCCTCAGAACCGTTTGAGCCCTTTCCTGTGCAGAGATTCCCGTTTTTGTCCCGGTCCAGTCTACCGAGACTGTAAAAGCAGTCTCCTTGGGGTCGGTATTGTTGGATACCATCGGACGGATGTCCAACTCATCCAGCCTCTCCCTGAGCATGGGCACACAGACAAGGCCCCTTGCATGTTTCACCATGAAATTAACAGCTTCCGGTGTCACTTTCTCAGCTGCCATTACAAGGTCCCCTTCGTTTTCCCTGTCCTCATCGTCTACTACAACAACCATTCTGCCTTGTTTAATATCCTCCACAGCTTCCTCTATTGTGCTGAATTCTGCCATTAAATTCACCTCTCCCTTATGCAAAACCATTTTCCTTTAGAAAATTCAAATCAACGCTTCTTTTTGGAACACTCTCTTTATTGAATGCAACCAGCCTTTCAACATACTTGCCCACCAGGTCGCACTCCAGGTTAACTTCTTCTCCAACACCCTTGGTCAGTAACGTCGTTTTATCCCTTGTCAGTGGAATTATGGAGACCTTAAACCCTTTCTCTTCTATTTGCGCAACGGTCAGGCTTGTACCATCAACCGCAATTGACCCCTTCTCCACTACATACCTTAAGATGCCTGAAGGGGCTTCTATGGTAATCCACGTAGCATTATCCTCTTCTTTAAGATCCTTAATGAGGCCTGTACCGTCGATGTGCCCGGTAACTATATGTCCACCGAGCCTGTCATTGAGCTTTAAGGCCCTTTCAAGATTTACCCTGCTTCCCACCTTCATGTTTCCCAGATTACTTCTTCTCATGGTTTCAGGCATAACATCCACCGTAAAGCCGGTATTGCTGCAGCTAATTACGGTAAGGCATACACCGTTCGTGCTTATACTATCCCCCAGTTTTACATCGTCCAGTATTCTGCTCGCACTAATAGTTATTTGAGCGGATTTGAAACCTTTTGTTATTTTCTGAATGGTACCTATCTCCTCAATCAAACCGGTAAACATGGCTATTTTTCTTCCTTTCTTAAATATCCCTCTATCACAAAGTCTTCATTGAACCTTAAAATCTCCGTTTTAACCAGTGCTATTGCCCCCTTTATAAACGGTATTCCCTTTCCACCTACCGGGGTTTTTGCATTATTGCCTCCAACTATTTTGGGTGATATGAATAAAACCACCTTGTCGACGATACCCTGTTCTAAGGCGCTGTAGTTTAATTCAGAGCCTCCTTCCAGCAAAATGCTGTCAATCCCCCTCTCCCCGAGCTGCCTGCATAGATAACCCAGGTCAACCTTCCCATCCGATGGGGGTGTTATTATTACCTCTGCTCCCTTTGACTTGATGGCATCAAGCCTGTCACGGTCAGCTTTACTGGTTGCAGCAATAATTGTTTTTGCCTCTGATTTGAGATTCAAAACCTTTGCTGCCAGCGGAATCCGGGCCTTCGTATCTACAATAACCCTTACCGGATCCACCGCCTGTACACCTTCCAGCCTGGTAGTCAGCATTGGATTATCCGCCAGGACCGTTCCTATTCCAACCATAACGGCGGAAACTTTGTGTCTTAACTCATGGACGTACCTTCTGGATCCTTCACCCGTTATCCATTTGGAATCCCCTGTAACAGTGGCTGTCTTTCCGTCCAAAGTCATTGCCGTTTTCAGTATACAAAACGGAAGCCCGGTCGTTATATACTTAATAAATATTTCGTTAAGTTTCTTAATATCATCCTCCAGAATACCGGTAATAACTTCTATCCCGCTTTTTTCAAGGATATCGATGCCTTTTCCCGCCACCAGGGGGTTAGGGTCCTTCATACCCACTACAACCTTGGCTATCCCGCTTTCCACAATCGCCTTGGCGCATGGGGGTGTCTTGCCGTAATGGGAGCATGGCTCTAAAGTTACATATATCGTCGCGCCCTTAACATCTTCTTTGGCATTATTAATAGCATTTATTTCCGCATGCGGTCCTCCAAAATATTGATGATACCCTTCTCCAATAATCTTTCCATCTTTTACAATAACAGCGCCCACCAGTGGATTTGGCTTTGTAAATCCTATTCCCCTTTTAGACAGTTCTAAGGCCCTCTCCATATATTTTCGGTCCAATTGTTCCCCTCCACCCCCTTTTAATGTCAGGGGACACACCGCTACTTGCGGGCATTCCTTGCCGCGGAATGTCCCCAATGTATTAAATATAGTATTAGCAAAAATATGCAAATAATTAAAAAACCCTGAAGTCTGCACAAACTTCAGGGGCTTAGCCAAAACCTGCAATGATACTATTATAAAGTATCCAAACCATCAAACATCACCTTCTCCCATCCAGACTTTAACTGTCGGTCCCGGAATCTCACCGTATCAACCATATAATGGCTCGCGGACTATACCGCCGGTCAGGAATTACACCTAGCCCTGAAGGCAAACATATATTCAGTTAGGAATAATTATAGCACATACTGAAATAACAGTCAAAAATCAGTAGTAAAGTGCACTCCTAGAGAGTTAACCAACAATTTATTAATGAACTCGTCCTAAAAAGTTAAATACTCTGAATATCTGCCGCCGCTTTACCGGTGAAGCATAATAATGTATACTATTAAATAATAATTCGGTACGTGGAGGGACAAAAATGAGATTGCTGGTTTCAAAACTTGGTAAAATCGACTACAGAGAGGCGCTGGAGCTTCAATACAATATTCTGAAGCTTAGGCAGCAGGGTCAAATAGATGATACTCTTCTTCTACTGGAACACTTCCCCGTATTGACTCTTGGGGTGAGCGGAAAACAGTCGAATATCCTTATCCCCGAGCAGTTGCTGGAAGAACAGGGGATCAATGTATACAGAATCAACCGCGGTGGAGATATCACCTACCACGGACCGGGCCAAATAGTGGGATATCCCTTACTTGATCTGAACCATCATGGCAGAGACTTGCTTAGTTTTATCCGGAAAATAGAAGAGGTCTTTATTCAACTGCTTATGAAAGAATACCGTATATCTGCCGGAAGGATACCGAAGCATACGGGCGTTTGGGTAGGCAATGAGAAAATCACAGCCATTGGTTTCGCGGTTAAACGTTGGGTTACTATGCACGGGTTTGCCTTTAACGTAAATACCAACCTTGACCATTTCAAGTGGATTAACCCTTGCGGTATAACGGATAAAGGTGTAACCTCAATGCAGAAGCTGTTGGGGTATGGGGTGGACCTTGATGTAGTTATGGACCAGGTAATCGAATACTTCTGCAAGGTATTTGATATGGAACATGAAATAGTGGATATTAAATCGGGGACATTCCGCGGCAAGGAATACCCGCGCAGCAGCGGTGTGTCCCCATACCTTAAAGGGAGGAATTAATATGCCCGATAAAAGACCTGATTGGCTTAAGGTAAAATTCCGCAGCGACCCCAACTTTGAAGAAGTTGAGAAGATGCTGGACAGGCTTTCTCTAAATACAGTATGTGCGGAAGCCAACTGCCCGAACAGGATGGAGTGCTACAGCAGAAGGACAGCCACATTTATGATACTGGGCAGGATATGCACCAGAAACTGTACCTTCTGCGATGTAACCAAGGGACAGGTTCAGCCGGTAGACCCCGAAGAACCCCTCAATGTCGCCCGGGCTGTTGGGGAATTAAACCTGAATCACGTCGTCATAACATCCGTAACAAGGGATGACCTTCCTGACGGCGGAGCGGGCCATTTCGCCCAGGTGATTGAAAAGATCAAAGAGATAAACGAAAGCATAGTGGTGGAAGTGCTCATACCGGACTTCATGGGAAGTATTTCTGCACTGTCCGAAGTGGTTGCGGCAAAACCTAAAATAGTTAACCATAATGTGGAGACGGTTCCCAGACTGTACCCCGGGGTAAGGCCCATGGCCTCATACCGCCGTTCCCTTGACCTGCTGCAGAATGTAAAGAATCTGGACAGCCGGATGTTTACAAAGTCGGGTATTATGTTGGGTCTAGGTGAAAAGAAGGAAGAAGTAGTGGAAGTACTCAGGGATTTAAGGAAGGTGAAATGTGATTTTATCACAATAGGACAATATTTATCACCTTCCAAAAACCATCATCCCGTAGTTGAGTATATCCACCCGGATACTTTTGAAGAATATAAAGAAATAGCAGTGAATATGGGTTTTCGTTATGCAGCTTCCGCCCCATTGGTCAGAAGCTCATACCATGCGGATGAAGTTTCGAAACTGCTCGACAGCTAACCTATATAGGAATTTGATATACTTATCCCCGTTCCGAATACTGCTCATAATACTACTTGTGAAATATCTTTACAACCAATGCAAGCATTCCGGATGTAATCAAAGGTCCTACCGGAACGCCTCCGAAAAAGGCAGCCGCAGCCACTGCACCCAGAATAACAGCAGGCATTATTTCGCTGTGACCTTGAACCGTGAGGTATTGTAGCCCTAGTCCGCTCAGGTATGTTGTGAAAAATGAGAGGCCCAGGGCTAATATACCGACCCATGAAGCAAAGAGGTTTGTTATACTGGCAGATGTAATCTGCCCTTTGGCGATGGGAATCAGGATAGCGGCGATAAGCAGGATCAAGCCCCAGGTAACTCCATTTTTCTCAATGACAGGGAAAACATGATGTTCAACATGGAGCAGTTTTACAATCAGGAGCACCGATGCTGCAACCGCCACGGAATCCGCCTGGCCTAATACGGCAGCAGCCAGTATTACCAGTATAATAATTGTCGATTCCAAATCAAATCAACCTCCTGAATCAATATAGGCTAAATTGAATTTCTATTCAGCGAATTGCTCCTCTATATTTATTATGATTATTAGGTTATTTGTATGTTTATGTATGAATGTAAGCAGCCTATTTTGACAATCCGAAAACGCGCCTGCAAACCGACTGTATTGTGAAAAGAGGTCCACTAATGGCATCCGTAGCAGCTTTGACCAGGAGGGGCAGGCTGCTGAATTGGTCCGGACTGTCGTTTATGAGATAGGTCCAGGTTGACGATGGTACCCTGAGCCCTTCTTTGTCCGTATCAATACCCTCTTCCTTGATTTCCACGGTATTGAACTTCCCAACTATTTCGGCATCAATCCTCTCCAGCATATTGTCAAAGGCCTCTATAGCAATCCTGTGGAACTCATCCAGTGGACTTTTCTTTCCTATTACAACCAGGTGTATGCTTTCCCGGACATAGGCCATATAGTCCAGGTATTCGGCCCAGCATTTGTTTATATAGTATAGGGTAATCTGCTTTTCCACTTTTCTCAGGATCTCCTCGCCCACCTGGCTGTGAATGGAAGAATACCGTTCGGCGGATCCTGTTGATAGAAGCTCCATCGGTACGTTATCCAGCAGTATGTCCCGGCGCTTGTTGTGAATGATCCGCCGCTGCTGTTCGATTATAAAGGAATACTTCCACAGCTGCCTCCGTATATCGGAATTATACCCTTCCACAATCCGCTGTCCCCTTTCAATCTCGCGCCTGACAATGGGGTCCTCAAACCGGATCTTCCCGTTTTTGCGGAAAATTCCGGGCGGGGATCAGCTTTGCAATATCGTATCTTACTATCATGTCATCCTCCAGGCTTATAAAAAACCTGCTTTCCCCGGGATCGCCCTGCCTCCCCGCCCTGCCCCGCAGCTGATTATCTATTCTGCTGCTTTCATGACGGTTAGTCCCGATGACATAAAGCCCTCCCAATGCAACCACCCTATCCCGTTCCTGTTCTCTTTCGCCGCCGAGCTTTATATCGACTCCCCGGCCGGCCATGTTGGTGGAAACCGTCACAGCTCCCGGTTCACCAGCTCTGGCAATGATTATCGCTTCCATTTCATCGTTTTTTGCGTTCAACACCCGGGGTTCTATACCCACTTTTCTAAGGTCGGACGCCAGACGTTCGGACTCCTCCACGCTGCCGGTACCAATAAGTACAGGCTGTCCGGTCCCATGTGCTCTTTTAACCTCCGAAACAAGCGCCTTCTGCTTGGCCTGGCTGTGGGTAAAAACCAGATCAGGATGGTCTCTGCGGATGCACGGCCTGTTGGTTGGTATCACTACCACATCCATACAATAAAACTCATTAAACTCTCCTGCCGCCGCAACGGCTGTTCCGGTCATCCCGGAGATTCTTGGATATAGGCTTAAGAAGTGCTGCATCGCTATGGACCCCATGACCATGCCTCCGGTTTGGAGTGCTAAGCCCTCCTTGGCTTCAACCGCCGTTTGGAGGTTGTCCGGCCAGTGCCGCTTATCAGCGATACGGCCGGTGAATTCGTCAATAATCTCAACCTTCCCGTTTTTTACAATATAGTCTTTATCCTTTTCCAGCAGCACCTCGGCATACAGTGCGCAGTTCAGCCTTGTAAGCAGCTCCAGGTTCTCCGGGTCATAAAGATTGCCGCATCCAAGGATTTTTTCAACCCGTGATAGCCCGGCATCGGTTAAATATATATTGCTCCTGTACTGGTCCGTTTCATAATCGTCGCCCGGCTGCAAATTCTTTACTATATCGTACAAACGAAACGCATCTTCCACGTTTTCAGGCACATTCCCGGCAATCACAAGGGGAATCCGCGCCTCGTCGATAAGAATAGAGTCGGCTTCATCCACGATCGCATAATGGAATGGCCTCTGAACAAGCATATTTCTTTCTACACACAGGAAATCACGCAAATAATCAAAGCCCGCTTCCTTTGCGGTTACATATGTTATATCAGAGCAATAGGCGTTTTGTCTTTGGGATATGCTCATCCCTTCTTTTACATATCCTACCGTTAGTCCCAGGTACTCGTATACCGGTCCCATCCATGCGGCATCCCTATGGGCAAGGTAATCATTGAAAGTGAGTACATGAACCCCTTCGCCTGTCAGCGCATTTAGGTATGCAGGCATGATGGCGGCCAGCGTTTTACCTTCTCCGGTCTGCATCTCCACCACCTTGCACCTGTGCAGGGCGATCCCCGCGATAACCTGCACATCGTAAGGACGCATTCCAAGCATACGCCGCGATGCTTCCCGGACAATGGCATAGGATTCCACAAGAAGTTCGTCAAGGGAAACTCCGTTCCTCGCCCGGTTTTTCATTTCCGCCGACATTTCTTTCAGGCGGCGGTCACTGTATGATTCAAGTTGATACTTATTTATCTGTTCCAGGACCTTCCCGTAAGGAGTAAGGTGTGATGAAAAATAAGAATTAGAACGCTAAAGAAAAAGATTATGTCCAATGCTCCTTAAAACCCAGTCACGGAGACGACTCTTTTGACAATCTTCATATGCCAAATTTATTGTCAGGAGAACCGCCCCCGTTAACAGAAGAGGTTGTACCGTTCGGTAATTATGCTGCGTTAAGCAGCTCCAATACGCCTGTTTCCATGGAAATGTCTTTTATTCTTCCATCGGTTTTTGCCTCATCAAATCCCTTTTCCTGTATATATTGAATTAGCACTTCATCCAATGCGTTGTATTCCGCAATAATCTCTTTTCCTGCGAACATGGAATACCCGTCTCCGCCGGCTGCCAGGAAGTCATTTGTTACAAGCGTGTATGTTTTGGATTCATCCAGCGGTTCACCTCCGACTGTGATTTCCACTACCCTATTACCTGCTTCTTTTGTTGCATCGAATGTAACAGTCATTCCTGCAATATGAGGGAATGCACCCTTTGCTTCCGGATAGCTGTCAATCCCGTTTTCAATCGCCGCCTTAATATCGGCACCTGTAACTTTAATTACGGTTAACGTGTTTCCAAACGGCAATACCGTGAGAATTTCACCCTTTGTTACGTCCCCGGCGTCTATGGAGGCCCTGATTCCCCCACCGTTCATGAGGGCAACATCTGCCCCGCTGATATCCAGCATGGACGCCGTTATTAAGTTGCCTAAGTTTGTTTCCCCTGTTCTTACATTTGCTCTTTCCCCATCAAGTACGAAAGGACTGATAGCCACAACCTCCGCTTCGATTATTTCATTTGCAGCCCTCGCTTCGCTGATGACTGCTTTAACTGCATCGTCCTCTTCAAGGCTCTCGGCCTGCTGTTTTGTAAACAAGGAAGCCGTTTTGCCGACAACAACCCCGTCTTTGACCGCTAGTTTCACAATCCCCAGGTTTTTGGTTTTTTCGCCGGCCTGTACAATCAAGGTGCCGTTTACGACTTTCCCCTGTGCCAGTTCCGTATGGCTGTGTCCGTCTATCAGAACGTCGATTCCTGTTACGTTTTCAGCCACTCTATCGCTTGTATCTTCCCCCTCCAGACCTAAATGGCAAAGGGCTATTATTACATCCACCTTTCCCTTCAGTTCTTCGACCATTGCTTTTGCCGTTTCGACAGGGCTTTCGAATATCAATCCCTCGGAGTTCTTCGGGTGGGATTTATACGTTGTTTCCGGTGTTGCAATGCCAAAAATACCAACCCTTAGCCCATCCATCTCTTTGATTATGTATGGCGTTAAAAAGTTGCTTCCATCCTGTTTCTTAATATTTGCAGCCAGAACAGGGAATTCAGCCATCCCTGCCAGCTCAGCCAGTCTGTCTTTACCGTAATCAAATTCATGATTCCCAGCGGTCATTGCATCATACTTCATAGAATTCATGACTCTGATAGCATTTTCGCCTTTAGACAGAGTCACCAGGTTGTTCCCCTGTACCGCGTCTCCCGCATCCAGGAACAGCACATTCTTCTCGTTTGCACGGATTTCATTCACTTTGGCAGCAAGTTTTGCCGCACCCATACCGTCGCTTGCACCTTCGACAAAGAAGCCGTGCATGTCATTTGTATGAAGTATCGTGAGGGTTTCATATACTTCTTCCGCTGCTTCTTCTACTGCTTCTTCTGATTCTGCTGCTTGTTCTTCTTCAGTACCGGGGATTCTGATTTCCTGTCCCGGATAAATGAGATTGGGATTGGACAGGTTGTTATATTCACTTAGCTGTTTCCAATCCAGACCGTATTTTTCTGCAATTTTCCATAGCACATCCCCTTGTTGAACTTTGTAAACGCTTTCTGCCACAGCAATATTAGAGAAAACCATGGCTAAAACAAGAACCAAAACTAAAACAGAGCCAAACCTTTTTAAGCCTTTCATAGAGATACCCCCTTACCAGATAATAGTTTTCATGCGGACTGTTGGTGCCTACACACAATATTGTATTATGTATTTCTGGAAAGGACAAGGATTAAAAGGAAAAAAATTCAAACGTTAACTCCCACTTGACTTTAGTAATCACAGATGCCTTAGAATGTCGGTCAATGTGTTGGTTTTCAGGTATACGCTAGCATTTCCAATTAATTCATCCGTATAATTTATTGCAATGGATTTCCCACTTTTCTGAAATACTTCAATGTCAGAAGCGCTGTCACCTATAGCTATAGTCCTTTGGAGGTCAATTTCATTCTTAGCGCAGAATGAAACCAGACTTCTAAGCTTCCCCCCTTCGCCCAGGTGCTCCAGTATCCTGCCGGTAAAATTTCCGTTAGATACATCATAATTGCTGCCATAGGCTTCATCGAAACCGAATTTTTCCTTCATAATACCGGCAACCTGAACAGGTCCTGCGGTTATCAAAATTGTCTTCATTCCGTCACCTTTAAGACGTTTAATCACATCGTCTATACCGGATATCAGCTCAATCTCCAGGGCCTCATCCTCTTTCCCGTTTAAACAGCACAAATATCTCACAGAGTTCGTGTTTCTTATTAACGTTCCATCCATGTCAAAACAAGCTAGCTGGAACATTTCCACTACACCTGCCTATCTGCGGCACCCTATTGGCTCTTCCACCATTTTGCTAGTATTTCATGCACTTTATGGTTACAGATAATTACAAATTCTACAAACTATAATGTTTCCCTTCAAACATAACCATGAAATAGTTATGTTTTTCCAGAAGTGACAGGGTAAAAAAGGTGGCTTCGCCACCTCCAACTCCCCCCAGCCCCCTCAGGCATGAGGGGGAGTTTTTAGTTTGACCTCCAGCACTCCAAGACTTCCCTCAGATTTCCTCTTGAGGAGTTTTGCCCTGTACCTAAGCAACTATTAAAATAACCAGTCTCCTTTTTCATCATCTTCTTTTTTGTCAGCTATTTTATATTCAACACCATGAACTCCTGTGTACTCTATAGGCTCCATTAAGCCTCCACATTCTTCGCAATCAAATCTCGGTGGAACAGTGAGGTCCCCTTCATCATCAAGTGCATCAAACATTTCTACTACCCCCCTTGGAATATCTTCCTCTATCCCACATTCCAAACATTTATACCTAATGGTATCGCCTAATATGCGCCTTTTCCGTGCTTCTACTGCTGCCTTGCCGCTTCTGTTTTTCTTTTTCTTTGACATTTGCCCTAATCTCCTCTTTCTATACGTATAATGGTTCTATTCTACCTCCTGTTATCTCCCTTATTACCTTATCCATTTCTTCTACTTCCTTAATTTTTTTATCTACTTCTGCCTCAACCCGTTTACGATATATTTCCATTACGCTACCATACTCCTTGTAATATACATCTACAGCCGTCATTTTGCCTCCACATTTTTCACATTCCAATGGGTCATATCCAAAGGATTTCATTATCCGGATTCTCCACTTGCTCATCTTTCTCCTAAGTTCTTTTATCTTATCATTCACCATCTTTATTAATTTCGGCCTGTCTTTAGTATGCTGTGCATATATTCCATAATACCTTATCATCTTAAATTGTTCTTCCGGTATATGCACAATTAGTCTCTTGATAAATTCTATTGCATCTATTTCTTCCTCTACTCTTTTCCCATCTTCATGCCTTACATAGTAAAACTTCACCTTTTGTCCATCATATGATATTATCCTCGTCTCCGCTATCGGCGGCCTTCCTGTATACCTTCCCACATACTGTATTGCAGCTTTTTCACTCTTTACTTCCCCTTTACCGTATACATAAAAACCCTCGCTCTTCTCTTTATAAAGTCGATTCTTTAGCTTCTTAAACTCCCTCTTAGCAACTCTCTTTTCTATTTCATCTAGCAAAAGCTTTTGCCATCTCTTCCTCAACATATTATATGGAATGAATTTTATTGTTTTCCATATTGTATTTTCACCTGCAGCACCCTCTGTTACTAATACATGCACATGAGGGTTCCACTTTAAATCTCTTCCAAATGTATGTATTACTGTCACTATTCCGGGCGTGTAGTTCTCTTTCTTGTTCTGTTCTCTCCACCAGCTTTTTATTACCTCCGCTGCACACTGCGGTAATAACGCCAGTAGTTCTCTATCCTTCTTAAAATATTCTCTAAGTTCTTCAGCTATGGTAAACACCATATGTCGGTGTTTTGCCTGTATCAACTTCTCTGCCATATTCTCTGCCCTGTTGTCTATATATACTTTCCCACATGATCCACAAAACCTACTCCTGCACCTGAACGGTACTTTCTTCTTCTCCCCACACTTCTCACACTCATATTCTGCGTACCCGTTAGCAAATGAGCCACACTCAAGCATCTTCTTAACTTCTTTTATTACAACAGGTCTTACCCTATGACCAAATCTATTTAAAAATTCATCCCAATGGTCAGAAAATATCGCTTTATTATCCCTCTTGCCATTCCACATACTTCCTGTTAATCTTTTACATTATTCTGATAGCCCTTGCTATTACTACATTAAACCATAGTTATTTTACCAAAAAAATTTATACTTTCCTAGACAATAAAAAAAGTTGAGGCATTCAATCACCTCAACTTTCTCACTGCTACCATCATTATCAAACTAAAAGCTGCAGAAGTACCGGTGAAAATCCAGGCTGTCCGTCAGTTCAGGATGAAATGAAGTGGCTATCATGTTCTTCTGCCTGGTTGCGACAATTTTACCGTCAACCTCCAGCATGACGTCTACCCCCTCACCTATACGGGTAATATAGGGTGCTCTGATGAAAACAAGGGGTATATTGCTGTGAGAAACTTCACTGATTCTCCCTTCTGTCACAAAGCTGTCCAGTTGGCTTCCATAGGCATTTCTTTTCACCGTTATATCCATAACATTCAGGTGGACCGTCGGACTGTTTTCTATCCTCTTTGCCAGGATAATCATCCCGGCACAGGTTCCCCAAACGGGCATTCCGTCTCTTATCATACCGGCCAGCGGGACGATCATGTCAAAATCCCTCAGGAGTTTGCCTATAGCCGTACTCTCCCCGCCGGGAATAATAAGCCTTTCTACACCAACAAGGTCTTTTTGGCTTTTCACGGACACCGGGGTAACTCCGTCAATCCTCTCAAGCTTTTCCATATGCTCCTGCACCGAACCCTGAAGAGCAAGAACCCCTACCCTCTTCATTCTACCAGCCCCTATCGGCGAACCTTTCTTCCTTATCCAAACGATCGATTTCAAGACCGTGCATAGGTTCCCCCAAATTCTCCGAGACATCGGCGAGGATTTCCGGGTCATTGAAATAAGTTGTTGCCTTTACAATTGCCTGTGCCCTTTTTTCCGGATTCGAGGATTTAAATATTCCCGACCCTACGAAGATGCCGTCACAACCAAGCTGCATCATAAGAGCTGCGTCGGCGGGGGTTGCTATTCCACCGGCCGCGAAATTGACAACGGGTAACCTCCCGTTCTCCGCAGCGAATTCAACCAGGTGGTAGGGAGCCCCCATTTCCTTGGCAGCCGTCATTAATTCCTCCCTGGGCATAACCTGAAGCCTTCTTATTTCGGACATGATCGTCCTCATATGCCGGACAGCTTCAACAACGTTTCCCGTCCCCGCTTCGCCCTTTGTCCTTATCATGGAAGCCCCTTCCCCTATCCTCCTCAGGGCTTCGCCCAGGTTCCTAGCGCCGCACACAAAGGGTATCCTGAAGGAAGTCTTATCGATATGGAACATCTCATCCGCAGGGGTCAGCACTTCGCTTTCATCTATGTAGTCAATTCCGATCGCCTCCAGTATCTGGGCCTCAACAAAGTGGCCTATTCTGACCTTCGCCATGACCGGTATTGAAACGGCCGACTTGATTTCTTTGATAAGACCGGGATCTGACATCCTGGCTACTCCCCCCTGCCGCCTTATATCCGCCGGAACCCTTTCGAGCGCCATTACCGCAACGGCGCCGGATTTTTCTGCGATGACGGCCTGGTCCACAGAAACCACATCCATTATTACTCCGCCCTTAAGCATTTGTGCAAGGTTCTTGTTAAGCTCGTACCTTTGATTCATAAAAAAGCCCCCTTTACAAATATTTTTTTACTGATATAATAGGTTTAGATATTGTATCGTTACAATTTGTTTATAACGATACAATATCTATTGTTATTAAACCATACGGGGTATTGTCCTGTCAATATCCGCAGGAGGAATGGGTTATGGAGAAAATTGTTACGATACATTTGGATAGGGGGCTGGATACACCCCTATACACTCAGCTCTTCTGGCAGCT
The DNA here is from genome assembly GCA_013540605.1 of Bacillota bacterium. Lineage (GTDB taxonomy): Bacteria > Bacillota > Clostridia > Ch29 > Ch29 > Ch29. The sequence continues at coordinate 36,921 of JABVCK010000003.1, forward strand.
TAGATCGCTTATAAAGGAAGGAGTATTTCAGCCCGATGAGAAGCTGCCCCCTATTAGGATGCTGGCATCCGAACTAGGGGTAAACAGCATAACGGTAGTTAACGCTTATAAACAGCTTGAAAAGGAAGGGCTGGCCTATTCGAAGGTTGGGAGCGGCACTTATATTTCTCCGGTGAACAGGGATGAACGCTCAACCTTTGCCTATGAGGAAGCGGATGACCTTAGGATGATGGAAAGGGGACAAATATCTGTGAAGGGCGATACGATAAACTTTGCAAGCGCTACCCCAACGCCCGATTTGTTCCCGGTAGAAAATTTCAAAACGCTTGTAAACAGAGTCCTGGACAGGGATAAGGGGGATGTCTTCGGTTATCAGCAAATCCAGGGGTTTCAGCCCCTTAGGCAGTCAATTTGCATGTATCTTGAAAAATACTCCATTACTTCCTCTGTGGACAGCATACAAGTAATATCGGGAGCCCAGCAAGGTATAGACATAGTGTCGAAGGCCCTTATCGAATTTGGAGATTGTATTTTTATCGAAAGCCCCACTTACAGGGGTGCGATAGAGGCGTTTAAATCCAGAGGGGCGAGGATAGTAGAGATTCCCATTGAAGAGGATGGTATTAACCTTGGGGAGCTGGAACAGAAGATTTCTTTGTATAATCCTAAGTTAGTCTACGTTATGCCTAACTTCCAAAACCCTACGGGTTATTCTTACTCGGATGAGAAAAAGCAGAGAATACTGCAGATAGCCAGGGCCCACAACACCTATATAGTTGAAGACGATTTTCTCAGCGAGCTGTCATATACCGGCAGCACCTCTCTCCCTTTGAAGGCGCTTGACCATAGTGAGAACGTGATATATATAAAGAGCTTTTCCAAGATATTCATGCCGGGTCTCAGACTGGGTTTTATGGTGGTACCCGGACGTTTGTGGAACAGGGTGTTATCCGCCAAACACACCTCGGATATCTCCACATCCGGTCTTATCCAGAGAACCTTTGACCTATACCTGAGGGAAGATGTGTGGGTTGAGCATATTGAATATATGAAAGAGAAGTACAGAAAAAGATATGAGCTGTTTATGGGTGCATTGAGAGACAGCTTTCCGGGTGAAGTAAACTATAAGGACCCCGGCGGGGGACTTCACGTGTGGTTTCAACTGCCCCAGGGCTATTCGGACGAGGAAGTGTACGCAAGATGCCTGAAAAAAGGGGTGCTTATCACCCCCGGCTCCCTGTTTTACTCGGGCAGCAGCGGTAGAAGCCACTTCAGAATGAGCTTCGCTTCCGTGCATTCAGACAGGATAGTAAAAGGAGTAAAAATGGTGGGAAGTGTGCTTGAAGAATACCTGAAAGAGGGAGCCGCAGCCGGCAGTCAAACTGAGGGCTACAGCCCCTTCATGTAGGTAAAGAAGAAAACAGATTATCGATCAAATTATCATTGAGGGAGGAGTAAATATGTGTGATACCATGGTGGCTCTGGGCAACTCAACAAAGGACGGTTCGGTTCTGTTCGCCAAGAACAGCGACCGCCAGCCCAATGAGCCCCATATCGTCATCAGGGTTCCAAGGAAAGCCCATGAAAAGGGTTCACGGGTTAAGTGCACATATATAGAAATCGACCAGGCTCCCGTGACCTATGAGGTGCTCCTTTTAAAGCCCTCCTGGATATGGGGTTGTGAGATGGGCTGCAATGAGTTTGGCCTTAACATAGGAAATGAAGCGGTGTTTACCAGAGAAAAATACGGCAAAGACAGCCTTACAGGGATGGACATGGTCCGGATTGCCCTTGAAAGATGCAAAACCAGCGATGAAGCCCTTCATATGATTATCGACCTCCTTGGGCAATACGGCCAGGGAGGAAACTGCGGATTCGAGAAAAAATTTACTTACCACAATTCCTTTCTCATCGCCGACAAAACCTCCGCATGGGTATTGGAAACAGCGGGACAGTACTGGGCGGCGGAAAGGGTCGAGGATGTCAGGAGCATCTCCAATTGCCTCACCATAGGCAGCCGATTTGACCTCGGCCACCCCGAGCTTGTCAAACATGCCGTTGACAGAGGATGGTGCAGGGGAGAAAAGGACTTTCATTTTGCCAGGTGCTACAGCGATCGTCTTATCACCCGCTTCAGCGGGTCAAAACAAAGGCTTGCAGCAAGCACTGCCGGGCTGCAGCGTGAAAAGGGAAATATTACTGTAAATACTATGAAAAATATATTGAGAAGCCATGATAGCAGGCTTGAAGACAGGCTTTTTACAGGAAGTTCGCTGAAAAGCATTTGCATGCACGGCGGTTTTCTCTATGGAGACCACACAACCGGCAGTTATATAGCTTCTCTGAACCAAAAAAACTGTACATATTGGGTAACCGGAAGCTCTACACCCTGTATCTCAATCTTCAAACCGTTATGGCTGATTGAAAACGAAGACTTCACCTTTAGTGAAGATGAAGAGGCACAGGCAGTCGGATACTGGAAAGAAAGGGAGAGGTTCTTCCGAATGGTCCTGGAGAACAGGATTGCTGATCTTGATGCTTATCTTGAAGAACGGGATAAATTGGAAAGGGAGTTCCAGGAAAGAGTTGATACCTTGGATCTGAAGGGCAGTAAACACAGTGACCTTTTAGGAATAATGAGATATGCAATGGACCGGGAGAAAGAGTTAATAAACCGGACCGTTGAGAGCAATAAAAACAATCCGGCTTCAGTGAAAGGAAACCCCTATTTCAAACATTACTGGAAAAAGCAGAATAGCAGGCTGGGAGAATAGTGTCACGGGTATGGCGTGCGGCAGATTGAGAACCGTACCCTGCCGCCGTCCCCTGTCGCACCCTACCTGATTTTGTGTTTCAGCAATAAAAGCTGTTTCACATTATCCAGGACAGCGTGACCATCCACCGGTATCATCAGCCACAGCGTACCGTTAAAGGGCTTCGCCGACCTCATGATCTCCAGAACAGCAGGCTGGTACTCGTCCGACATGGCTTCAATCAAGGGCGCCAGGTCAAGCGTAACGACAACGAGCGCAATGAAGCTCTCCTTCTCAGGATACAGCGTGCATAAGGACTTGCCCGACTTATGGTATTTGACATTCCACCCCGGTTTCGCGGAGCATTTGCTGTATGTTATCCTGGGAAGAGCCTTGTACTCCTGCTGAATATAGGCATTCAAGTCCTGCCACAGTGTCCGTATGGGTTCATTCATGTAACCGGATATCTCATCATATGTGGGAGTATAGCTCCCGTCTAAAACCAGATCCCTTTCGGCCATTAAACCATCCCCTTTTGATCTCACTTAAGCGGAAATACTATCTTCGTCAGAAGCTCACTTTCCGGCACTTCCATGGGAGAGTTATAATAGAACTCATAGGCTACTCCGGTCGGCGTATGGCCATTTTCATTCATCCATTGCATCATTGCTTTATAAACCGGCTCCATCTGGCTGTACGGACCCTTATACAAGCAGGATACCTGTTTCCCTGCAGGGATTTCACCTGACTTAATATCACCTTTCCCGGCAATCGGCTTTGCAACGGGAAACCCCATCTCTACATCGAGGTCCTCCATATCCATGTTGTAATATGCGGCAAAAGCTGCATCCAGTGGTTTTTCGCCAATCTCATTCAGATACTCGATAATAGCTCCATATGCCTTGCCCAGCTCCTGCGGCAAATTGCCCACCGCCGTCCTTGTACGCATAGAAAGTACAGGTTGAGCCTGCTGCTCGGCTAATTCAAACTTGTAATCCATAGTATTTTGCCCCCTTTGGCTTTTTTCTTGATTATACCATTACAAATACGACAGCTGTGTGTCATGTTTCTTGAGAATATTTTTTGTGAATCCCTGCCCCGATTTCTGCGAGAATCGTTCTAATATGCGGAGGGCTTATGACCTCGACTCCCATCCCAAAGCTTAAAAGGAATCCATAAAGCCAGTTATTCTCGGGAAGCATAGCCCTAACCATAACCCTTCCGTCCTCCAGCCTCACCAAATCTTCCCCGAACCACTCCTCAGCAATACCCTCCATCTCTTTTTCAAAGGCCAGCTCAAGCTCAACCACGTTCTCGGGTTTTTGCCACTCATTGTCCCAAGGCAGCTCTTCCAGTGATACATCTCTGGGGTCGTAGCATACCTCCAGAACCGTCAGTTCCTTTATCCTGGATAGTTTGAAAAGGCGAAAATCCTGCCGCATCAAGCACCATGCATATAGATACCATTTTTGTCCCTTCAAGATTAATGAATACGGCTCCACCTTCCGGTTCGTCCTCAACCCGTTTGAATCTGTATATTCGAATTCAACCACTTTTAAGGTCTCTATTGCCTTGTTTATGACTGCTATCTTGTCTTTAAGATGCTCATTTCCCCCCCATGGGGAGAAGTCTATCACAAGCCGGTCTGTTTTTGATTTAAGCGTATCAAGCTGTGGTTTTGACATGATGTTTTTAAGTTTTTCCAACAAAACTTCATGCCTGCTGCCCGGTATGCTGCCCGCAACACCTTTCAGCATAGCAATGATTGCAGCCATCTCATCGGAGGTAAGAACGCTTCTGTCCAAACGGTACCCTTCTGCAATCCCAATGCCGCCGTTTACCCCTTGATATGTCACAATGGGTATTCCTGCCAGGTTAATTGCATCAACATCCCGGAGAATGGTCCTGACCGAAACGCCGAACATCTCGGCCAGCTCCTTTGCCTGCACGCGTTCCTTCCTGAGCAGCACAACCAATATGGAAATCAGCCTGTCCAGTTTCAACATAATCACCACCATGCCACGGGCTCGGTTCTTTTAATCTTTTCTCCATAGCCGCCGATTTCCCTCTTAACCGCACATAAAAACCATGTGCCTTTCCGGCTTTTTATAACCAATTTGAGTCTATGAATCACCAATGACCTGAAACTGCTGTTTTCAGGTCATTGGGGTATCAGTCAATGCCATACTTCTGCATCCTGTAGATAAGAGCCGAGCGGGTGATATTGAGAAGCTTCGCTGCTCTCGTTTGGTTTCCTTTGCTTTTTTCCAGGGCAGTCCTTATAAGCTCCTGCTCAATCTGTTCAAGGTCTACCCCCTCATCGGGGAAATTCACTATACTGCTTTTGTGCTCCTGTGCCTTTGCAGTATTTGAAAAGGGCAGGTGCTCGGGCAATATTTCATCTCCATCACATACTATCGTTGCCCTCTCAATGCAGTTTTCCAGCTCCCTTATGTTTCCCGGCCAATTATGACTCATCAATACTTCCATCGTTTTTGGCGGTACTTCGATTCGGCTGCTCTTGCGTTTATATTTGGCAGCAAACTGCTCAACCAGCCGGGGAATGTCCTCTTTCCTCTCCCTTAGCGGTGGTATATCTATATGAATTACATTAAGCCGGTAAAACAGGTCTTCTCTGAAACTCCCGTTCTCAATGGCCATCTGCAGGTTTTTGTTAGTCGCAGCGATGATTCGCACGTCAACCTTGATTGTGATTGTCCCGCCTATTCGCTCAAAGGATTTTTCCTGTATAACCCTTAACAGTTTTGCCTGCATCGATGGATCAAGCTCGCCTATTTCGTCCAAAAAAAGGGTTCCCCCATCTGCCTGTTCAAACTTACCGGGCTTCCTTGCCACAGCCCCGGTAAACGCTCCCTTCTCATGCCCGAAAAACTCGCTTTCAACAAGATTTGCCGGTATTGCAGCGCAGTTTACCGAAATAAAAGGTTTCCTTCTTCTACTGCTCTTATGGTGGATCATCCGGGCAATTATTTCCTTTCCTGTTCCGCTTTCCCCTGTAATCAATACACCGGCTTCGGTATCTGCCACCCTGTCTACCATGTCATATATCTCGCGCATTTTTAAATTTTTCGTGTATAGCTCTATATCGGAGAAACTGCTTTCAAGCTGGTCCCTTAGATACTTTACCTCATGCACAAGGTTGCTCATGTTCAACGCCCTTGACACCTGAATCTTCAATTCGTCGATATCAAAGGGCTTTGTGATATAATCATGGGCTCCCATCTTCATGGCTTCTATTGCTGTTTCTATTGTCCCGTGAGCAGTTATCATAATCACCGGCAGGTCCCTCTGCCGTTCCTTTACTCTGCGCAATACTTCAAGTCCGTCAATTCCAGGCATTTTAAGATCCAGGATTACCAGATCGGGCCTGTGTTTTTCCAGATTTTCGAGAAAATCCGTCCCGTTCTCAAATTCAACAACTTCAAGGTCCTCTGCTTTGAGGGCACGGGAAATGACCCATCTGATATGCCGTTCATCGTCCACAACTAAAACCCTATGCATTAGCATCCCCCTCCGACTGCATAGCAGGTATTGTTACGGTAAAGGTCGCGCCTTTCCCCCTAACGCTTCTGGCTTCCAATGTCCCCTGGTGCATTTTAACAATCTGATGGGCTATGGCGAGACCCAGACCGGTACCCCCATCCCTTGTCGTGAAAAATGGATTGAATATCTTTTCCAGGTTTTCCTGAGGTATCCCCACCCCTGTATCGCTGAACTCTATTACCGTTTTTCCTTCCGTACTATAGGTCTTAATTTTCAGTTCCCCGCCATCCGGCATAGCCTGCACCCCATTAAGAATCAGGTTAAGTATAACCTGCTTAATCTTTTCGCCATCCGCCAGAATTTTCGGCAACTCCTTTTCTTTCTCTATGCTGAGTACAACATTGCTGTCCTTAAGATAGGCTCTCGTAAACGTCATCACACTATCCAACAGCTGGTTCAAATCCACCGGCACCAGCTGAGGAACAGCCGGTTTTGCGAAATCCAGCAGTTCCTGAATAATCTTATTCTGCCTGTCGGCTTGTTCCTTAACTATACCGGTATACTCACTTATCCCCTCATGGGCATTAAGTTCTTTCTCCATGAGCTGTACAGTGGCTCTAATGATGCTCAATGGATTCCGCAGTTCATGGGCGATCCCCGATACCAACTGTCCAAGTGCCGCAAGCCTTTCTGAACGCTGGAGCTGGTCTTCAAGCCTCTTTTTTTCCTTCAACTCCTTTGCCATATGGTTAACGGCTTGCGCCACCTTCCCCAATTCCCCGGGTATCGGGGGTATCCTGTAATCCAGGTCCTCCTGCAGCTTAAGAATACCATCATTAATACTATTGACTTGCCTGAGAAGGTTTTTAACAATAAATGTAATGCCCAGCGTCCCTGCCGCAAGGCTTACAACTATAATCGCAAGGGAAAAATATCTAACAAATAGAACCCTTGATATATCGGAGATTAAAATATCCTCAACGGATAGAATGCCGACCGGTTCACCATTATATGTTACCGGCATAGCTCTCGTTATCACGTTTCTGGTTCTACCGGAATATGCCATGTGGGGCCGTGGCAGGGGTGGGCCTCCCTCTGTAACCTTCACGCTTATCGTATTCTTTCCGTCAGGTTCTGTCCTTGCATGCAAATTTATTCTTCGGGATATTATATAATAGCTTATCTTCAGTTTTGGGCTTTCACTTAACAAGGGCTGAACTATTTCCCTATACTTGCCCTCCAAATACCCCTGCTCAGCCAGATTTCCCGGTATGTTCAGACCCTCTGATGTAAAACGGTCCGACAATGAAGCCAGCATGCCGTCCAGCTCATCTCTCTTCTGCGAAAAAGCAAGGTCATCAATCTGCTGAGAAAAGAGGATATTCATTAGAATAGCAGCAGTCGGACCAATCAATACCAGTACCAGTATTGTAGTTATTTGTTGTTTTATAGTTCTATTTTTAAAAAGCCCCATGCTATCACCCTGAACCCATTTAAATACTCTGACATGCCCATTATACTACTCGTACCTCAAGGCGTCTATCGGGTTCAACAGCGCAGCCTTGTTTGCGGGGTAAATTCCAAACGCTATTCCCACAAGTATGGAGAACAGGCTCGCAATAAGCAGCATATTTACAGAAACAACCGTGCTGAACCCAACCAGCTTTGATACCAGTACAGACCCGGATATTCCAACTGCTACACCAATAGCCCCTCCCAGACAGCTGATCACCAGTGCCTCTATCAAGAACTGTATCAGGATATCGCTGTGTTTTGCGCCTAGAGCTTTGCGTATCCCTATCTCCCTAGTCCTTTCGGTAACCGATACGAGCATAATGTTCATTATGCCTATCCCGCCAACTAATAGGGATATCCCTGCAATCCCCCCCAGCATAGCAGTCAGCGTGCCCGTTACTTCGCTCATTGTCGAGAGCATCTGGGTCTGGTTGAAAACTCTGTAGTTTCCTTCGTCCTTGAATTTTCTGGTTAGAAAATTGTTTATATACAGCTCCGCAGTTTCAACCTGTTCCGCGGAAACCGCCTGCACATATATAGTCCTGATGCCTGTGTCGCCCGAGAGCCTTAATCCCACTGTTATGGGAATAATAACCTTATTGTCGCCGGACCCCCCCATAGAACTGCCCTTTTCTTTCAAAGTACCCACAATAGTAAATTTCTGCCCGCTTATTGTTATAGATTCTCCAAGCGGATTTTGAAAAGGGAATAGCTCATCGATAATCTCCTTACCTATGACTGCCACCCTTTGCCGGTTGGTCAGGTCGCTTTCAATTAAAAACCTTCCGCCCGACAGTTCATAGTTCAGGACGTCCAGATAATCCATGGTTGTGCTTTCCAGAGAAGCGCTGTCCATTTTCTTGTTGCCGTATTTAACGGTTGTTGAAGACGTCTGGGATGGAGCTACCTTATCAACCCCGGGAAAGCTTGAAAACTCCTTGACCTCATCGTAGGTAACGGATGTTAGTGCACCCCGGCCCATAATATTTACTGTCAGCAGATTGGTACCCAGGCTTTCAATTCTTTCAGTTACGCTTTTAGCAGACCCTTCCCCCACCGATACAAGTATTATCACTGCGCTGACTCCGATGATAACTCCCAGCATTGTGAGAAAAGAGCGCATTTTGTTGCTTAATATGCTGGATATTGCCATTTTTAGAGTCTGTAAGAGATTTAGATTCAAGTCGTCATCTCCTTTCTTGCTTCGGTCATTACCCCGTCCCTGATGAAAATTTGCCGTTCTGCCTTTTGCGCTATTTCCAAGTCATGAGTAATCACGATCAAAGTGGCTCCGTCACGGTTAAGCCTTTGGAGCAGCTCCATGACTTCTTTACCGGACGCTGAATCCAAGTTGCCTGTAGGTTCATCCGCCAGTATTATCGCCGGCTCGCCGACAATAGCCCTGGCAATGGCAACTCTCTGCTGCTGCCCCCCTGACAGCTCTGCCGGGCGGTGATGCAGCCTGTCCCCCAGGCCGACCATCTCAAGGGCACTGACGGCCTTCTCTCTCTGCTCCCTGGACTGCGCTCCCCTGTAAACCATCGGCAGTTCTACGTTTTCAAGGGCTGTAAGCCTGGGCAGAAGGTTGAAGCTTTGAAAGACGAACCCAATTTTTCTGTTCCTGAGTTCTGCAAGCTTACGGCCATGCATGCTTCCCACATCGATCCCATCAAGCCTGTATTTTCCCTGTGTCGGGGTGTCCAAGCAGCCTAATATGTTCATAAGTGTGGATTTTCCTGAGCCTGATGGACCCACGATTGAGACAAATTCGTTGGCCTCTATGTTAAGGTTTATATGTTTTAATACTTCCAGTTCAATTTCGCCCATCACATAGCTTTTACACAGGTTTTCTATCTCTATCAATGCCATGGTTAATTGCCTCCCGATCTCTGGGTTCCGCCCTGGGGCCTTTGGCCTGCACGCATGTCAATCCCCGGCATGCCGAAACCTCCGCCCATCGGAAACCCGTTGGTCTGAGTATTTCCTGCACTAAGTCCTGTAACTACAACCCTCTCTCCTTCCGAGAGACCTTCCGTGATTTCCACGTACCTTTCGTTCATAAGACCAATTTTTACTCTTCTTGGTTCCGGGTCTCCGCTCTGGGACTGAGCAGGTACCATGACAATGGCGTTTCCATTCCGCTGAGTAATAGCCTCAACAGGAACCATTAATACATTTTCCTTACTTTCTATGAGTATTTCCACATCTGCTGTCATTCCTGTTTTAATATCTCCTCCTTCAGGTATAGTTACAATAACATCATAGTTTGAAACACCGTTTTGAATATTAGGAACCTCGGATACCTTGGAAACGGTTCCCTCAAATACCCTGTTTGCCAGCGCTTCAATGGTGACAACAGCCCTCTGTCCCAGCTTGACTTTTGAGATATCCAACTCATCCACCGATATGCTTACTTTTTTCTGATTGCTCAAGACATAACCCAGGGCAGTACTGTTTGAACTACTTCCACTTGAGGAATCGTCATCCTTTATCTTGATTTCGTCGCCCACAACTACGTTCTGCCCTGCAATTATACCATCCACCTCAGCATATACCTTCAATGAGGATATCTTGTCCAGCACCTCGTTGTAGTCCAGTTGGGCTTGCTTAACCGAAATATCCTTTGATGCCTTTTCCAGGTGCAAGCTATCGCTTGACAGGGTTGCTATAATCTCGCCTTTAACAACCATATCCTTTTCCTTCTTAATGACCTTTTCAACCAGCGCTTCAGCAGGTACCGTTATCTCCTTGGTTTCCCCGAATTCTACCGTTCCGGATCTCACTGCCCTTACTTCCCCGTCCGCCGTTTTTATGGTCACATAGCCTTCCTCGCCCTCTGTAAACCCACCGGGGTTGCTAAAAACCACATGGGCATAGTAGAAGATGGATCCGTCGCCGTTGGGTGTGCCCGTCTGGTCCACAGATGCTACCTTACCGGTATATGTAGCGAAGCTTGCAGGGAATACTATATCGGCTTCCTGCCCTGGCATAACCTTCTCCTTCTGCAGTGAGTTAAGCGGCGCCTTCACTTTTATTGTGGACTTGTCAACTATAGTTACTATCACCTTATCCTTGCTGACCGTTTCTCCTTCAACCAGCTGCATCTGTTCTATAACCCCGCTAATAGGGGCTTTGACTTGAAGGTTTTGAACCTTGTCGGTGGTTGTGCCGTAATCGAGCAGGGTGCTATCCAGATTAACCCTTGCTTTTTCAAGCTCGGTAACCAGGTCACTATTGCTCAACACATATATTAAATCTCCTGCAGCAACTCTGTCGCCCTCGTTAAAATATATTTCTTCAACTTTGCCCGTTACCTTTATAGAAAGGCTTTGTTCTTTAACGGGCTGTATATTTCCCGTCCCTGTTATGGATACTCTGATGTCACCCCGCGTCACTGCGACTAAGGGCAGGCTGGAGTTATTCGCAGCATTATTTCGTTTGCTGGAATAGTACCAATAAATACTCGATACTGCTATTATTAAACAGAGAGCCGGTATAATGATTTTTTTGTTTTTAAGAAGCCTAATCATTTTTTTCACAGGGTATCCTCCTCAAACGCATTTTATTATCTGGCTATTTCTAAATTGCAAGAAGCGTGCCATTTTAAAAAGGTAGCATTTCCTTGGGCTCTCATCATTACCAAAAGCTATTTGCATGAAATCAGACAATCCTCCCCCTGCTTGATGTATGTTTTCAGACACTTCATTCTCTTTTACTGTCCTATGCCGTATTCTTATTCTTCACTTACTATCGTCAATCTTTTGGCTTTATTCAATTATATTTGACGGTTCCATTTACCTTTATAATATATTATCATATAATAAGGACAAGGGTTTTTTCGAAAATGCAATTATAATTGGGGAGTGATGCCTTTGTTGAAGAGCATATTCACCTTGGCACTTATACTTCTTGTTGGTTTTTTCAGTGCAGGCTTACCTATCGAGATAAACAGCCTTATCTATATACCTGTTGAACAATCCATCAGCTATTCTTTTCAACCAGCCTATACCGAGGTTACCAACCCACACTTGGTCAGGTTTTCTATGACAACTACCAGTACTGCCATTAGTATAAAAAATAGTCCGGGCAATAATATTAAAATCGAAGCGTATAAAGATGGGAACCGTATAGACGGGTTTAATTTCGTGGAAGCAGTGGATGGAGCCACTGATGAAGAAATGACTCTATCAAGGGATAAACCCCTGGTCTTTCAGGTAGATATTTCCCAAAAGACAACACGGCTTCCTGATGGCAGTTACGTATTCAAGTTTTCCGGCAACAATGAGAAGTTAAAAAATATTGAGCCCCTTGAACTCAATGTGTCGTACAAGTCCAGCCCCCAGTACTACAAGAGCCTGAATTACCAGCCAAAGAACAGTATGGGACTTGTACTGTATTTCCCCAGTGGTGATTACAACTACCTGGTACCGATAACCAGATTTGTACCTTATTCCACAGCTGTTCTCAGCACTACAGGGGAAAACCTGGTAAAGGGTGCGGATCCGGTAACAGGCTTGTTGAAAACCGACATTATACCCGATATCAACAAGGTGTACTACAGTGGAAGCACGGTATATGTAGATATAAACTCAAAGTCTGACAGGTTGAAGGACAACCCTCGTCTTTTCCACGCCCTTGATGCCGTAGTATATTCCATGACAGAGATTCCTGAAATGAAGAGGGTACAATTCATGCTTGATGGCAAACGGGTTGAAGAGATAACCCCGGGGATTAGCACCAGTGCTCCATGGAGCCCGGAAACCTCGCCCGCTGCATATCTTTTATTAAACACCTTTGACAGATATCTGTTGTTTCCGTACAGGCCTAATACTGCGGAAGCGAAAACCATTAGGGACTACGCCTATACACTTTTTGATACCATGAAAACGGGTATAGAAGGCGACCTGTTTGTAGAACCTGTTTTACCCGAGGATGTAGAGCTACTGAACGTTTACTATATCAACAATACAATAAAACTTGATTTTAACCGGGCATTCCTTGAAGTCTATAGGAACGACAGGCAAAAGCAGTATATCATGATGGACTCAATATTATATTCTTTTACGACCATTCCCGGTGTCAAATATGTAAAGCTGATGATAGAAGGTAATGATGATTATACCTTTGCGGATAACAAGTTGATCAACTCTTTTAGCCGGCCTCTATTTATAAACCCGGAAAATAATTAGTAGACAGCGCAGCCTGTCTACTTTTGATTTACGCTCAATAAGAATCCGTTTACCCAAATAATGTCAGATGGCACACCTTTAGCTATTTGCCAATGGATTTTCTTTTATACCTCTACTGCCACCTGTTCCAGTAAAAGTTTACCTGTCCCCGTTCGATCATATTTCTGAACTTGACCTTTAGCCATTCCCGTACAACTACCCTGGTAAGGGGTATCACCAGCACAAATCCACACAAATCGGTTATCAAACCGGGTGTCAGAAGCATTGCTCCTCCCACCAGTATGCATAGACCCTCAATAATCTGATTGCCTGGTATGTTTCCCGTTTCAAGCTCAGTTTGAATACGTCTCAGAACATCCATGCCCTGGGTCTTCGCCAGATAGGCTCCCAATATACCCGTTAGCAGTACAATCAGTATCGTGTAGCCAATCCCGACATACTGTCCCAGTTTTATCAGGATCGCCAGTTCTATCAAAGGTATGAGAGTAAATAGCAAAATAAACCGGATTAACATGAAGCCCCTCCATTCTACAGGGAGTTCTCTAAAATTGTATAATATTCAGCACAACGTTTTCTCAGATTAACAGGTTTTAAGGTTCGCGCATCGGTAAAAGCGTGAACTGTATAGCCGGATGCCAACAGCACCTCATCCTCTTCCCTCACCACCTGGTATTCGTAAACTATCCTGGCGCCGGATAGTTCCTTTACCTTAGTCCTTATTAGCAGCAGATCATCATATTTTGCAGGCGCCTTATAATTGCAATGGCTTTCAATGACCGGAAGCATCACGCCTTTATCTTCAAGGGATTTATAGCTTAAACCCAATGACCTTATAAACTCGGTTCTTCCTACTTCGAACCAGGTGTAATAGTTCCCATAATATACAACGCCCATTTGGTCTGTATCTTTATACCTGGCCCTGACCCTGGCATCCCATACATGCATTTTATCACCCCCGTTACATAACCGTTGCTATTCCGCTGTAGATCAAGCCTGTAGCTCCATCTACGGTTACAATTTCTCCATCCCGCAGCAGGCCAAACCCATCTCCAACTCCCACAACCGTTGGCTTACCCAGATGCAGCCCTACTATGGCAGCATGGGACGTAAGACCTCCCTCTTCCGCAATTATGGCAGATGCCATCTCCATTAAAGGAACCATTTCCTTGTCTCCCGATTTTATAACCAACACATTTCCCGGCTGCATTTTATCCAGTTCTTTTACCGGATCGTTGATGACAACTACCTTTCCGTAGGCGGATTTTTTGCCGACTCCCATACCTCTGGTTATAACCTTTGCCACGGTATGTACCCGGATTAGATTGGTGGTACCCGTAACCGCCGTAGGAACCCCGGCCGTTATTACAACCAAATCGCCTTCCTTGATATATCCTCTTTCAAGGGCAGCCTTAACGCTGGCCTCAAGGGTGTCGTCGGTATTATCCTCCTGCTTTGAAAGCACCGGATATACTCCCCAGGTCAGGTTTAACTGCCTCATTACCCTCTCATCAGGTGTAGCGCCGACTATCGAAGATTTAGGCCTGTACTTGGATACCATCCGCGCGGTATGCCCGGACTGGGTGGCCGTAATTATTGCCGCTGCACCCAGGTCGTGCGCTGTAGCACATGTAGCATGGCTGACCGCATTTGTTACGCTGTTGCTTCCTTCCATCGCCGTTTTGTTTATCCACTTGCCGAAATTGTATGCCTCTTCAACCTTCTCCGCAATCCTCGCCATTGTCTCGACCGCTTCTACAGGATGCTTGCCTGCCGCTGTTTCACCCGACAGCATAATTGCATCGGTTCCATCCAGGATTGCATTAGCCACGTCTGCAACCTCAGCCCTTGTAGGCCTGGGGTTTCTCATCATAGAATCAAGCATCTGGGTAGCAGTGATTACCGGCTTTCCCACCCTGTTGCATTTCCTGATCATTTCCTTCTGAAGCAACGGTACCTCTTCAGCCGGAATTTCTACACCCAGATCTCCCCTCGCAACCATAATTCCATCGGCTACCTCGATGATGCTATCCAGGTTTTCTACCCCTTCACGGTTCTCAATCTTGGCAATTATTTTTATGTATGCACCGTTATTCTCTTCCAGAATTCTTCTTATCTCCAGGATATCCTCCGCCTTCCGTGAGAAAGATGCTGCAATAAAGTCTATGCCATGCCGAATGCCAAAAAGGATATCCTCTGTATCCTTGGGTGTAACGGCCGGCAACCTTGTGGAAATCCCGGGCAGGTTAACGCCTTTGTTATTAGATATTTCGCCGCCGTTAATGACCGTGCAGATTACATCTTCTCCATCCACCTGCTCGACTTTTAGTTGAATCAAGCCGTCATCAAGCAGCACCGTATCCCCCTTGGCCACATCTCCTGCAAAGTACTCATATGTAACACCGGCTTCTTCTTCATTTCCCTCGATATCCCTTGTGGTCAGTACAAATCTTTTGCCCTCTTCCAGAAAGACCCTTCCGTTTCTAAAGGTTTTCAACCTGATTTCCGGGCCTTTTGTATCCAGAAGAATGGCCAGGGGTTTCTTAATTTCATCCCTGACCTTTTTGACATCGTTTATCCTTTTCAGGTGCTCCTCATGACTCCCGTGGGAAAAATTAAGCCTGGCAATATCCATACCATTTTGAGCTATTCTCCTTAATAGGCCGATATCATCCGTTGCCGGACCAAGAGTACAGACGATTTTGGTCCTCCTCATATTCTCCCTCCTTCTAATGTAAGGGGACACACCGCTGTTTGCGGGTATTCCTTGCCGCGGAATGTCCCCTAAATTTACGTAGTTGGTAGTTCGTAGTTTTCAGTAATTTTAAATTGATAGAATCCGCGCTAGAGTGTATAGTTCTTCACTGAATTCCTTCCTGGATTTCAGGACCTCTTCCAGGTCAAAATCGGCTATTTCGTTCTTATATATACCCACCATCCTGGCTGTCCGGCCGTTGATAAGCAGTTCAACAGCCCTGGCTCCCAGCCTGCTTGCAAGAACCCTGTCAAAGGCGGTCGGGCTTCCTCCCCGTTGTACATGGCCCAGTATCGTAACCCTGGTCTCGACCCCGATTTTCTCCTCTATTGTTTTTGC
Organism: Bacillota bacterium; assembly: GCA_013540605.1. Classification (GTDB taxonomy): domain Bacteria; phylum Bacillota; class Clostridia; order Ch29; family Ch29; genus Ch29. Next base: position 52,973 of record JABVCK010000003.1, read on the forward strand.
CATCTCAAAGGCTCCCCCGACTCCTTCGGCCAGGATTATGATGCTGTGCAGTTTGCCCCTGTTCCTGCCCTGCACAATCCTTTTGCACACATCATCAACATCATATCCTACCTCCGGTACTATTATGCTTTCAGCCCCACCCGCAAGTCCTGCGTATAGGCTGATATCCCCGGAGTTTCTTCCCATTACCTCGATAATGTTGGCCCGGTTATGTGACGAAGTCGTATCCCTGATCTTACCAATAGCATCCACTACAGTGTTAATCGCTGTATCAAATCCGATAGTATAATCGGTGAAAGCGATATCGTTATCAATTGTGCCGGGGACCCCTATGACCTGTGCCCCAAGTTTGGCGAGTTCAAGGGCGCCCCTGAAGGATCCATCCCCGCCTATTATGATGAGTCCCTGCATTCCGAAAACTTCCATAATATTTAACGCCTTTTGCCGCCCTTCCTCTGTCATGAATTCTTTGCTTCTGGCCGTTTGAAGCATTGTACCGCCCCTGTGAATGATATCCGCAACAGAGGATAACTGCATTTCTTCTATCTCCCCATGGATAAGTCCTTCATATCCCTTTTTTACACCAAGGACAGTCAATCCGTTAAATATCCCGGTCCTTACCACAGCCCTTATCGCGGCGTTCATGCCCGGTGAATCTCCCCCGCTTGTGAGCACTCCGATTGTTTTTTTCTTCAAGAGTATCCTCCTTCCGCCCCATGGACATGTAGCGTCCCGGTAGTTAAAAAATAATTATAAGCCCGTTTGATAAAGAATACTATGAGCTTCTTCAATTTCGCTCTCCGGAACCAAAACCTCATAATAGCCGTCCTTGCATGAACATCTGTTAACAGGCCTTATCTTTACCAAGATGCTCTCTTTCTCGAGATAATCCTTAACATTTTCAGCCGTCTCTTTGCTCGGAGCCATATATACAATCGTCCACATGGTCATCCCCCTATATTTGAAATCCCGTTCCAGAATCGAACTTATAGACATATTATATCATATATGGATATTTTAATTCGACTTAAGGAGGTATGATTTTTGTTAAAAAATGCCGTTATTCAGCTCCTGTCTGAAGCAGGTGTGGAAATCGAAAAATTATCCGAACTGGTTATGAAAATCAAAGGAAACGATACCGACCTTTCCCTGGTCCTCATCAGACAAGAGGTGGAAGAGGTATTGTCAAACACTGAAGCTGCAGAGATTATACTTACTATTGTAATACTTAATATATACGCTAACAGCAACCTGCTTCCAGAACCCTTACAAACTCTTATTAAGGGAAACAAAGGCCATCTGAATAATGTACTCCCCCTTTTCATCTGCAATTTGTATGGCTCCGCAGGTATAATTTATTACGGGCATATCGTCAAGGCATACAGCAGTCTTTTGGATGAGCAGTTCACCAGTTTCAATCCGGGGATTAAGAACATGGTAGCAGGAATAGCCGCGGCAGCATGTGCGAGAATCGATGCCGTATAATACGACTAACAGACTTTTACGCAATCCGCTCCTAGTATATTGTTAAGCTGTGTCAATAACGTTTCATCAGCCTTAACCCAGAGGTCACGGCTTGCCATCATGGTCTTTTTGCCCTTGTCTTCAAAGCAGATAAAAACAGGTATGTCTCCTCTGCTGCTCTCCAGGAGAATGTTTTTAATATCCCCCAGTATATCCGGAGACAGATGCTTGGGAATCTTTATATAAAGTTTTCCCCCCTCATCCTTTGAAGTTTTTCCCCTGTCCGATTTGTTAAGGGGCTTTATTTTTTCACATATTATCTTTGGTTCTTCGTCTTCCTTTAGGCTTAATCTGCCTTCAACCACTACGATACTGTCTTCCTTCAAATAATCTGCGTATTGTTCATAAACAGTGGGAAAAACAATAACTTCAACCGTTCCCTGAAGGTCTTCCAGGGTGATAAATGCCATCAGGTTGTTGTTTTTGGTGGTTTTATTTTTTTTCTCCGTTATCATGCCGGCGATTCTGACAATGCTGCCGTCCCTATGACTGAGTTCCTCAGCTAACCCATGTTCTTCAGGATCAGAAAGTATTTGCAGTTGATCGGTCGTCACGGTTGAACTGTTATTAAGCTCTTCCCGGTACTCCTCCAGGGGATGACCGCTGATATAAAGGCCCAGTATTTCCTTTTCAAATCCAAGCATCACCTTGCGGCTGAACTCAGGTACATCCGGCAAGTAATCCTCCCTGGCAAGGCTCTCATCACGGGAAGTTGAATCGAACAAGGAAATCTGTCCCTTTATGTTGTTCTTTTTTGTCTGCTGGACACTGTCCATAATTTTTTCAAATACCTGCATGTACTGGGACCGGTGTCCTTCGAAGGAATCAAAGGCACCTGCTTTTATCATGCTCTCGACGGCCCTTTTGTTAATATAGGTCATATCAACCCTATTGCAAAAATCAGAAAAACTTTCGAATTTGCCTCTGCCCTTCCTCGCATCAATAATTGATTTGACCGCATTGGCACCTACATTTTTCACTGCTGCAAGGCCAAATCTTATCTTTCCCCCAACTACCGTAAAGTCTGCATAGCTCTCATTAACATCCGGGGGCAGCACATCAATACCCATCTTCCTGCAGCACTGGATATATTGGGATATTTTTTTGCTGCTGCCCATAATGCTTGTAAGAAGGGCCGCCATGAATTCCACGGGATAATAATATTTAAGCCAGGCCGTCTGATAAGCCAAAACCGCATAGGCGGCTGCATGGGATTTATTGAACGCATACTTTGCAAAATCTATCATGTCATCAAATATCTCATTGGCTACCTTTTCACTAACTCCTCTTTTCCGCGCCCCCTCGACTATTACCTTATCGCCTTCTGTTATTCCGTAGATAAAATTCTTCCGCTCCTTCTCCATCACATCCATTTTCTTTTTGCCCATTGCCCTTCGTACAAGGTCTGACCGGCCAAAGGAATACCCTGCCAGTTCTCTGACTATTTGCATAACCTGTTCCTGATATACGATGCATCCGTAAGTCACATTCAGGATGCTCTCCAGCATAGGATGCTTATAGACGATATCCTGGGGGCGGTACTTGTTGTTTATATACAGCGGGATTTGATCCATGGGTCCCGGCCTGAACAGTGAAATCCCCGCAATAATATCCTCAAAACTGCTTGGTTTCAGCTCCTTCATGAAGTTCTTCATTCCGGTACTTTCCAGCTGAAACACCCCGTCGGTCTCTCCGCTGCTGATGAGTTCAAAGACCCTTTCATCGTCAAAGGCAATAGCATCGATATCAGGCCTTTGCCCCCTCGTAGCTTCTATTATATCCAGGGCATCTCTAATTACGGTAAGGGTGCGCAGACCAAGAAAATCCATTTTCAGAAGGCCCAGTTCTTCCAGGTTGCCCATAGCATACTGGGTTGTTATTCCACTCTCCTGCCTGTACAAAGGCACGTATTCCTCGATTGGCTCCTTTGAAATTACCACCCCGGCCGCATGGGTTGATGCATGCCGCGGCATTCCCTCCACCAATCTTGCCATATCGATCAGGTGTTTTACTTCTTCATCCTGACTGTAGGCCTCTCTTAGGGTTGGGCTGATTTCAAGAGCCCTGTCTATGGTAATACCCAACTCCATAGGAACCTGCTTGGCAATGTAGTCAACATCTCCGTAAGGCATGTTTATTGCTCTTCCCACATCCCTGATTGCTCCCCGGGCTGCCATGGTACCGAAGGTTATTATCTGCGCCACCCTGTCTTCTCCGTATTTGCGTACAACATATTCGATAACCTCTTCCCGTCTTTCAAAGCAGAAGTCTATGTCTATGTCAGGCATCGTAATCCTGTGGGGATTGAGGAACCTCTCAAATATCAGGTTATACTTAATCGGGTCAATATTAGTTATCCTCAGGCAGTATGAAACAAGGCTTCCCGCGGCTGAACCCCTGCCCGGCCCCACCATTATGTTCCGTTCCCTGGCAAATTTAATGAAATCCCACACTATCAGGAAATAATGGGAATATCCCATGGTCTTAATAACATCCAGCTCATACTCCAGTCTCTCCTCCAAGTCAGGCGTAATATCAGAATACCTGTCCTTCAGGCCTTTACAAGCCAGTTCCCTCAGATAGCTGTCCGCTGTATACCCCGCCGGAAGCGGGAAATGGGGTAGATGGATGGTGCCAAAATCCATATCAAGGTTGCACTGTCGGGCAATTATTTCCGTATTGTCAATAGCATCGGCCATTTCAGGAAGCATTTCCCTCATCTCGGCAGAGGATTTCAGGTAGTATTCTCTGTTGGGAAATCTAAGCCTGTCCTCCTGGTCAACGGTCTTACCCGTCTGAATGCACAGTAAAATATCATGGAATTCCCAGTCTTCCTTTCTTGTGTAGTGTACATCATTTGTAGCAACCAACGGAATACCCGTTTCACTGCCAAGCTTTAGAAGCAATGGATTTATCCTTTTCTGCTCTTCCATGCCCTGGTTCTGGATTTCAAGATAATAGTTGCCTTCACCGAAAACCCCTTTGTATTCAAGGGCAACCTGTTTAGCCCTGGAATAATTCCCTGTCAAAAGGTTTTGCTGCACTTCTCCCGCAATGCACCCGCTTAAACAGATAAGACCTTCCGAATACTGCCTCAACACAGATAGATCTACCCTGGGCTTGTAATAGAATCCTTCCAGGTAGCCCCTCGACACAATCTTCATAAGGTTCTTGTATCCCTGTGTATTCTTAACCAGCAGAACGAGATGATACTGGTCCGCATCCAGTTTAGGGTCCCTATCCATCATCGTTCTTGTTGCAACATATATCTCACAACCGATTATAGGCTTAATGTTTCGTTTTAGTGCCTCTTTATAAAAATTGACAGCGCCGAACATTGACCCGTGATCTGTTATCGCAAGGGCGCTCATACCAAGTTCGCCGGCCCTGTCCAGCAGGTCACTGATCCTTCCTGCACCGTCAAGCAAACTGTATTCTGTATGCACATGGAGGTGTACAAAACCCAATTAACTCACCACCCCGTTAATTATTTCTTTATGTAGCTGGCAGACAGCATTGCCCTCATAACAGCGCATCCGTTGCTGATAATGGCAACATCCAGATTGCAGGCATTTCGCCCCAATTCAGTAATATTGACGGTTACGCACAGCATGTCTCCCAGCTGCACCGGCCTAATGGAATAAACTGTAAAGCTGTCTATCACGCTTTCGAGGTTCTTCTTCTTTTTAACGGCCATCGATACAGCTAGAGATATAAGCATTACTAGGGTCCCCCAACTCCCGGTACCGATATTGTCAAGCATGAACGGCTCTACCCTTCCATGCATAGTAATGCCGTCTTTATTGTCCGCCACCTCAAAATTCTCAAGCAATGTCTCCTCAAGGGTTTTGCCTATCTGTGGCTGATGGCGCCTATACTGCAGTGCTTTAATCACATCCTGCCTGCTTACGACACCGGTAAGCTCTTTCCCCTCGACCACAGGTATTAGTTCTATACCTTCCCAGATCATTATGTGGGCTGTATACGCAACCGAAGTCTTGGGATTAACTGTAATGGGATCGGGAGTCATTACCTTTTCTATATACACGTCATCATCTTTACCGGTAATGTCCTTGGGTGTAACAATGCCGGCCACCCTGCCGTCACCGTCTATAACAGGAAACCGGGTATGGGCAGTCTCTCTGACCAATCGTTTCCAGTCAAGGACACGGTCGCTGGTTTTCAAACAATAGGGGCTTTCCGTAATAATATCCCCCACAAGTATGATGTCTTTCTTTGCCATCCTGTTGTATATTGCTTTATTTATCAGCGTAGCAACAGTGAAAGTGTCATAGCTGCAGTTCATAATAGGCAGTTCCCTCCGGTCCGCCTCCTCCTTGACTTTTTCGCTGCAGTCAAAACCTCCTGTTATTAAAACGGCGCAGTTTTTCTCCAGCGCAAGACTGAGCAGTTCTTCCCTGTTGCCGACAATTAGAAGGTTATTATCCTCCAGATATTTCGTCACAACATCGGGCGTCATAGCTCCTATGATAAAGTTGTTGAGGTGTTTGTGAAGCCCTTCCCTGCCTGCCAGAATATTTCCGTCTACTATGTTAAGCACCTCGGAAAACGTTAGCTTTTCTATATCTTTGTCACCATTGCTCTGAATACGGACGGTGCCCACCCTAGAAATGGTATTGACCAACTGGGATGTTTCCGCTTCCTTTATTGCCCTATACGCCGTCCCTTCACTTACGTTCATAGCCTCGGCAATTCTCCTTACAGAGATACGGGTACCGGTTTTAAGGGATTTTATATACTCGATTATCTGCTGGTGTTTGGTCATCCAATCAACTCCCTGTGTATCTATTTCCAGCCAGTACTTATTTTAATTATAATACTCGTTAGCATACATCTCAACTCTCAAACAATCCTGGAAGATATACAACTTTACTAAAAGCTAAGGAGCGCTATTGGCGCTCCTTGACTGAAATCCCGGCTATATACTTAAATGTCCCTGCACTCCCGTAGAACCGTTATATTATTTATCTTCAGCAGGTCGATAACGTCGCACTTCTGTACCCTGTTCCGTTTTTCATCTTCAATGATTCTAACCCTTGGCCTTGTTGGAAAATCTCTGTTATTATCCAAAACGATGGCCTTTTGACCTGTACTCAACTCAACGATTGTTCCTATGGGATATACAGGGACACTCCTGATAAAGGCTTTTACAATATCACAGTCAAAAAGCTTCCCACTCATTGAGGTAAGATACTCAACAGCCTCCTGCCGTTCTACCCTTCGCCTGTATATCCTGTCAGAGGTAAGGGCATCAAACACATCCGCCACCGCCACCACTTTAACAAACTCATGGGTCTCCTCTCCCTTCAACCCCAGGGGGTATCCGCTACCGTCACATCTTTCATGATGTGCCAGCACGACAAATCTGCTTGTATATCCTATTTCGGGAAAGGATTTTAAAATTTCATGGCCGTATTCAGCATGCTTTTTCATTTCCTCCATTTCCACAGGATGCAAAAACCCAGGTTTTTTGATAATCTCATTGGACACCTTTGTCTTGCCTATATCGTGCAGCAGTGCACCCATACCCATCTCTTTTATCCTTGTTTGATTGTACCCAAGGTTAATCCCTGTGATTATTGAAAGGACACATACGTTTACCGAGTGGGAAAATGTGTAATCATCCACCGACCTCACATCGTCCAGGTTTACCATAATGTTTTTATTGTATATCAATTCGTCAATTATCGTGTTTACCGTATCCCCAATGGGGCACAGATCAATCGCTCCGCTGCTCGATATATCCTCCATTAGCTTCTTAACCTGTACGCGGGCGTGAAATCTCGTTTCTTCACTTATGACATCGTCAACATGCAAATCACTGGATATTTCGTCATCAATATAAACCTGGTATATGCCGAGGTTTTTCAGTTTATCTATATAGCTTTCCTTTAGCGGCATACCCTTGGACAGAAGCATTCTCCCATCAATTAAGTTTATAGATTTTGATAATCTCATACCGGTTATTATCTTATCTACACTAATTCTCCTCATAACAGCCTCCGACGACATATATGGGAAAATTCGACATAATTCTCCAATATCCTTCTAATTTTTTCAAAAATTATTATTTTCCCCTAGAGGCCTTTATCTGTTCAGCGATCTCTTCTATTTTTCTGAACCTATGATTAATCCCAGATTTCCCCAGGGCAGGGCTCAGCATTTGTCCCAGCTCCTTAAGGCTGGCATCTCTGTAGTTAAGGCGAAGCTCCGCTATCTCTCTCAGGTTGGAAGGCAGCTTGTCCAGTCCCACAGTATTCTTTATATATTCAATAGTTTCTATCTGTCTTATTGATGCATTTACGGTTTTTGTAAGGTTTGCCGTTTCGCAGTTTACAATCCTGTTTACATCGTTTCGCATTTGCTTGAATATCCTTGTGTTCTCGAACTTCAGCAGGGCATTGTGGGCCCCTACTATGTTTAACAAATCAACTATCTGTTCTCCTTCTTTTATATATACAACGTAGTTACTTTTTCTCTCCACTATTTTTGAAGAAAGGGAAAATCCGTTTATCAGTCTTTTCAAGTCCTCGGCGTGGTCACTGCTGTGGGTAACAAACTCAAGGTGATAAGCTCTTTCCGGATCGCTCACCGACCCGCCTCCCAGAAAAGCCCCCCTTAAGTATGACCTTCTGCAGCATCTTTCTTCAAGGACAAAGCCAGGCACCTTGTAGTTAATCCTATACATCCCTTCAGTATCCTTCAGGGCTACACCTGTATCCATCAAGACCCTATCCGCACCCATTGCTGCAGTAACTTCCATTATATAGCTGTGGTTCTTTTTCAGATGCCGATTCTTTCTTACCATTATTTCTATGTTCAATCCGTACAATTTTTTCAGTAAAATAAATATCTTCCTTGCAATGGCCGCGTTTTCCGTAACCATCCTCAAGCTTATATTTTCTGAGCCGCGCAGCCTTATAATTCCTCCCATTCTAACTATGGCAGAAAGCTCTGCCATCTGACAGCAATAATTGTCGGGAATGATCCTTGAAAGCTCATTTTTCGCAATAGAGGAAAAGGACATTCCCTCTCCTCCTTTCTACCTGTTCAGAATTTTCGAAATAACCGGCTGCTTTTTATTCGCAAACAGCCGCCTGTCAAGCGTCTTCAGCACATAGTAAAAGATCAATAGCGCACCAAAACCAAAAACAAGACCTGCTATGTCAGTACTGACGCTTGGATATATTTTTTGCATTATTGCTCTGCCGAAAGTCATACCAAGTATCATCATCACGATCGGAAGCAGGTACACTACCAGGGCTGAGCCTACAACGCTGCTGGCCCTACTCTCAATTCGCACTATGTCACCGACCTTTGCGCCCACACCATTATGCAGGCTTACGATTATGCCCGTTCCTGCACATCCTCCGCTGCAGCTGCTGCACTGACCGCCGCACGCTGTACCCCTGGTGATTTCAATCTCCGCTGAGCTACCCTTTATCCTTCTTACTATTCCTGTTTGTGCAACCTTGTCCAATGACTTTTCCTCCAGTTCCCAAATCCCTGTTTAACAACCGTCGTCTGTGTTTTGCCTTTATGCACTTTCTTCATTCAGTTTCCTGGCCGCCAGCACCGGATTGTTATTAATCGCCTGTCCGTTGGCAACAAGCTGGAAACTGCATCCAAGATATCTGGCCGCTTTCTCGCACATCATCATCCTTGTCATATATATTTTCATGAACTCCATAATGGATGAGGATGTGTCCATCTCTATTGAATAAATTATTATCCTATCCTGTATATCCACCTCTACCTTGGAACGTTTTATTGCATAATTGACCCTATCGTGAATGTCATCCGGGTTGTATTTACCGCGGCCAACCCGTGTCCTGTGCGCATCGCTTTTATCAGCAATTATTAGGGCAGCGGCAACCTCATTCACCACGTTCCCCGTCTCTTCCTCATGATTGCCAATAGCAGAAGTTATCATGCATATTTCATCCAGTTCCATACCCATCTCCATCAGCAGCGGGAACGCAAGGTTAGCCCCTGTCATTCCATGATGCTTGCGGTTTATGCTGTTGCCTATATCGTGAATGTATCCTGCTATTGCAGCAAGTTCCTGGGTTCTTTCCGGGTACTCAAGCCTGCTTAATATATCCTTTGCTGTCTGGCTTACAAAACCGCAGTGTCGCATGCCATGTTCTGTATATCCTATTGCCTCCATACACTTCGCTGCCCATTTTATCAGCGTACTGAATTTTTCATTCTCTTTTATGTCTTTTAATGTGACCATTCAAAAACCCCCAGATTAATTATTTGGTTTTTATATATAATATCATATTCACCCTATTCAATAAAAGTTAGAACAATAAGATGCGCTATGTTATCGCTGCTGCCGGTGCAATCCGATTGTAAAAAATTCCTTTAAACCGTATATTTTTATTAGTATGGAATAAATACATGCCTTATTCAGGGATAAAAAATATGCTGTCCAATAAAAACTAAGAAGAGAAAACTCTTGAATTGCTATGAGGAGGTATCCTATGATTGATGATAGATTTATAATCCAATTACAGGGAAAAAATTTCGTCACCTATGAAGGACTGTTGGACCGGGCGCACCAGCTTGGACTTGAATCCATCCAGGTGGATGTGGTACAGACACCGTCCCAGGATAATAACATGACGGCGATATGCCGTGCCACTGCAAAGGCCGGGGAAAAGCTATTCTCCGATTTTGGCGATGCAAGTCCAACATCCGTAGGCCAAAACCTTGTGCCGCATATACTCCGGATGGCTTCAACCAGGGCCAAGGCAAGGGCATTGCGCGATATGACCAATATTGGGATTACTGCCATTGAAGAACTAGATTTCAATGAGAAGGAGGATATGGCCGTTACTCCCGATGCTGCCGGAAGAAACACTGAAAAAAAGACGACTTCTTCCAGTACTATATCTCCGGATAACTCGCCCCCCACCCGAAGGCAGCTTGATACTATCAAAGACCTGTCGCAAAGCTTGAATATTCCTGTTGATACGGATAAACTCAACAAGAAAACGGCCGGCGATCTGATCGCACACCTTTTGGATGAGAAATATAAAAGACACTGACCCAGAAAGACCGGAGCGATTACTCTCCGGTCTTTCTGGGTCCATGATTGTCCAGGCAAATTAAGAGCCCTCTCTATTTGATCTCTATCTCGGTTAGACACAGACTTATCCAGAATAAACATGATGTTTTCCAGGTTTGATATTTCTGCTTCGATTAACGTCTTCTCTATATTCTCCTTCACAGCACCAATTATTGCACCGTTTGTATCCCCTGTGATTACTGCGGTAGGAGGTGCTTCTCCATATCCTATGCTCCCATCGTCCGCCTTTACAAGGATAATGGTGTCTTCTGCTTATAAAAGAAATTTTGAAAAATTGAAAATATGCTCTATATTTTCTATACGTTGCATCTTTATCCTATTATTCTCCAGGCAAATTGAGAACTTCAAACCGTCCCTATTTGCTAACGGGTTTCATCTTTGCGGTAAAATGTCGTAGTATCTTTGGCTCAAATATGAATTCCAGGCCTACTATCCGGTCTCTTCTCTTATAGAGTTCGATCAAAGCATCGGCTACATAATCCATATGATTGTCGGTGTATGTTCTTCTCGGTATGGTAAGCCTCAGCAGTTCCATCGGGGATTCCTGCTGTTCGCCGGTCCTTGGGTCCCTTCCGAGAAGGAGCGAGCCTATCTCAACCCCCCTGACCCCTGCTTCGATATACAGTTCGTTGCATAGTGCCGCCGCAGGGAACTGGTAGTATGGGATATGGGGAAGGAATTTCTTTGCATCAACGAATACGGCATGCCCCCCCACCGGATATTGTATCGGAATACCGGCATCCATCAACCTCTGCCCCAGGTATTCGACCTGGCCGATCCTGCTTTCCAGGTAGGGAAGCTCCAGCACCTCCCTCAACCCTCTGGCCATTGCTTCAAGGTCCCTTCCCGCCAGACCGCCATAGGTCGGAAACCCTTCAAACGCAACGTTTACTTCCCGCACCCTGTTGAACAGCTCTTCATCATCCTTCAGGGCAATGAAACCACCTATATTGACCAGGGCATCCTTCTTGGCACTCATGGTAAGGCCTTCGGCGTATGAATACATCTCCCTTACGATCTCCTGAATACTCTTTCCGGAATAGCCCTCTTCCCTCTTCTTAATGAAATACGCGTTTTCCGCAAATCTCGCCGAGTCCATGAAAACCCTGACACCGTATTTGGAGCATACTTCGCTGACTTCCCTTATATTCTTCATGGAAACCGGCTGGCCACCCGCGGAGTTACATGTCACCGTGATCAGCATAAAGGCGATTTTTTCAGCGCCATGATCCTTGATGAAGCTCTCAAGCTTCGCGATATCCACATTGCCCTTGAAGGGGTGATATGTTGATGTGTCAAAGGCTTCTTCTATTACAAGGTTTACCGGGATCCCCCCTGACAGGTGAATATGCGCCTCTGTGGTATCGAAGTGCATATTTCCGAGAACATACTGGTCCTTGCTTATCAGCTGGCTGAACAGCGATTTTTCTGCACCCCTGCCCTGATGGGTAGGAATCAGGTATTTGCAACCGAATATATCCTGTATGGATTTTTCAAGGTTGTAGAAGTTCTTGCTTCCGGCATAGGATTCATCTCCCAGCATGATGCCTGCCCACTGATTATCGCTCATGGCTCCGGTTCCGCTGTCTGTCAGAAGGTCAATGAACACGTCCTCCGCCTTTAGGGCAAATACATTGTATCCTGCTTCCTGCAGCTTCTGTATTCTCTCTTCCCTTGGTATCAGCCTTATGGGTTCTACCATTTTAATCCTGTAGGGTTCCGCTTTCCTTGTGGCCATATTTCATCATCCTCCTAAATTTAGTCTCCAGATTTAGTTTATGCAATATCCGTACCAGCAACCTTTGCGTTCCGTATTTACAGGCATGTACATGAAATAACCACAAAGAACCAGCTCTCGTCCTGATCTTTTTAATACACAAGATCCGGTTACTGTATCAAATAGCTGCAATGTCCTTAATTGCGTGTATTATTATAATACAACATTTGAATTTCACTGCTCAAACGTCCTGTATTTGTATTATTATGCTACACATCATCAAGGTCATATTTGTCAAGCTTCCGGTATAAAGTAGCCCTTGATATATTAAGGGCCTTTGCTATATCGGTCTTATTCTTATACCTGCTTACAGCTTTGGTCAGAACTTCCCTTTCTATTTCCTCCAGGGTGGGGAACCTATCAGCAAAGAAAAGGTTCAGGTTATCCTCTTCTTTTCCGTCTCCGGTTAGATACCTGGGAAGATCATCAACGTCTATTATGCTGTCTTCATCCATGACCACCGATTGCTCGATAATATTCTCCATCTCCCGCACGTTGCCCGGATAATCATAATTCATAAGGACCCGCATTGCGGCCGGGGCAATATCCAGCACTTCTTTTTTCAGGCGTTCGCACGTTTTCCTGGTTATGCTTTTAATAAATATGTGCAAGTCTTCCTTTCTCTCCCTCAGAGGCTGAAGCTGTATGAGTATTACCCTGAGCCTGTAATACAAATCCTCCCTGAACCTGTTGGTTTCCACCAGGTTTTTCAGATTTTTATTAGTGGCAGCAATAACCCTTACGTCGGCATGGCGTACCGATGTGCCGCCTATCCTCATAATCTCACCGTTTTGAAGGACTCTAAGCACTTTAGGCTGTAATGCTATATGCATATCGCCTATTTCATCAAGGAAGATCGTGCCGCCATCGGCCAGTTCGAACAGCCCGCGCCTGCCTCCCTTTTTTGCACCGGTAAAGGCCCCTTCTTCATACCCGAAAAGTTCGCTCTCCAGCAGGTGTTCCGGAATCGCAGCGCAGTTCACAACTACAAAGGGTTTATCCCTCCTGTCGCTGTGCCTGTGTATATACCTGGCAAACACTTCTTTGCCGGTCCCGCTTTCCCCCTGGATGAGAACGTTGGAACTAACGCCGGAGGCCTTAATGGCAAGCTGCATAACCCTAAGCATATCCCTGTTGTTACCTACAATTACATCTTTGTCAATCTCGTTTGCCTGGCTGAGTCTCTGGGATAGGTGCGCTATTGTGTTCTGCGCCTCGTTTAACCGCCTATTGAGCTTGATAATATCGGTAATATCCTGGAAAATCGAAATGGCGCCTATCAGATTCCCCCTCTCCCTTATCGGAACAATATTCGATATTACTTCGCTTTTGCCGGTTTTGGTTCTAACCCCGATCATTTCAGAACCGCTCTTTATGACTTCGAGTATATGCGAATCCGGTACAACCGAACTTACATGTTTTCCAACCGCGTCTTCCCTGTTGATTCCGGTTATTCTGTTATTGGCCGGGTTCACATAAATAACCGTTCCCCTGTTGTCAACCGCCACAATGCCATTATATATAGCGTCAAGAATTTTGCTGGATTTATCCATAAGTTCCTTCATATTCATTTAAACCACTCTCCCGTTGTGTCTCAGGTTCATCAGAAGATAATAGTAATCTAAAAGTCCCATCTCATTATTGTTAGCAAGTTTGGCAATCAGGTGGGCGAGCTTTATGGAGTCATGCCTTAAAAAACCCTTCTCAACCGAAACAAGGTCTTCGGAAACGATTTTTATTCCCGGCCTTACCCTGTCAATATCCGGCATTACCGGCTGTGACCCGTCCTGGGCGTATCTATCCAGGTAGGATCTTTCAATCTTCCCGCTATTTGTTATGACATAATCCAGGATTTTACTACCCGCGTGCTCTTCCAGAGCTTTGATATGATCAGACACTGTGAAGCCTGATGTTTCACCGGGCTGTGTCATAATATTGCAGACGTATATTTTTACTGCCTTTGAACCGTTGATTGCATTAACTATGTCGCTGGAAAGAAGGTTTGGAATAATGCTGGTAAACAGGCTTCCGGGACCCAGTACTATTGCGTCGGCATAGTTTATTGCATCCAGGACTTCCGGAAGGGCCCGGGGGTCTTTAGGTTTGATAAACACACTCTCAATACCCGATTTGTTCTCAACGACCGAATTGGGTATATTCGACTCACCTCTTACCACCATTCCGTTCTTAAGCTGCGCATAAAGGGTAACGTCGTCAAGGGTAAAGGGCAAAACCTTGCCGGTCACGGCAAGCACCTCTGAAATCCGCTTTACTGCCTCCTCAAAGCTGTTGGATATGCCTGTCATGGCTGCTATAAATAGATTTCCAAAGCTCTGGCCCTTCAAGCTTCCTTTCTTGAACCTGTACTCGAGGAGCTGCTCCATAACGGGCTCTGTATCCGCCAGTGCCAGGATGCAGTTCCTTATATCTCCGGGTGGCAGGATGCCAAGGTCGGTCCGGAGTACCCCTGAACCTCCCCCATCATCCGCAACCGTTACTACTGCGGTAATATTGGAAGTAAAATTTTTCATTCCCCTGAGCAGCACCGAAAGCCCTGTGCCTCCTCCTATGACAACTACCCTGGGTCCTTTCATAAGAATTCTATCGTGTATTATGTTTCTATTGGAAAGGCTGTTTTCTGAAGCTATGCCGTTGACCTTCCTGAAACCGAGAAAACTTAAAATCAGCCCCCTGAAGGATATATATTCAAGCACGGTACCCAACCCTATCAGCATGACAGCAGATGCGGTACTGCCGACTTTTAACCCCAAACTGCTCAATACAACAGAAATACCCGCTCCAATCAACGCAACCCCAATCAATGCTACAAGCAACCATCTTTTTATACCAAGACCCGGCCTAAGCCAATCCCGTACCCTCATTTGCCTTCATCTCCAATGGCGGCCTTGTGAACATCCCTGTGGTCTACTATCGCCCTATGGTTTCTGCTTTTCATTTCCTCGCATAGAGCATTCGCTATTATTACGGATCTATGCCTTCCCCCTGTACACCCTACGGCAATAACCAGGTTATTCTTGCCCTCCTGTATATATCTGGGGATAAGGAATTCGATAAGGTCGTTGAGCTTGCTAAGAAATTTCTTGGTGTCAGGCCACTTCATAACATACTCCTTCACAGCCTTGTTTTCGCCGCTGTAATCCCTCAGGGCTTCATTGTAATACGGATTCGGCAGAAATCTCACGTCAAATACAAGGTCTGCGTCCAATGGAATTCCGTACTTGAAGCCAAATGACACTACGGATATGAGCAGGCCTTCCTTTTTTCCCTCTACCGAAAAAAGACCGGCCAGTTGCTCTTTGAGCTGTTTTGGCCTTAAGTTTGTGGTATCAATAACGTAATCAGCCTTTATCCTTATCTCTTCCAGCCGCTTGCGTTCCTCTTCTATTCCTTTTATAACCCTATCGTCCGGTGCCAGGGGATGCCTTCTCCTGCTTTCTTTAAACCTCTTTACAAGGGCTTCATCCGATGCCTCCAGAAACAGAATCTCCAGACTGACGCCCTCGTCTTCCAGAGCTTCAAGGCTTGAAAGCAATTCATTGAAGAATTCTCCTCCCCTGATATCGATAACCAGGGCTATTTTATCGATCTTCCCGCGGGTCTGATAGCAGAGCTCTGCAAATTTGGGAATCAACGCGGGGGGCAGGTTGTCGACACAAAAGAACCCCAGATCTTCAAGGCTTCTGATAGCCTGCGTTTTACCGGCTCCCGAGAGCCCGGTTATGATCACATACCTCATCTCTATTTTAAACCTCCTCTGCATTTATTATATCCCTGGCGGAAATTCCTGCCTTAATTGCTATGTCCAGCGCGCTGCTTACCTCACCCACCTTTTCCGGGCTGTGGGCATCACTGCTGAGGACAAACTTTGCTCCATGCTGTTTGGCGATTCTAACGTAATCCACCGTCATGAAATGATGACTTGCGTTTATTTCAAGGGCTGTCCCATTACGGACGGCCGCATCCGCTATTGCTGCCGTATCTATATCCGCCTTGGCTCCGGGGTGGGTGATTATCCTGACGGGATATCTTTCAATGGCTTTTATGAGGGCCCTGGTGTTTATCTCCCTTGCGCTCAGAGCAAGCCCTTTGATCAACCTGCCTGCGAAGTTCTTAAAATGTATATGATAGCCATCCCTAATCGACCCGGGTAGTGCACCAAAATGATATCCGACCAACAGAATGTCCAGCATGGGAATAATGCTTTCATCAACATCGATGGTCCCATCAATGGAAACCACATTCGCCTCCACTCCCAGAAGCACATCAATATCGCCGTACCTGTCATTGATGCGCCTGACTTCCTCCTTCATTTTCACAAGGGCGTCCTTTCTGATCCCGTATAAAAAGTGACCCGGCCCATGGTCTGTAATGGCAATCTCCCTCAAACCTTTTTTCCGTGCCGCCTGTACGTTTTCTTCAATAGTCCCCTTGCCGTGGCTAAACCTGGTATGGGTATGGTAATCCGCAAATATTCTCAAAGTTCTGCTCCTTTCAGTTCTTCACTGGTTCCTTATATAATATTCTACCCCATGTTTAATTCTGATACTATAGGCTGTAGCAATTCTGTACAACAAAAAAGCGCCTCCGGCGCTCCGCTATACTTTTATTCTGCCCATATCTCCCACAACCTTAATCTCCGGCTGCAGTTCCACTCCGAATTTATCCCTGACTTCATCCTTCACATAGTTGATAAGCGAGATAACATCCTGAGCCGTTGCATTTCCCACATTTACAATAAACCCGCAGTGAAGCTCTGAAACCTGGGCATCTCCTATCCTTTTACCCCTTAACCCCGCCTGCTCTATCAGCTTGCCTGCGTAATAGCCCTCCGGCCTTTTAAATATACTGCCGGCGCTGGGGAGATGCAAAGGCTGCTTGGATTTTCTGAGCTGCGTATACTCCCTGATACGCTCATCAATCTGCTTACGGTCACCTTTTTTAAATACCAGTTCGCAGTCCAGTACAATAAGGCCCTCGGCTTGAACCAGGCTTGACCTGTATCCGAGTTTCAAGCGGGAATTTGAATAAGTCTTAATATCGCCCTCGGGAGTTAAAAGCCTTGCCCATTTCAGAACATCCTTAATCTCTCCGCCGTATGCACCGGCGTTCATAGCCACTGCTCCGCCGAGAGTCCCGGGAATACCGTGGGCAAACTCAAACCCCTCCAGGCCGGCTTCAATTACATTTTTGGAAAGAGTGGATAGCAGGATGCCGGCCTGTCCATACACCCTTTCACCATCTATACTGCAGTCCTTCATATTTGCTGCGGTTTTCACTATTACTCCCCTGTATCCGCTATCCGACACAAGCAGGTTGGTGCCATTACCCATAATAAAATACGGACAGCTGTTTTGTTTGCATATTTCTACAGTTGCTACGATCTCTTCTATTGAAGACGGGAACACCATGATATCTGCGGGACCGCCGATTTTAAAGGAAGTATGGTCCTTCATGGGTTCATTGGTCTTTATTTTGCTTGGTGGGATATACTTCTTTAATTGTTCCAAAACCTCCTGTGGGTACATATCACCACTCCCGGGTACTTCATTTACAAATAAATTCTACAGTATTTTACCCTATTTTACAACTCGTATGCTAGGGCTGGCCTCTCAGGCTGTCTATTTCGCTTTGGGCACGCTTCAGGGCTTCCTCCGGTGTTTCTTTCCCTAAAACAGCCTGCCTTATATGGGAGTTCAGTATATCTTCTATATATACCCAGTTATTCATCTTAGGTATTACTTTTATTGTATCCGGCTCAACAAGCGGAGCATAGCTCTCAACCTGATCTTTTCTCACCGGAATGACATTTCTTCTCCTAATCTCATTGGCGTCGAATCCCTGCACCAGATGGTTAAGAAATCTGATGCACATTTCTCTTTTCCCAGCATCCCGCTGGACAAACAGCCCATAGGCGGCAACCCCTTCCGATACCGTTACGGGGATGCCTGTTTTTCCAATCGGGTACTCTGCAATCATGTATTCAAACCCTTTGCCTTCGTTTTTCATCAGCTCCAGTTTTCCTAAAGCCCACAGCCCTGCAGGGTGTACTGCTACGTTCCGTCTGGAAGCAAACGCCAGCCATGCTTCATCCGGTGAACTTACACCGAAATCATCGGGTACGACTCCGTAGTCCCGGGCAAGGGCAACCAGTTTGTTTAACCCTGACAGCGCATCGGGTGTATTGATGGAATACCTGCCTTCCACATGGTCGTACAGCTCCCAGCCGTCCGAGAGCAGCAATCCGTACAGGTCTGTATAGCCGTTCTGAATAAAGGAATGAAAGCCATATATATCTGTTTTGCCGTCACCATTGGTGTCTACGGTCAGCCGCTTCAGGGTCTCAACGAATTCGTCGTAGGTCCACCGTCCATCTGGCGGCGGCTCCACTTTCAGCTTGTTGAATATCTCCAGGTTCAGCAGCAATACCGGTGAAGCGCCATACAATGGGATGCCCCAGATTCTGTCCCTGTGGATGACCGCTTTAATTGCGTATTCCATATACTTGCTTCTGACCTCCGGGGTATAGTATTCGTCCAGGGCTTCCAGCAGCCCCGCTTCTGCGTATCCAAAGTTGGTACCCACCGGCGCAATATCCGGATATGTGCCTGTCTTAACGGCAAGATCCATCTGTATTGAACCCTGCTGCCAGTCCATTTTATGCAGTTCGATGAAAACTCCGGGATTTTTGCTCTCAAACTCCCTTATCTTTCCCCTTATCCATCCGTAACCGCTGCCCCCTTCCGGGTACGGTCTCGGATAATCCCATACGGTAATAACTCCTCTCCACTCCTCTTCTGGTTTATTCTTACGGTCTCTTGTTATTTCGATTTCGGTATTGTTCTCAATAACCCTGGGACCGATAATTAGAAATGCGATTATAAGCAGACATAAAAAAAGAGTAAAAGGTTTAAATCTATTACCCATTGACCTTACCTCCAAACCTTTTCACTCTATATATATTAATTCAGCTCTGCATATATACAGCTAGAATTCAACTTTCTTGCCCTTCCCACGGAGGAAAGCTCTTAACTTATGCAGGGAAGTATTGATGATCTGCTGCTCGGGTATCCCTGCCGTATCAATCAACTCAATAACCTTGCCGAATTCTCCGACCGCTGAAGCAAAATGGGCGTCGCTTCCGAGGCTTACCATTATACCCCTTTCTTTAGCCATAACAGCTATTTCCAGGCAGTTATCGTAACTGCCCTTCCTGCTTGTCACGAAGGAGCTGTTGTTTATCTCCAGCAGGGTCCCTGTGTTATATGCCGCCTCAACAACCCTCTCTTTATCTATCGGATATGCGGGGTTGCCCGGGTGAACTATAACATCTACAAGGGGGTTTTCCATGGCCTTGATAATTGCGTTGGTATTATCCTCAATCCCATCCCCTCTGAAACATACGTCATGAAGCCCGGCCAGTACAATGTCCAGCCTCTTAAGATAATCATCGGGCATATCCAATTCCCCGCCGGGGTTCAGTATGTTTGCCTCTACGCCTCTGAGCACCAGAACTTCGTCTATTACTCTGGGTAAAGCCCTGAGGTTACCGAAGTGATATAGGTGGGGCCCTCCCGGCATTGCCGGTCCGTGATCAGCCATTACGATAGCCGCCAGCCCCTTTTCCCGGGCCGCATGCGCCATCTCTGCTATTGTGCTGTAAGCATGCCCGCTGGATATTGTATGGCAGTGCATATCCAATACCGCTTTCATTATCCTGTCACCCCTTGTCTGTGAAAGTAATTATATACCTCTTCTGCCGCCTTTATATTCATCCCCTTCACACCGGCCAGCGCCTCCACACCTGCCTCCTTGATTGCGTCGATGCTTCCGAAGTGCTTCAACAGGGCTTTCCTCCTCTTCTCCCCTATGCCGTCAATCTGGTCAAGCTGGGACCTGACCTGTCTTGTTCTCCTTAGCGTCCTGTGATAGGTTACAGCAAACCTGTGCGCTTCCTCCTGTATGGCGGCCACCAGTTGAAAGGCCTTCTTTGCATTGACCAGGGATATTTCCTCTCCGCCCTTTATTATACCTCTTGTCCTGTGGCGGTCGTCCTTAACCATACCGCAAACCTGAACCTTGATTCCCAGCTCTTCCAGTATCATCTCTGCCGCAGAAACCTGTCCCCTCCCTCCATCGATCAAAATAAGCTGGGGCAGCGCCTCTAAACCGTCATTGACAAATCTTCTATAGCGGCGCCTGATGATTTCTCTTATGCTGCTATAATCATCGGGTCCTTGAACCATATTTATCCTATAGCGCCTGTAATCGCTTTTCTTGGGCTTGGCCTCTTCGAACACGACCATGGAGCCCACAGGGTCCATTCCCTGTATGTTGGATATGTCAAAGGCTTCGATTCTGAAGGGAAACTCCTCCAACCCCAGGGCTGTGTGCAGTTGATCAAGGGCGTCATACGCTTCTTCCCTTTCCCTTCTAAGCCTGTCACTGTAATTTTTGAGCACCTCGGCAGCATTTTCTGCAGCCATATTCACTATTTTCTTCTTATCGCCCTTTAAAGGCACCTTGATTTTCACGCTGCTGCCCTTCTTTTGTCTCAGCCATTGCTCAATAATCAGGGCTTCATCTATGCTGTTTTGGACCAGGATTTCCTCCGGAACAAAGGCGGTGGCGGAATAAAACCTTTTCACAAACTCAGCCATCAGTTCCTCAGCTTTAATTCCGTCAATTTCCTCAAGGAAGTAATGCTCTCCCCCCAGCAGTTTGCCGTTTCTGATAAAGAAAACCTGGACGCATGCCCCGTCGCCGTCCCTGGCAAACGCAATCACGTCCTGGTCCTCCATGCTTGCTGTTATTACCCTTTGCTTTTCAGCAATGGAACGCACCGATGAAATCTGGTCCCTCAGGCGCGCCGCCTTTTCAAAGTCAAGGTTATGGGAGGCTTTTTTCATCTCTTCCTCCAGGGCTTGAACGAGTTGCCCGAGCCTGTTGCCAAGGAACAGGCATATCTGCTTTATCATATCCCTGTATTCATCCCTGTCAACGTTCCCTTGACAGGGTGCCAGGCACTTTCCTATATGAAAATTCAAACATGGCCTGTCAACCGTACGGCTGCCGCTGACGTTCCTGGTGCATGTCCTGATGGGAAAAAGCCTGTTTATTGCTTCTATTGTCTGCTTTATCGCATAGCTGTTCCTATAGGGTCCGAAATACCTTGACCCGTTTTTTTTCATGTCCCGGGCTATTATTATCCTGGGATAATCCTCTTCCATGGTCACCCTGATATAGGGGTAGTGCTTGTCATCCTTGAGCAGTATATTGTATTTGGGCCTGTGTTTTTTTATCATGTTGCATTCAAGTATAAGCGCTTCCAACTCGGTCGCTGTGATCATGTATTCAATATCCTCTATCTGGCTGACCAGCGAACGGGTTTTCATATCCATGGACCTGCTGCTCTGAAAATACTGCCTGACCCGCTTTTTCAGGTTTTTTGCCTTGCCTACGTATAGAATTGTATCCCTATCATCCTTCATAATGTATATCCCCGGCTGGCCGGGAAGCTTATCCAGAATACCGGCTATTTTTTCGTTCAATCATATCACCTCTGATGCAGTATCCATGCGTTTCCGCAGCTATATTCCTGTTGTATTAACATCCCTCATAATGTATTATAGTATAAAGACAATAAAAAACACAGGGGGACATTAACTATGAAAATTTCTACCAAACAGCTGGTTTTTATGGCGCTTCTTACATCCATAAGCATCATACTTACACGGGTTGCCAGCCTCAGGATCAGTTTTGCCGGTGTTGAAGGAATCAGAATCGGTCTGGGCGACCTTCCTATAATAATGTCAGGGATGATGCTCGGCCCGCTTTCAGGAGGCCTCGTCGGGGCGGTCAGCGATATCATAGGCTACTTCATAAATCCCATGGGCGCCTATATGCCCCACTTCACCTTCGTAAAAGCCCTTACCGGAATTATTCCCGGCATCATGATAGCAATCAACGGCAAAGGCTATAAAAACCCTTTATATCTAGGCTGGATAGTGTTCATAACCCAACTGGTAACCTCAACCATACTGACCCCTTATTTTTTGCAGGTAATATTCGGTATACCCATGAAAGTAACGATACTGCCCCGGGCTATGGCGCTGATTATGTATACCTTCGCCTTTCCATTCATAATGCACACCCTGTTAAACCGTATGAGCCTCATGAATTTCTGTAGAAACACCCTATCTGCAAAATAAATCCGAGACCTGCCGGACGGCAGGTCTTTTTATCGATTCCCTTCAATATCGCGTATACCTTACCAGTTTATGGGCATAATCGGAATGGGAAAGGAGAATGCGATATGTCTAAAAAAACCATTCTGATTGCCATTATCATGCTTTTATTGGCCTCTACCGGTATAAGCGCAGAGGGTCTCGGGGAAACGATAGAAATTTTCAGGGGCAACATCAGGATCGTTGTGGATAACACGGAGGTTTCCCTTGAGGAGGAACCCTTCATCCACAATGACAGGGTCTATGTCCCCCTGCGTTTTGTAAGCAGCGTCCTCGGTAAAGACGTGGACTGGGTACCCGAAGCCAGGGCCGTAATAATCAGCAGCGCCGGCCATTACCGGCCCCTGGGAGAATGCAGGCCTGACCTCGGGGAGATATTTGTATACGGTGAAGTAAAACGCGTCAGCTATGAAAACTTTTCTGTAGAGATTGAGCAGCACTTTGATGACAACAGTATTGAAATAGAAAACCCCCTTTCGTTCAGACAGGATGCCGTCATTGTGTTTCAAGGCGGTTCGGGCAGTGAAAACCTTCATTTCTACCAGCTCCGTCCCGGAGACACGGGGGGATTCATTCTGAACAGCAGCGGCCAGGTCCGGGGAGCGGTCATAGGGCGGTGAGCAGATCCAGTACCCGCTTGATAAATACAATGGCCTCAGCCCTGGAGGCCTCTCCCCTTGGTACCAGATGAACGGGACGCCTGCCCTGGATTATTCCCTTACCCACCGCAAAGGCGAAGGGCAGCCTGGCATATTCGGAAATATCGTTCATATCATCGAACCCACGCAGGATTTCTTCAGCCGGGTCCCCGGATACTCTAGTATCAAACCCCTTCTGCTCCAGCGCCCGAACTATCATTGTTACAATCTCCTGCCTTGTTATTGCAGCGTCGGGCCTGAACACAACATCCTCACTGATAATGTTTGAACTCAAAGCACTTGCTAACTCGTTATTATACCAGCTTTCCGCCTCAACATCTTCGAAGGGAAGCCCCCTTTCATCGTACCTGCCCTTCAGTTCCAGCACCCTCACCAGCAGTGCTGTAAATTCAGCCCTGGTTATTGCGGCATCGGGCTGGAATTCGGTATCGCTCTTGCCCTTTGCTATATGCCTTGCCGCCATTATTTCTATATCATCCTTCGCCCAGTGGTTAGCAATATCTGCAAAGGTCTTCCTGAATTCCGCAACCGCATAGCAGCTAAAGTGTATAGCGGCAAAAGTAATGGTGCTGTCTTCGGCATTATATCTGCCGCCGACGTACTCCCATTGGTCGGCCGCTTCATTGTAATAATAAGCACCCAACCTATTGATGTCTATTTCGTTCAGGTCAATACCTTCAATGGATATTGCAACCATAACCGGCGGGTCAAATTCCTTTACTGCCTCAATCTTATCTCCCGTCACCGTTTCAAGCCTCAGCTCAAACGCAAGGTTGTCAACTATATACATATCCTGACCACCGTCGACAGCGTCATACCCCGTCTTTTCCCTGAGCTCTTCTTTATCCAAAGGCTGAACCGTGAGCCTCAGCACCGCTTCATCCCCCATTTCTTCCAGAACACTGACATTAACCGACAGAGGATGGAACACTGTACTGGTTCTGCCCGCTGTAACTTTTAGCGATTTCTGCCGTTCATTCAGTTTTTTAAATACTTCGGCCTCGATGGCCATTACCTGCTGCTCCAAATACGCCGGTATATCTACATGGATTTGGTATACGGCCGGGTCTGTGAGTTGGTCATTTATACTATCAATGCTCACGTGGATACCGGGCTCGGGCAGCGGACTGAGGCCTCTGCCGCTTCTTCTTTTACCTCCGCCTCCTTCTTCTCCCTCTTCTTCTTCAATGGGAAGATCATCCACGGTGAAGGTCAGAGTCTTAATGTCCCCTGCCAGAGTCGTTCCAGCGGCAGCTACCCTGACCTTTAACGTTACATTACCGCTCAAGTCAGGAAGGTTTCCATCGTATCTTGTCCAGGTACTGCCGTCGGTGCTGAATTCCATAGTATTATCCATACCCGTTACTGTGTTTGCGTCGTCATCCCCAATTACCCCGGGCTCAGCAGGCCCGGAAAGTATATCTATCACCTGTACCTGCCCTGCAGGAATTCTGAAGTCAGCCTTCAGCCTTACCAGAATATCGTTCTGCGATGTTATAGCCTGGATTTCAGCAGAAGTCAACTCCTGGCTATCCGCAGACACAGCGGTATAGCTTGCTCCGCCGTTCAGACTGTATTCCATATTTGTTGCGGTGCCCATCAATCTGTCTGCGTTAGGCCCGTCGAAACTGAATTCTACATTGGGTGCGGCGGGTGAAGGTTCTACGGTGGCGGGGATAACTATATCCGCTTCAAGGTCATAATACCTTCCGATATCCACCTGTTCCTTGGTAACTATAACCGGTACAACCACATCGGTATCGTAATCCTCTGTGCTGTTCCCCACCAACTCGATTCTTAGAACCCTGTCATCCATTCTTGCTACATTGCCCTGTCTAACACCCTCCGGCAGCCTGGATAAGTCCAGCCTAACCGTTGCCCTGTTGTAAGCCCCGTCATACCTGAACACCCCGTTTGAAAGGTTGATTTCTATCAACCCGCCGTCTTCGCTGCCCTCAATAACCCCTAAAATCTCTGCTTCAATTGTAGGCACCCCTAGGGTATACGCTGTAATCTCATCGCTCCAGTCACTTAAACTGTTCTCGCCTGTATTCACTGCCCTCACCCTGTAGGTATGCCTGGTAAAGCCGGACAGGCCGCTGTGAATATACTCATTCACCGGACAGGTTTTTTCTGCCCCGTCCACCATAACGATGTAGCCTGTCGCCCCGTCCACTTCATCCCAAGTAACGGTTATCCGGTCTGCTGCCGATGCATAGGCGGACAGGTTCGCGGGAACGCGCAAGGTATTCCCGCTGCATGTCGCAAAGCTTCTCCGATCACTCCATATAATATTTCCGGGATCATCCGTATCACCCGAACCATTTACCGCCGCCACCCGCCAGTAGTATGTTGAGGAATTTGAAAGCTGCCCGGGTGATAACTTGTAGGTATAACCCTTTCCCCAATAAACCAGGCTGTCGCTGTTGTTTTCTATAGTGTACTCCCGGGTCTCTGCTTCACCGAAGTCTGCGTCGCCGGATACCTGCAGAATATAGGACTCTGCCTTATACACAATGTTCCAGGAGAATTCCGGTGTGGTATCGGCAATGATGCCGTCAGAGGGGGCTTTAAGTACAGGCTTAGCATCCGGGACTTCTTTCATGACCAGGAAATATGCATACGCCATACTGCCCGAAACGCTGATATTCTTTAATTCCACATAGGTAAACTTTCCATCTATATTGCTCGAGTTAAACCCATGGGGCACCCCAACAAAATTGTAGTTTTCCGCTCCGCCTGGAAACGGGTCCCCTGCATCCCCGGTGTTTTCCAGGTACCACAGGTCCCATTTGCCATCCGCCTGCTCCAATTCGATGCCCAGACGGTTTTCATAGGCGTTGACTTTGTTGAAGGGTATAGTCTCATCGATCCAGGCGCTGTCCACATGCCATACAAGGATACCCTCCCCGGGAAGCCCCGCATCGTATCCGATTTTTCTCCTGTATTCCACCAGAAAGTATTCGCCGCACGAGGTGTTTCCTTTAGGCCAAAGCCTGCGAACACTACTGTACCCATCGGTATTCGCGATCGTCCTTTGTGTTGAAGTATCGGAGCTAGTGTCTATCGGCTCAACCCACCCCATATACTCCCTGCTCCAGGCCGACAGGTTTGCCGGGCAGCTCCCCGGCCTGTCCCCGGGAAGATGGTTCCACGCGCCGAAGCCCATCACGTCCCAGCTTCCAACCCCAAAGGTATAACCGTTCGCAAAGCCGTCGGCATCATACAGGTCAGGCAGCCCTATATCATGACCAAACTCGTGGGCCAATACTCCCAGGGGCGAAGACTCCGCTATCATCGTATAGCTCTTTGCAGTCTTCCCGGACTGTGTCACCTGTCCTTCCTCTCCTATTTTCCAGTGATGGGACCATATCAGGTCCGGATTGTTAACATCCTCCTGCCCATCACCGGCGTGTATTATGATGATGTGGTCAATAATGCCGTCCGAATTCGTATCGAAAGGCGCGAAGTCAAATCCGGTGCCGTCAAGCAGCAGCACCGCTTCCCTTGCCAGTTCGTATATATTCCCATTGGCATCGTCAATACCGCCTCCGTCTTCTCCGTAGTATTTCATGCTGTGGCTGCTCCGTACCGGGTCTACTACAGTAGCGCTGATGGACATCCCCCTGGCCCCTTCTGAATACTTCGAATTTTTTTCATAGTAGTCTTTAAGGTCTTTGGCAATGGCTTCAAAATACCGGACACCGTGTTCATCATCAAAACCGGTATCAATGAAATACACCGGGATTATCAGCAGCTTCTCCACCGCCCCCGGCGCCGGTATCGCCTGCCTGTCCGGCACTGAGAATTTTTCTGGAGAAAATACCGCATCTTGCGGCTGTGGCGGCAGTTCACCTCCCTTCCTGTCTTTACTGTAAACGCCGGGATAGGTATTGGGATTTGGCGGCGCGCTTTGTATGCCGGTTAATGCGTTGTCAGTCTTACAGCCGCCTCCTTCTACCAAACCCCACCAAGGATTTTGAGCGAATACCAGGGAGTAAATCAAAAATAATGAAATAATAACCCTGTTCATGCGGATTTTCAATTCTTTCCCTCCCTCTTGCACTTGCCTGCGTTAATGGTCAAGCCTTGAGGTCCTATTCTCTCAACAGCCAAGCCTTTGATTATTTTCAACCGGTAATTCCGGAAGTTTTGACATTATTTGTTTCTACATCAGCATATATTTTCCCTCTTTTTACCTTAATACCTATTATATTTCATATTTTGACAATTATCGCAAATAAAAGAGGTTTACCCGTCGAAACAGGTAAACCCGTTGGTCTATGATACAATGAGCGTGTAATACTTACATAACAGGGACAGATAACCTGTCCCTATGTCCCTCCTTTTGCTTCTCTTTTTCATATTCTTCCTGGTATTCAGTGATTTCTTCGAACTCTTCATCTATTTTTGGTCTTTCATCTTCCTGCAAATCAAGCTTTGCTATTCTGCTTTCATAGAAAATCTTAACGGTAGTACCGTCCTCCACCGCCCGGGACATATCGTAAATATCAATATAATCCCCAAATACGGCAGGTGTATTCTTGTCCGACAACTCAACCGGTGTACCGGTAAAGCCTATATAGGAGGCATTAGGCAGCGCATTCCTCATATATTTTGCATATCCATATTTAATATCCGCTTCCTCTTTTCCGACAGACACATCTGCATTAAAGCCGTACTGTGAACGGTGAGCTTCGTCAGCCTGTGTCAAGTAAAAACTAAAAATTTTTAATATCTTTTTCTTCTTTTAAAACGGTATATTTGTTTCAATCTTTCAAACATTTCAAAAACAACAGGACATACACTTGCAGAGTCAAGATTGTTATTCACATTCTCCAAATCAAATATCCAGACCTTGTCGGTTTTTATGCTTCCATCATCCCGCCTGTACTGGACATCTACACCGTCTGTAATCATCCTTTGAAAAGCTTTATTGTTCATCAAAAGGCTTGGACTCTGCGGACTTTTTATTTTCCTGAAAGCTTCCTCCAGAGCATCATGAGGGATCTTTCAGTTTATTCTAAGAAGTGCATCTTTAAGCCTGTCATCCAGGATTACATCTTTACTTTACTTATATTTCTTACCGCCTGTTCGTTGACGGCCCTGATAAAGAATAAAATCCAGCTATTTCAATCACCATAGCCAGTAATCCTGTTTAAATTGTAATAATATTCTTCTCTTTTTTCTTCCATGTAGCTGCTGATATAGAATACAGGGTCCGACATGACACCTTTTGTAAAGAGAAACAATGGTATCAGCATCCTGCCTATTCTTCCATTACCATCTAAAAAGGGATGAAGAATTTCAAATTGAGCATGGATGATTGCTGCCTGAACAATATAATCCTTGTCATCATCATTCATATATTTCTCCAAGTTACTCAAGTAATCCGGCAGCTTTTCAGGTGATGGCGGTATAAAAGTAGCATCCTCCATCGTACATCCGGGCTTACCAATCCAGTTTTGTACTTTTCTGAACTCCCCGGGGCTCTTATTCATTCCTCTTACCGAACTCATTAATATTTCATGAACTTCCTTTATTAACCTTAAGAACAAAGGTATCTCTCCGAATCTCTTTACAGCATGGTTCATTGCTGCTCTATAGTTTTTGATCTCCAGTATGTCATTACGTTTGTCCATATCCTTAAACTTGCTTTCATCCGCTTCAAACTCCAGCACTTCCTGAAAGGTTGCCTGCGTACCTTCAATAACTGAGGATAATACCGCTTCCTGTGTAATCAAGGGTGAAAGGAACACATACTTGTTCTGTATGGAGCCCAGCAGCCCGTCATACCTGGCTACATTTCTGTTGGCTTCTGAAAGCAAGCTCACAAAGTTGTTGTAATCAAGGTTTTCCAGGGGTAATTGTTGCGGAACGTAAGGATTACGCATTAGTAAGCACCTCCGGTACACGAATTTCACCTGATATTAGTTTTGGGAGCAGGGTATCTCTTGTTTTTGCTAAACTCTTATTTTCTGAGAAATTCATTTTAAGTTTACTTATTATTGGTTGTAGCACATTATGATAACTCATCATTACATCACGAGTGGGATAAACAAATTTTACTCTCTTTAAACCACTCACAGTAACATGCCCAAGTCCTGTAGTTTGTCCGAGAGTTCTTTATGGGTTCTATCCGCCATATAGCCTAGCTTTCTGGCATCTATAAATAGAACCTCTCCTCCCCTATCCCTAAGTCCGACAGGACTTTTATTCTTGGCAATAAACCAGAGGCACACAGGTATCTGAGTGGAGTAGAATAACTGTCCTGGAAGTGTCACGATACAATCAACCAAATCAGCATTAATTTTGCTTAAGAAATATCATAAACTCTTCCTAGAACATCTTTAGCTCTGCTCTCTGCATCGCCCACCTTAAAGGAGAATAGGTCTATTAGTTCACCCAACTTTGTCTTATCCAATTCAGGTCTTGCATAATTTTTAGGCAATACATCCTTTAATGTATCGTTGCTTTTTTCAATAGCAACCATGGCTCATCAATGATCTGCCCGATCGTAGGAAGCTTGGCATTCTTCTTTATATTCTCCCACCTTGCTTCTTTTGGCACCCAAAATATGTTACTCGCAGTATATTCGTCCACATCCTCAGGATCAGCCAGTTCATCCTTGGATAGTTCTTCATATTTTTCTTCAAAAGCATCCGATATATATTTCAGAAACAACAGCCCCAATGCAACATGCTTGTACTCAGCAGCATCCATGTTGTTTCTAAGCTTGTCCGCCATTAACCAAAGATTTTCTTCAAACCCTAGATTTGCTCCGTTAGTCTTATTTTCTGCCATTTTTATTCCTCCTGCTAATCAAGTAATTTATCATACAGAGAATTTCTAACCTTTGTCCAATTTTCCGTTGCAGCCTTAATGGTCTCCTTATATATGGAAAAATTGTTCATATACTCTTGTGCAATCTGATTTTGTAATTGTAAATCGGGTACCGGAACCTCCATCTCTCCAATATCCCCCGGGTTGATATTCATTATGGTACTCCCTCGTTGAAAACTCTTCACTAGCCTAGCACCCACAGGGCTTTCAAGAAATATTTTCAGGTATCCCGGAATCACCTCTTTCTTTAGCCTTATAACAATGATATTGGCAGATGCTATAACCTTCTTTGAAGTTCTAGGGAATATTGCAGCCTTGTTGACTGTACCCCTGCAGGTTATAACCACATCTCCCTCTATAAGTTCATACCTTTTTAGCTTCCTTTCCTCTTCATCAATGGTATCCATGGAGTCTAGCAGCACTTCACCATCTTCGAGGTTTGAAATATTGAGTACAAAGAATTCTCCAGGCTTTACATCATCTTTCATGATGGCTTTCCCTCGGAATATTTCAGCAATTTCCTTCAGCTTTACTTTCCTGACTTCGGATTTAACGAATTTATACAACCCATCCTGATCCTCTGTCAGAAAAAGCTCAATTCTCCAGTCTTCATATTTTTGAAACTCATGGGAAGGGACATGCTTTTGGACAGCTAACTTCAATGTCTCCCCATCAATATCCACACTACCCACTTGTACCATATCAGCCTTTTTATTTGAAACACATATCAAGTATGTTTTAATACCGGTATAGGGTCTGAAGATCCCTTCTGGCAGTGAAAAAATAGTGTTAACATTATACTTATCCGTAATAAGCTTTCTGAGGTCCGTCATAGGACCACCGGTAAAGGTAAACTTTGCAGGAGCTATAAAGTACATCCTGCCAGTCTCATTTATATAATTAAGAAGATTTTCTGCGGCTACCCCTTCCGTTTCCCTTGTCAGAAAGTCCTCACTTGTCTCTTCCTCATAAAGCTTCCCGCCGAAAGTTGGAACTGCAACGATGACATCAAACCGATCCTGCATTTGCACTTTCCGATAAATTGAAATGTTTAAAACCCTGACATTGTTGAAGCTTTCAAAAGCTGTTTGCAGGACCTTATACATATGCCAATTCATTGAAGTGAGGAATATCTCACTGTTTGAGTACTGCTCTATAAATTGATGCAAGCCATTCAAGTATTTTTCCGCTTCAGCAATAAGAATTTTCCTTCCATCTTCCACGGTAATTAATTCTGAAGTAAACTTAAGAAGGAAATCCGGAACAAACACTGTCCCCGAGCGGTCATTCCTGTAAGTCTCTATCACATACTGCAATATATCAAGGTTTTTCCCGGCATCATAAAGTTCAAGGAAATAATCCCTATCCCCGGGGAAAAACCCCAAGGATTCTTTTTCAGATACCAGCTTCATCGCCTCAAATATTCTATTTTTTAAATTCTTTTCGTTGATATCAATAACTTTCTCTTGGTTTATATATGGTTGCTAAAGATGCCTTATTCCTTTAGAAATAAGATATCAAATCAAAAGAGGACACACCTTCTTTGAAGGAATGTCCCCTTGCTATACCCTTACCACTCTGCCTGCTACATAAAAGCAGGTGTCCAAAATTTATGGTAAAGCATAAAAGCATCTTTTCGGTGAAACAACCTTTTCTTCTTTCGCTAAATCTTTAATTGCTTTATCCACTTCTTTTTTATCCAGTCCGGCCTTTTGGGCAATATCTCCTGCTTTTAAAGGTTCTGAAGATTCGCCCAAGACTTTTAGTACTGCTTCTTTAGCATTCATGACAGACACCTCCTTTCAGGACCCTCCTTAGAAACTGGCCCGTATAGGAGCACCCGGTATCCGCAACCTCTTCGGGTGTACCGGTGGCTATTACGGTTCCTCCCCTGTACCCTCCCTCGGGACCGAGGTCTATGATATAATCGGACGTTTTTATTACATCAAGGTTGTGTTCAATCACAACCACCGTGTTTCCCCCGTCGGCAAGCCTTGAAAGAACTCCTATGAGCTTGCTGACATCTTCGAAGTGGAGGCCCGTCGTAGGCTCGTCCAATATATACAGGGTTTTGCCCGTACTGCGTCTGCTCAACTCGGCCGCAAGCTTTATTCTCTGGGCTTCTCCGCCCGATAGCTGCGTTGAAGGCTGACCAAGACGTATATATCCCAGACCCACATCGTACATGGTCTGCAGTTTCCTCTTTATTGACGGTAGATTGTCGAAAAATTCCAGGGCTTCTTCCACCGTCATATCAAGTACGTCTGAAATACTCTTGCCCTTGTATTTTACCTGGAGGGTTTCCCTGTTATACCTTTTTCCCTTGCAGAGATCGCAGGGTACATATACATCGGGCAGGAAATGCATCTCTATCTTGATTATTCCGTCGCCCCGGCAGGCCTCGCACCTGCCGCCCTTTACGTTGAAACTGAACCTTCCCTTCTTGTAGCCCCGAGTCCTTGCCTCCGGTGTCCTTGAAAACAGGTCCCTGATATGGTCAAAGACACCCGTATACGTCGCAGGGTTGGATCTGGGCGTCCTTCCGATCGGCGACTGGTCTATATCGATTATCTTATCTATGTGCTCGATACCGGTTATCCGATCGTGCTCTCCGGGCTTCGCTTTGGAATTGTAGAGCCTCTGGGCAATGCCCTTGTAGAGTATCTCGTTTACCAGGGTACTTTTTCCTGAGCCTGAAACGCCGGTAACACAGATGAACACACCCAGCGGAAAATCAACGTCAATGCTCTTCAGGTTATTCTCCCTGGCACCGAGCACCCTAATATGCTTGCCGTTCGGTTTTCTCCTTGTTCCCGGCACTTCTATGCATTTATCGCCCCTGAGGTACTGCCCGGTTATGGACTCAGGGCATCCTTCGATTTCATCCAGTTCACCGGCAGCAACGACCCAACCTCCATGGATTCCTGCCCCCGGACCAATATCCACTATATAATCGGCTGCCCTTATGGTATCCTCGTCGTGTTCCACTACGATAAGGGTATTGCCCAGATCGGTGAGCTTTCTCAGGGTTTCGATCAACCGGCGGTTATCCCTCTGGTGGAGTCCTATACTGGGCTCGTCCAGAATATAGAGGACGCCCACCAGGCTTGAGCCTATCTGGGTTGCAAGCCTTATCCTCTGGGCCTCTCCCCCCGAAAGGGTACCGGCTGCCCTGGAAAGGGTCAGATAATCGAGGCCCACATTAACGAGAAAACCCAGTCTCTCCCTGATTTCCTTCAATATCTGGTATGCAATAATCTCTTTGTTTCCCTCCAGTTTGAGGTTCTGGAAGAATTCAAGGCTTTCGAGGACCGACATGTTGGTTATATCATTGATGTTCTTGCCGCCTATCTTTACGGCCAGCACTTCCTTCTTCAGCCTGGCCCCGCTGCATACGGGACACGGGGTCACACTCATGAAGCCCTCTATGTAACTCTTGATATAATCCGATTGCGTCTCCTTATACCTTCTCTGCAGGTTATTAATGACCCCTTCAAAGGGTGCATTGTAGGTTCTGCTTCCGTACTTGCCGCTGTAGCTGAACCTGAATTTCTGCCCCCTTGACCCGAACAGTATGATGTCCAGCGTCTTCTGGTCAATGTCCCTCATAGGTGTATCGCTGCTGTACCCGCAGCTATTCAGTATTCCCTCCACCATGCTGTAATACCAGCTGTCCTCCGAATCGGAAATGGCTTCTATCCCGCCTTCCCTGAGGGATTTATTCTTATCGGGTATGATAAGGTCAGGATCCACCTTCATCAGACTGCCCAGACCATTGCAATTGGGACATGCACCGTAGGGGCTGTTGAACGAAAACATCCTCGGGCTGAGTTCCTCTATGCTGATGCCGCAGTTTACACAGGCAAAATTCTGGCTGAAGACCATTTCCCCGCCTTCTACCACATCGACAAGGAGTATCCCACCGGACAGCTTAAGACAGGTTTCAATGGAATCCGCGAGGCGTTTCCCGATGCCCGGCCTTACCACCAGCCTGTCCACCACCACTTCTATGGTATGCTTCCGGTTTTTTTCCAGCTTTATCTCTTCACCTAAATCCAGTACTTCCCCATCAACACGGGCCCTTACATATCCGCCTTTGCGCATCTCGTCCAGCAGTTTTGCGTATTCTCCCTTCCGGCCCCTGACCACCGGGGCAAGAAGCTGAATCCTGCTGCCTTCGTCCATAGCCATAATACTGTCTGCCATCTGTTCAACCGTTTGCTGTGTGATCTCCATCCCGCATTCGTAGCAGTACGGGGTACCTACCCGCGCAAACAGGAGGCGCAGGTAGTCATAAATCTCGGTAACCGTACCCACCGTTGAGCGGGGATTCCTGCTGGTGGTCTTCTGGTCTATCGATATGGCCGGTGATAATCCTTCTATATAATCGACATCAGGCTTCTCCATCTGCCCGAGAAACTGGCGGGCGTATGCGGAGAGGGATTCAACATACCGGCGCTGACCCTCTGCGTATATTGTGTCGAAGGCCAGGGAAGACTTCCCCGAACCGCTTAATCCTGTCATAACAATGAACCTGTCCCTCGGCAGCTCAAGGTCAATATTTTTCAGGTTATGTTCCCTGGCACCCTTTATGAATATCCTGTCCTTTGCCATGTTTTCACCCCTAAGATTCAGTCTGTGCCGGATTTTTTCTTCAGTTCAAATATCCTATCCCTCAATGCTGCAGCCTTCTCAAAATCAAGCCGTTCCGCAGCCTGTCTCATCTCTTTTTCCATAGCCGCCAATGCTTCCATTATATCTTCACGGTTATCCAGTACATCGACAAGATTGCTGTAAACCACCCTTTCCTCAGCTGCCCTGGTTGCCTCAATGATGTCCCTGACCGCCTTGCTGATGGACTGCGGGGTAATGCCGTGCTCCTCATTATACTGTATTTGTATACCCCTCCTGCGGTTGGTTTCATCTATTGCCCTGCGCATCGAATTTGTTATGCTGTCTGCGTACATGATAACCTTTCCGTCCACATTACGGGCAGCCCTACCGATGGTCTGTACCAGCGATGTTTCGGACCGCAAAAAACCTTCCTTGTCGGCGTCAAGTATAGCTACAAGGGATACCTCGGGAAGGTCCAGACCCTCCCTCAGCAGGTTTATCCCCACAAGCACGTCAAAAACTCCAAGCCGCAGGTCCCGTATTATCTCCATCCTCTCCAGGGTATCTATGTCAGAATGAAGATATCTCACCTTTATGCCAATTTCCTTGAGGTAAGATGTCAGATCCTCCGCCATCTTTTTGGTCAGCGTTGTGACTAAAACCCTCTGGTTATCCGATACTCTTTTGTTTATCTCGCCAATAAGGTGGTCTACCTGCCCCTGTACGGGTCTAACCTCAACCATGGGATCTACCAGCCCCGTAGGCCTGATTATCTGTTCTACTATGCGGCTGCTCTTTTTCCTCTCGTATGGTCCGGGGGTAGCGCTCACAAAAATCGCCTGGTTAATCATTTTCTCGAACTCCCTGAAGGTCAGCGGCCTGTTATCCAGGGCCGATGGAAGCCTGAAGCCGTATTCCACAAGGGTTTCTTTCCTTGACCTGTCCCCGTTGTACATTCCCCCGATTTGGGGAATGGTCACGTGGGATTCATCGATGATTACCAGGAAATCTTCAGGAAAATAGTCGATAAGGGTATAGGGCCTGCTGCCGGGGGGCCTTCCGCTCAGATGTCTGGAGTAGTTCTCTATGCCTGAGCAGAACCCCATCTCCTCAAGCATCTCAAGGTCGTATCTCGTTCTTTGCTCCAGCCTCTGCGCTTCCAGCAGCTTGTCCTGGGAGCGGAGTTCCTTCAGCCTGTGCTCCAGTTCATCCTCTATGCTCCTGACTGCCCTGTCCACTTTTTCCTTGGTTGTGGCAAAGTGCGAGGCGGGAAAGATGGATACATGATTCCTGTATCCGATGATCTCACCGGTCAGGCTGTCTATCTCCGATATCCGCTCAATTTCGTCACCGAAGAACTCCACCCTTATTGCCCTGTCCGAAGATTCGGCAGGAAACACTTCGATTACGTCTCCCCTTACCCTGAAAGTCCCCCTTGTGAAGCTTATATCGTTCCTTTCATACTGGATGTCCACAAGTTTTCTGATAATCTCATCCCTGTCCCTGACCATTCCCGGCCGCATGGAGATGACAAGGTTATTGTAGTCTATGGGGTCGCCCAGGCCATAAATGCATGATACGCTCGCTACGATTATAACGTCCCGCCGTTCGAACAGCGCCGCGGTGGCGGAGTGCCTCAGCTTGTCGATCTCCTCGTTTATTGAAGAATCCTTTTCTATGTATGTATCGGTCTGGGGTACATAGGCCTCGGGCTGGTAATAGTCATAATAGCTTACAAAGTACTCCACGGCATTCTCCGGGAAAAATTCCCTGAATTCCCCGCAAAGCTGGGCTGCCAGCGTCTTGTTGTGGGCTATGACCAGCGTCGGCCTCTGAACGTTCTGGATTACATTCGCCATTGTATAGGTCTTACCCGTGCCGGTAGCGCCGAGCAGGGTTTGATACCTGCAGCCCGCCGTAAGCCCTCCTGTAAGCTCCTCAATAGCATGGGGCTGGTCGCCCCCGGGCTTATACTCGGATACCAGTTTGAATTTACCGTCCATCGCATCACCACATCCATTCGGAACATTTGTTCGCGTGTATATTATATTATTAAATTGTCTCCAGGTCAATATCCTTCCATTTTCTCCTTAAAAACCTATGGGTGAGAAGGCCGGATTCTACCACAAATTGCATCAGGGTAGCTATCCACACATAGGTCACTTCAAGGCGAAAGACGTATATAACCATGAATATGAGCGGCAGACGCACAAGCCAATTGCTGGTGGCAGCCACAATAAAGGCCCCCCTGGTATCGCCCGCGCCCCTCAGGGACGACGCCATTGCCATGCTCAGGGCAATAAACGGCTGCTCAAAGGCCCCTATCTTAAGACATCTAGCAGCAAGCTTCATAACATCCGGCAGATTGGTAAATACCGAAATTATTACCGTTGGAAAGAGAAAGAAAGCCAGGCCTATCATTGTCATCAATAATACGCCCATGGCGGTGGACTGCAGGGCGCTTTCCTCCGCCTCGTCCTTCCTGCATGCCCCAAGGTTTTGGCCTACCAGCGTCGATGCAGCTACCGCAAAGCCGTAACCGGGCATAAAGGATATGCTTTCGGCGGACACCGCGATAGAGTTGGCGGCAAAGGAAACTGCGCCCATACTTGAAATCCATAATGAGGACAGCACCCTGCTCCCGCTGTGGGTAAACTCCTCAAGGGATGCAGGTATGCTCAGCTTGAATATTTTTCTTACCAGGTCCTTATCAAAGCTGAACATTTGCAAGGGCCTCACCCTCACTCCCCCTATACCCGACATAAGCATACCTATGAGTATCAATGAACCGGTGATCTGACCCACAGCCGTTGCTATAGCAGCGCCGGCAACCTCCAGCCTTGGAAAGCCGAAGTACCCGAATATGAGTACATAATCCCCTACTATGTTAATTATGTTGGCTACTGCGGCGATTATCATCGGAATGGTGGTATTCCCGGCACCCCTTAGGATGGAACTGCAGACATTGAGTGGAATCATAAACGCAGCGGCCAAGGAGGTTATTCTCATATAGACTATACCCAGCCTCAGGACTTCCGGGTCCTTTACGAAATGCATCAACAGATTCCTGGACAGCAGGCCTATTGTCAGCGCCACCACCATTCCAATAATGAAGCCCAGGCCAAGCCCCTGGGATGCGGTTTTCTCAACATCTTCCTTCTGCCCTGAGCCGGTATACCTTGCTACAAGAACCATCGTCCCCACGCCGATACCCGCAAATATAAACGTGACCGTGAATACAATCTGACCTCCCAGACCCACCGCATTCAGGGCTTCTGCGCTCAACCGCCCCACCATCGCCGTATCGAACACCCATACAATCATATGAAGGGCCATCTCAAGAATCACCGGCCACGCCAGTATTAATATCCTTTTGCTGAGATTTCTGTTGTTAAACATATACCTGTTATCCCCCGTAAGTTATTCTATCACTCGGTACTCATTATTTTTTATCTATAGGAAAAATGCAATAATAATGCTATATGGCAGGCAGTATGGAGCCCGCCATATAGCCCCTTGGTTTCACAGTTCTACTGCACATTATCTACTCGTCATCCTGGGTATTTCGAAACCTTCTGATCCATCGTTTCAGCGGACTCAGCACCTCCATGGCGGCAACAGGGACATCTCCATCTCTGGGCACAACAAGAACCCCCAGTTTTCCTACCCCGACAGGATACTGCGTAAACTCATAGGTGGTGCGCTCACCCTTAACTGTAACTGCATCTACCCACATATACGTTGGGTAGTAATTGAGTATATCGCCAATATCTGCTTCATTAGCTATCTCTTTGCCGTTTATCCTGTGCAGGATGTCCCCCCGTTTAATACCCATCTTTTCTGCAGGGCTTCCGGGCAATACATCCAGTACCCTGATTCCGTTATCCGCAGCCAGGTAAAGGGGTTTACCCTGCTTCTGGGTTTTCCTGCTTGCAATTATCAAAAGTTCATGCATCAGCGGTCCCACAACGGCAGCAACCCACTGCAGGGGTTTCTGGTACGAGGATAGCACAGAAATTATCAGCAGTGTTATGCTGTAGCCCAGAAGCTTCACCGCCGAATCCCGGCTTTTGCGCTCCGGGGTTTCGGTTATGGCGATGTCACTGTAGCCCAGTGCAGCCACCACCGGCAGCATTAAATAGATGACGTCATCGGGTTTGCCCTCTAAGCCCATTGCCTTTAGCATCGGCCACCAGTCAGGCATGGGAATGGTTTCCCCCGGGATAATCTGACCGGTCACCGCAGTCATTATGATTATCGGTATGGGCCAGAACCTGACCAGGTTGTAGCCTCCCACCACCCCATACCTTTTATCCTCCATAAATACCGGTATGCTGTGCTTGCTGCCGTTAAAATATATCAATACGCTTTCAACCAGGTGAAGTATTGCCACTATGGACATGAGGGCTGATACATCTATACTGGGATACCCAAATATGAGACTTGCAAGGGATACGATCCCCCCCGCGTAGGAAAAACACATATACCTGGGGTTGATCATCATAAGCAGTATTGCAATTATCCACACGTATATAATTCCCGTATTGTCAAGGGTAACGCCTACAACGACCATTACGGCGCTTCCAATAATGCCTCCGAGCAGCCCGGTAAGGGCCGAGCTTACTACCCTGTCCTTTACCGAATACTTTGACTTGCCAAGCATCTTCTCTTCCAGTCTGCTGCTTCTCTTATACTGGCTGTACACCAGAAACAGCACCACCCAGAAAAGGGGATTTATAAAAACGCTTATTATAGATTTAATAACCATAATAGTCAGATCCACGATAGGAAACACTCAACCACCTCCAAGAAAGAACCATAGGCCAAATTAAGGGCAATCAGGTTTTTCATCTTATTCTGCCTTTTATTATTTCTATGGCTTTTGCCATTTGCGGGTCCCTTCCCTGCTTGTATTCTCCCATGACAGCGTCTTCGGGAAGCTCCACAACATAATCGGGCATAATTCCCTTGCCCTGTATACTCCTGCCCTTAGGTGTATAATACTGTGCAATTGTTACCTTGATGGCAGTTCCGTCCTTCAGTTCCTGGACCGTCTGTACCAGTGCCTTGCCGAAGGTTTTTGTACCTACAAGAACACCGGTTCCCGAATCCTGCAGAGCGCCTGCAAGAATTTCGGAGGCACTGGCGCTGCCTCCGTCAACCAGAACCGCCATCGGCAGGCCAATCTCACCGGCGTCGGAGACTTCCTCTTTCCTATTACCCTGCCTGTCTTCGGTATATACGATAAGACCCTTCCCCATCAGCACATCGGCAATATCCACAACCACATCCAAAAGCCCGCCGGGGTTGCTTCTCAGGTCTATCAGCAAACCCTTTATGCCGGACTTTGACAGGTCCTTGAGGGCCTTGTTAAAATCATCATAGGTTTTTTCATCGAACGTGGATATCCTTATATATCCTATATCATCTTCCAGCACCTGGGATTTAACTGTCTTAAGCCTTATCTCCTCCCGTGTAATGGTAACATCAAAGGGGTTCTCCACACCTTCCCTGATAATTGTCAGTATAACCTTGGTCCCCCCGGGGCCTTTCATCATCGAAACAGCTTGCTCCAACTGGTCACCGAACACATCCTTATGGTCAACTTTAAGGATTTTATCGGCGCTTTTGATCCCGGCCCTTTCGCTCGGAGTGTCTTCAATAGGAGCAACAACGGTAATATATCCATCCTCGCCCTTTTCCACCACCAGCCCTATTCCTTCGTAAGTTCCCATGGTGTGTGTCATGAAGCTGTCGTACTCTTCCCGATTCATGAATACCGTATATGGATCCTCCAGCGACTCCAGCATCCCCCGTATGGCGCCCTCCTGCAATTTATCCATATCAATGTCTTTGTAATAGTAGTCCTTTAGAAACTCCTTAATCCCCAAAAGCTTATTCATTTCCTTCAAGTTGTTGTAATCCCTTGCAGATAAAATTACATTTCCCCCGGGCACAGGAATGGATACAAAATTAATCACACTGACTGTAATCAACACTGTTATAACGACCAAAGCAACTGCCCCTATTACTGTCTTGAGCCTGGAAATCATAAACTAGCCTCCTGTATTATTTTCTTCATATAAACAATATACGTAATTATACCGGTTAATATAAGCACGTATTCATTATATCACCACATAATTTCTATTTCAAAGCAATATGGAAGACGGTTCAACCCTGAACGCCTAAGCGAAAGGCAAAATTACAGCAGCCTACCCCCTTAAGGATGGGCTGCTGTAAATGGATAATATAATGGCTGTTCACACGTTGAGAAATTTCCTCAGTGATACTGCGCTTCCTATTATACCTATGAAAACTCCTACTGCCAGCAGAACCAGCGAAGTATTATACATCGTCTGGTTGAAGGGCGCCAGGCTGCTGGATACTAATATGAAGAAGCTGCCGAAGTTTCTGCCCATAATTGAATAGAAGTAATTATACAGGGCTACAAGCATCCCTGAGGATAGCACTGCGCCTATCAACCCGAGCACCAGTCCTTCTATTACAAAGGGCAGCCTGATGAATCCGTCTGTAGCACCAACAAACTTCATTATGTTTATCTCTTTTCTTCTTGCAGCAACCGTTAGCTTTATAGTGTTGGATATTATAAAAATTGAAATTAAGGCGAGGATACCGATGAGTATGCTGCCCACTATTCTTATCATATACGTTGATTTCAACAGCCTGTCGACAACATCCTTGCCGTATGTGACCTCCTCTACCCCTTCAAAGGCAGATATCTTGCCCGCGGTGTCCCCAATGGTATTGGGGTCTTCGACCTTGACTATATACGAGCTCGGCAGAGGATTATTCTCTCCTTCCAGGCCTTCCAGCAGGTTATTGTTGTTGCCGAGCTGTTTCTTATACTTCTCAAGGGCTTGCTCCTTGGACTCAAAGGTAATCTCCTTGATGCCCTCCAGCTGCTTGATCTTTGCTCCGATAGTCTCCACCTGCGAACTATCCAGTTCATCAATCAGAAATACCTTGATCTCCACGCTTGATTCAACGTATTCGGCTATGCTGTTCACATTTACTATTAAGACAAGGGAAAGGCCGAGCACTAATAATACCGCGGTGACCGAACCTATTGAAGCAAGGCTCATAACCCTGTTTCTCCACAATCCGATAAGCCCTTCTTTAAACTGAAGACCGAACGTTCTAATCTTCAAGGCCGTACCCTCCTCTCTCCTGGTCTCTTGTTATTCTTCCCTTCTCAAGGGTAACAACCCTTTGCCTCATGTAGTTGACAATATCGCGGGCATGGGTAGCCATTATCACCGTAGTACCCCTGTGATTTATCTCCTTCAAAAGTTTCATGATCTCCCACGCCGTATCCGGGTCGAGGTTGCCGGTAGGTTCGTCGGCTATAAGTATAGGAGGGTTGTTAACTATAGCCCTGGCAAGGGAAACCCTCTGCTGTTCTCCACCGGATAGCTGCGCAGGATACGCACCGGCCTTATCTCCAAGCCCGACCAGCGACAGCACGCGGGGAACCTGTCTGACTATCTCCCTTTTTGAAGATTCTACGATCTGCATGGCAAAAGCCACATTCTCAAATACCGTTTTATTGTTCAAAAGCCTGAAATCCTGGAATACTACACCCAGTTTCCTTCTCAGGTGGGGTATCTGACGCCTTTTAAGTGTCGCAATATCGATGCCATCGATCATAATTGTACCGCTGGTCGCAACCTGTTCTCTCATCAACAGTTTGATCAGGGTAGATTTGCCGGCTCCGCTGGGTCCAACAAAAAAAACAAATTCGCCTTTATGTATCTCAATATTGATACCATTAAGGGCAATGGTACCGCTCGGATATTTTTTGGTAACTCCGTTCAGTATTATCATCAAGAATCACTCCCATCACTCTGACAATTTCGACGCAAAAGGCGCTAATCCTTCAAGATTTTTCATATTAATGTTTACATAATTGTCCCAGTTTTGAGTATAGTACAATTTTTTCAAACAATAAAGGTGAAAATATATCCAACAGATATTTTTGTTGTACAATATAGGTAGTTTTATATGTTATTATGTTCGCGAATACACCATTTTTTGAGGAGCCTGCGCCTGCATGCCGATAGGCGCGGTTGCCGGTCGGGAGGATGCCATGAAAACTTCTTTAAGAGAAAAAATCATGAAACTGAGACAGGACCTCGGTCCGGAGGCATCTCACAGATACAGCATGCAAATAGCCCGTAGACTGTTCGATACAGAACTCTACAAAAAGTCCCATAGCATAATGGCGTATATGTCTTTCAGGAGTGAAGTGGACACTGGCCACATAATCCGGTATTCCCTCAATAGCGGCAAGAGAATAATAATCCCCATTACCCAGAAAGAAACCAGGACTCTTCTCCTTTCTGAAATCAGAGACCCCGACTCAGAGCTTGTACCTGGCAGCTACGGTATTCTGGAGCCGCTCCCCGGTCACATGAAACCCTATGCAAAGGAAGACCTTGACCTTATACTTGTCCCTGCGTTAGCCTATGATCCCAGGGGCTTCAGGTTAGGTTACGGTGCCGGTTACTATGACAGGTTTTTGTCCGCCCTTAAAAAGCCGGTGCCGACTATCGGCCTTGCCTTTGAAATTCAGGTCCTTACCGAAGTACCCACAGAGGCTACGGATATACCCGTTGATTATATCGTCACCGAAAACCGGATTATTAACTGCCTGGATATAAGAGGACATTCCTCCTGATATATGCCCTTGATATATGTCTGCTGCAACCCGGCGACCCTTGCTCGGGACCTGGCGCATCTGGACGGGAAGGGATACAGGATGATGGAGGTCCAGCCTGTAGATATGTTCCCGCATTTACGGCTCACGTTGAGAGTGTTGTCTTGATGTCGCGTGTAGAAAATTAAAAAGCCCGAAAAACCGCATAACTACGGGGGTTTCCGGTGTTTTGCCATCCGCAGCAGGAGTGCTGGCAGGTGGTCAAGATGCCGAGGAACCCCGTTTTTTTGTTTGTGAAGTATTTCGTGGAAACATGTCTACGGCTCTTTGAGCGGTTAGGGGTGTGTTGATGAAAAAGATGTGATTTGAAAGGAGTTTCGTCGTACAGGGAAACATGTCTACAGCAATTTTTTGCCTTTTTGAAATTGTTTGCGGAGTGCTTCATGAAAACATGTTAATAACACTTTGAAAGTACGAAGCAGCATAGTAAAAATCTGGATTAACTATATTGCTTGACAAAGATAAAGTACCATGGTAAAATTAGGTCGTACGTACGAACAAATAAGGAGATGAAGAAATGAAAAAAAAGATAGAGAAAGCAAAACCTTCTCAGAAAATACTTACGACAGCTTTTGAGTGTTTGTCCACAAAAGGCTATGCCAATGTGTCTATGAGAGATATAGCCAACGAAGCCGGTGTTGCTTTGAGTCACTTGACTTATTACTACAAAAATAAAGAAGGTTTATTTACCGAAGTTATAAATATGATGATGCATCAATATTTGCATGAAATAGAGGACAGTCTAAAGTCTGCAGCAAGCACAAAAGAAAAGATTGCGTCCCTCGTGAGATACTTTAAGGAACTAATCAGGGATAAACCAAATCTTTTGCGACTTTTTATTGATTTTACGGCACAGGCTTTATGGCTGCCATCTTTTGGAGAACAAGTGGACAGCCTTTTTAACAATTTAGCGGAAATTATAGATAAAAACATACTGGCAGACACAGAGATTTGTAAGGGCTTGCAGGAATACTCATCTAAATCCATAGCCAGGTTAATTCTTGGCGCATTATATGGTGTCTCTATTCAAATAATGCTTGGCTCAGATAAGGAAAGTACTTTTGAATCATTAAATCTGGCGGAAAGTTTATTAAACTGATTGCAATGCTGGACATAATGGGCAAAATGGAGGACGAG
Organism: Bacillota bacterium; assembly: GCA_013540605.1. GTDB lineage: Bacteria > Bacillota > Clostridia > Ch29 > Ch29 > Ch29. Next base: position 97,650 of record JABVCK010000003.1, read on the forward strand.
GACTTTTCCGTTCAATTCGAATTGAGGGAGATTGACAAACTTCAAAAGCGGTTTGAAAGGATTTTTAACAGAATCTCCTTTAGCGGGGTACTGCTTGCCGTATGCATCATAATCGCCGGAGTCATTAGCGGCTCCGGCTTAAGTGCGGATGCGGCAATAAGATGTATCTTTTTAACATTACCGTATTGAAAACGGGTCTGGCTATGGCCGCTATTATTGTTTTAGGACTTGTGATTTCTATGTTAAGGTCAGGGCGTTGAAAAAACATGAGCAAAAGGAGAGCCTCAATGGTCGGTTGGATCATATCAAAGTTAAACTTAAATGCAGATTCATCTGATTATGAAGAATATGTGGATTGTATTCGCGACTTGATTGACCATGAAATGGTCTGGTCAATGAAAAATTATATACAGCACCGCGACATTGATTGTCTCGAACACAGCCTCTATGTGTCATATAACAGCTATCTGATATGCAGACGGATGGGGCTTGATTATCGTTCTGCGGCCAGAGGGGGACTTCTTCACGATTTTTTTCTGTACGACTGGCATGTCACAAAACCGTACAAGGGACTGCATGGGTTTATGCATCCCCGCATTGCACTGCAAAATGCAAACAAGTATTTTTATTTGAATGAACTGGAAAAAGAAATCATACTCAAACACATGTGGCCTTTGACAATAACACCGCCCAAGCATAAAGAAGCTTACGTTGTGGTATTGGCAGACAAATATTGTGCATTCATGGAGATTTCCAAATTCGGCAAAAGGAGAAATGTAAACAGACTTCAAAGGCTGTTGTCATATTAAATTGCTTTCCACAAGAAAAGGATGGAATAAGTTATGTTTGATATTATCGCAATTCCTATGGGATACATCTTGAAATATATCTATGATACAATTGCATTTCAAAATTATGGAATTGCAATCATACTATTTACAGTAGCAGTAAAATCGCTTTTGCTGCCTTTAACTATAAAGCAGTATCATTCAACCTCCAAAATAAACGAGCTCCAGCCTCAAATGAGGGAAATCCAAGAGAAGTATAAGAACGACAAGGAAAAGCTGAACGAAGAACTGATGAAGTTTTATCAGGAGAATAAAGTGAATCCTGCCGGCGGATGCCTCCCTTTACTGATTCAGATGCCCATTTTGTTTTCCCTGTATTATGTCATTTCGCAGCCATTGAAATACATGGCGGGAAAATCATCAGAGGTAATCGGCAAGCTATATGAAATGATACCGCAAGGCTCTGACAGGATTGCAAACATGAAGGATCTAAGCATTATCACTTACTTTGGCAGGCATACGGAAGAACTGCAGAAGGTAAACCATATGCTTAAAACTGAAGAATTGTTTAACATGGATTTTTTGGGTATTAACCTGGGGGCAATACCTACATGGAGTTTTAGCAATTATTTTAATCCTGACACGGGCGTACATAGCTTTCTTTTGCTTTTAATTCCAATATTGTCAGTGATCACATCCTATATATCCGTAAAATACTCTATGCATGAGGTCCCTCAGGCAAGCGACAATCAAATGCAGGCATCTATGCAAAAGAACATGGCTTTGATATCTCCTGTGATGAGCGGCATTATTTCCTTTACCGTGCCTGCCGGACTGGGTCTTTACTGGATTGTTGGAAATGTTTATCAAATCGCTCAACAAAAGTTTATGAACACATTTGTTATTAAAAAGCATTTAAATCCGGAAGGGGAAAAGCTGAAGGAAGGGACAAGTACCGATGGTCAAGTTTCTAAAATACATTGCCGCTCCAAGCGGCATCAAAAAACTGAATAAAGAACGGTTGCTGCAATTGGCCGATAAAGCCAGACGCATTAAAGCTTATCAGAGGTTATGTATAGCTTTTTCATCCACAGAGATAAGGAGGGACTTGTCATGCCTGACTCAAATATAACGAAGCTGGCCCTTGCAAATTCCTTAAAGAAACTGATGGTAAAGAAATCCTTTAGCAAAATTTCCGTGAGTGATATTGTCGAGGATTGCGGACTGACAAGACAAGCCTACTATTATCATTTCAAGGATAAATATGACCTTATGAATTGGATCTATTACACGGAAACCGCACGTTTTATGAGTTCATATGATACGGTGGATCATTGGACGGACGGCTTGAAGGATTTGTGCTATTATATGCGGCAGAATAAGGTGTTTTATATAAATGCTCTTAACACCACCGGGCAAAATTCTTTCCAGGAATATCTGCATGATTATATCAGCGATATTTCGATGTCTGTAATAGAAAATATGACCGGTTTGGAGTTTGATGATAAAAAATGGCGATTTATTGTTGAATTTATGTCAACAGCTTTTGTGGGTCTTATTGTGCGCTGGGCCAATAACGGCATGAAAGAAGATCCGGCGGAGTATTTTGCACAAATAAGAAGCATCTTTGACGGAAGCATCCTTCACGAATTAGAGGGAGAATTGAGAGAAAAAGCGTGAATAATCTACAACCGTTGTATTAAATCTTCTGAAGCCTGCCTGCGTATACGTCAATGATGCTTTCATCCTTGTTTTGGTAATGATTATAAAGAATCCAAAACTATTTATATAGCCCTTCTTCCAAATTGCCCCGCATAACACATGGCATCACATTTCTTATGATTTCAAAAAGTGAATTGCTGAAAATATTTTCTACTTTATTGCATTTAAGGTAAGCCTCGCCCATCGAATTTATAATCATATATTCGCCGTTAGCCTGAATTTTTTTACTGATATTCTGCATATCAGTAAACCATTCAAAGGCCAGCAGCGGCAGCCCCGTTTCACCTCTTTCAAAGCAAACATAGTCATACATGGCGTTCCTGCACGAAACAGAAATCCCTCCATCGGCAATAAACATGCCAAATACGCTGCCAAGGGAAATTGCGGAGTGGATATATTCGGCAGTGGCCAAATTTTCAAAGTTTCTATCATTATAACCTGTATGAAATCCGTAAAGGCAGCGATTGTCCCTTAAAATATGAAAAGCCCGCGTGCAGTATTCGCTGTTTAGGTCGGTATCCGGCACATGGACTGAAACCACAATATTATGGCCTTTCCGGATCCATTCAACGGATTGCGACGTGATGAGTTCAGGAGGCGTTTTCAGAGCAAAAACACACTCTTCAAAACGTCCGGCGATTTTACAAATGGCGTCAATATCCTTCACTCTTTGAGGACAGAAGATATAGCTGTAAATGCCAAGCTCTCTCCCCTCACGGATAAACGCCTCGGTTCGATCAAAAAAAGCAGGAACATAGCTCAAGGCATCGAAAATCAAAACCCATGGAAGGGAACAATCTATTGCCGCCTGCCGCTTTTGCAGTTTATTTGCGCCATAGGTCAAGCTGCTGTACCCCAAATTGATTCCGACTGTTTTTATTGTGCTGATATCGATATTGGCAATCATTCTGGAAACCAGTTTGTTGTATGGATTGCGGACATCGGAGATTACTTTTTTGGCTGTGCTGAAAAACCATTTTTGATTTTCGCTTTGTGAAAAAAGCAGACCTAAATCAATCAGGTTTCTGATGCTTCGTTTTGTGTCTCTCCGCATATCCTCAATGGCTTTGCTGACTGCTATATTAATTGTTTGCCGCATTAACCGGTGATGCAAATCCAAAATCAATCAACTCCTTTGCGTTAATCCTATTGTACAGTATTCCCTTTTGTTATTTTACCTTGAAACAAAAAAGCTCTCTATTGACAGATATACAAAAGTGTAAAGTATTTTTACACCCTATGATTCTGTCTAATTACCGTGATTATTCGATATGTTAAACTCTAAATTAGATTAATTCGGGAGGTAACAAAATCATGAATGAAAGAATCAGCTCAATGGGCTTGAAGCTGGCATATTTCTATCTGGATTCGAATCCTGATAAAAATATTCCAAAGCTTATGAACTGGGTAGACCGATTTGACAAAGATGATTCTATGAAAGGTCAGCGTCAGGCAATTCGTAAAATAATTGAGGATAAGAATAACAACTGGTATCAGCTTATCCTGAGCTTATGGAATGACCTTGACGCGGGAGTGAGAAAGGCATTTTTTAATAACTTTATCATCAACGCCACGGCCATTGGATATCAGAAGCAAGATAAATTGAGAGAAGCGTACGATTGCAACATTCCTTGGGCAATCCTTATGGACCCTACATCCGCCTGCAATCTCAAATGCACCGGCTGCTGGGCTGCGGATTATGGCAACCAGCTTTCCATGAGCCTTGAAACCTTGGACAGTATCATCCGGCAAGGCAAGGAGATGGGCGTGTATTTTTATCTGTATTCCGGCGGTGAGCCGCTTGTCCGCAAAAAGGATATTATCAAGCTTTGCGAAAAGCATAAGGACTGCGTATTTGCCGCTTTCACCAATGGTACACTGATCGATGAAGAATTTGCGGATGAAATGCTGCGGGTCAAAAATTTTATTCCCGCCATCAGTATCGAGGGCTTTGAGGAAGCTACGGATTCAAGGCGCGGCAAAGGCACCTACAAAGCTGTTATCCGGGCGATGGAGATATTGAAAAAGAAAAAGCTTGCCTTTGGAACCTCCTGCTGCTACACCAGACATAACACAGAGGTAATCGGAAGTGAGGAATTCTTTGATGATATGATAGAAAAGGGCGCGAAGTTCGCATGGTTCTTTACATATATGCCGGTAGGCGTCGATTCGCCGTCCGACCTGCTGGTCACCGCCGAACAGCGCGAATTCATGTATCGGCAGATCCGCAAATTCCGTGAAACAAAACCCCTGTTTACCTTGGACTTTTGGAATGACGGCGAGTTTGTGGAGGGTTGTATTGCAGGCGGAAGAAGATATCTGCATATCAACGCGGGCGGGGACATCGAGCCCTGTGCGTTCATACACTATTCAGACTCGAATATCTATCAAAAGACCTTGCTTGAGGCGCTTAGATCTCCGTTATTTATGCAGTACCACAAAAACCAACCCTTTAATGAGAATCATCTGCGTCCATGCCCTCTGCTTGACAATCCGGGCCGTCTTTCCAGGATGGTTGAAGTTTCCGGTGCAAAATCCACAGATATGATGAAGCCGCAAAATGTTCAGGATTTAAGCGCGAAATGTGTGAACGCCGCCGAGAATTGGGCGATAGCCGCCGATAGAATCTGGAGTGAATCCCACGCTTGTGCCGGCTGCACTGCCTGTGGTGGAAGCGCGGTAAAGGAAACGATATCCACTTCTGCCTGATATGTGGGATGCTGCTGCCGGAGAGGCTTTATGAATAGCTTCTCCGGCAGTATTTGAGTAATTTTGCCGTGGAACGTTTTGAGTATCAATAAGGCGTGATGAGTACCGCCTTAAGTGATGTATGCTTATAAACCCATGCTTTTCATGTACTATAAAAGAGCAGCCTGTATTATTAGGAGTAGTGGAATATCATGATTTTAGTAAAATGGTTTTTATGGTTGATTGCTTATAGCTTTATAGGATGGATCTATGAATCCATCGTATGTTCCATTGGACAAAGAAAGCTGGTGAACCGCGGGTTTTTAAATGGGCCTGTGTGTCCGGTGTATGGGTTTGGAGCGTTAGCTTGCATACTTTTTCTGGATCAAAGAACAGACAATGTGTTTATATTGTTCTTTGCCGGAATGCTTTTAACCTGTACGGTGGAATACATCACTGCGCTTCTGCTTGAAAAGCTGTTTGATGCAAAATGGTGGGACTATTCGCATCACCGTTTCAACATTCAGGGCCGGGTCTGCCTTTTGGGAGCCGTGGTTTTTGGTATTCTGACGGTGCTGCTTATCAAGTATATCCATCCGTTTGTCAGCGGACTGATCGACCAATTGCCCGACTGGGCACTGGTCACCTCCTCTGTTTTCATTTTTATCATTATCATGCTTGATTTATATGTAACCGTACACCATCTTCTGCTTCTCAATGGCAGGTTAAAGGAAATTCAGGCGGCATTAAATGGTTTCCTGGAACAGTATGCAAAACGTGCCGGAGAACTGAAGGACACCTTGTTTGATAAATTTGAAGAAAACGAGTATTACAGCGAACGCATCAAAAGGCTGTTTAGGCTGAACCGGTTTCAGAGCATAAGGCTTGCCCGTGCCTTTCCAAAATTAAGGTTTATAAAATATAACGATGCATGGCAAACGCTGAAAAGCATTTTGCTTAGTAACAACAAGAATTAGTATACCTTGAAGGTAAGTATTGCAGCGCCGAATTTTTCGCTCTGTAAATCAAAGAAAGTCAGAGCGCATTGGCTTTCCTATTTCACAGACCTACGGATTTCGGTTTTGGGGGTAAGTCGGGATATGTGTCCATCATCTTTCATTTAAAAAAATGTAATTTAACAGGAAGGAGAATGCATTTATGCTTGGATTGGCTTTAGAAGGAGGCGGTGCAAAGGGTGCTTTCCATATGGGAGCAGTAAAGGCTTTTCTTGACGAAGGGTATGTATTTGATGGAGTCGCGGGTACATCCATCGGCGCTCTTAATGGAGCTATTATTGCGCAGGGGGATTTTGACCTGGGTTATCAATGGTGGGGAAAAATGGACACCTCTTTGCTGTTTGATATTGATCAGACACATATACAAAACTTCATGAATAAAAAGATAGATAAAGAGGTTCTCTTTTATCTATCTTCAAAAGTAAAGAATATCGTTGAAAACAGAGGTTTGGATACAAAAAAGATCCGTGAAACCCTGAAACTTATTATCGATGAAGAAAAACTTCGGCAATCCCATACCGATTTTGGGATTGTTACGGTTTCCATGTCGGATTTAAAGCCTCTGGAGCTTTACAAGGAAGATATCCCTTACGGGAAAATGATAGATTACCTGATGGCAAGCGCGAATTTCCCAGCTTTCAGAATTGAACCCATAGAAGGGAAATTCTATATTGACGGCGGATTCTATGATAACTGCCCTATTAATCTTCTCAGCAGAAAAGGGTATCAGGAAGTAATCACTATACGGACTATGGGCATCGGGCGAATAAGGAAAATTGAGGACGAACATGAGAATGAATACAAAAATTCGGCATGACAACACCTGCATATTTTCTGCTCATCCTGTGTAAAGCAGGTGCTGCCGTGTAGGTCGGAGATGATATTGTATGGAGCTTACGAAGTACAATATCAAGCCGTTCCTTGCCCCTTCCAACGTACACTATAAGAATGAATTCGAAAACTAACATGGAAATTGTGTATGATGTTGGAAATTAACAATAAAAAGGTTGATGACCAATAATAGTTATACGTTGGACTTTGAAAACAAAATATGCTGCGTATGTGGAGAAAAAAAGGGCATAAGAAAGCTAAGCCTATGTAATAAGGCTTTTAAAATTTTTCAAAAGGTTTTGTAAAGCAGGCTATTAAGCAGCTTGCCCGGACATTTCCACAAGTAGTGGAATAATAAGGTTTTTCAATTCCATAATAGTCAAACCAGCACCTGCACTTTATACCTTTTGGATACAAGCACATGGGTAGGTTGGGGTATTTTGACCCATAACCTGTTAAATGCAGTAAAATATGCGTAATATCAGGGATAGTGGCCACGAATAACCGGTATGAAATTGTCAAGGAACCAAAATTTATATTCAACCCCTGAGGGTTTTATCAAAAAATCATTTTTCAGGGACACTAAGTATCTTGCTTATTTCTCCAATTGACAACCACTTATCCACTGTATAGAATAATATCACAATAATACTTAAAGATATTTGAATTAAGGAGCGAAATACATATGTCAAAATCAACAAAACCTACAACAAAAGAGTGGCTTGCACTATATGAAGCATCTGTTACATTCAAGAAATCCGCTTGCTGGGAGTGGATGTATGACGATGATATATTTGGAATCCAGGATCCAGAAACCGGCGAGATCTCGTTCTGCTGTATAATGGGCAATGCAGGAGAACATTTTGCAGTTGCCGGGTATCTTGGCAATGAAGGTCTTGATGGGATACTAAAAATGCTCTCAGGTGAACTTGAACCTGATGACCCTGATAATATGTTTGTTCAGAAGTGCCTGATGTGTTCCTTTGAAGATAGAACATTGCTTGCACCAGAGGATTTAAGAGTAATTAAGAAATTGGGGCTTAAATTCAGAGGCAAGAATGCATGGCCAGTATTCAGACATTATGCGCCTGGCCTTTTCCCGTGGTTCATAACCGGGCAGCAATGCCGTTTTTTAACGCATATCCTTAACCAAGCATTGGAAGTATCGCTCCGCTGCCGTGAAAGCAAGGATATCCTCGAACACAAGACCATTCAAACTTATTTTGTAAGGACAAGTAAAAAAACATCAAACGGCGATATTGTCTGGGAAGATAAATATATTGAAATCGAACCTTTCCACCCTGCATTTGTATCGTTTCATATTACCGATGAAATACGTGTTCGCAAACTTGCATCAATACAACCTGACAAACGGCTGGCACTTGAAGCAGATACTTTCTATATTCCCAACCCAGTGAAGGAGAAAGGACGACCCTATTATCCAAAAGTCTGTGCCCTGCTAGACCATCATTCCGGCATGGTACTGTCTTTTGACATGCTTTCCAATTTAAGTACGGAAGGTCATAAGTGTATTGAATTGCTTGCAGACTTTATTGAGCATACCGGTAAAAAGCCCTCAAAACTTTTCGTTGCAAGAGAGGAAACCTACTATCTGTTCCTCGACCTATGTAATCAGATTGATATCACGCTTGAAATGGTTGAACATCTGGAATTTGCTGAAGAAATGCGATTTGGTCTGCTGAATTTTCCATCTTTCCAATAGAAAACTCATGATAAATACGCGTTGAAATCTGCAAAAAAGTTGGAAACCCAATATTGTTTCAGATTGGCTAACCTTTACTGTTAATAATGATTGTTTACGGCAAACACCGTTCCATGATATATAAAGGGTTAGCCAGAACCTCCTCATGAATTAGACAAAAGAACCTGCCCGTGTCTGTCCATGCTGAATATGAAGAGTACAAGTCGAGCTGCAGTATATTTTGCAGCTTCACTTGTATTTTTATTGAATAAGGGATTTGTAAAGAAGGTCAGGAGTAACTTATATACATGTGTGAATATTGCAACGGGAGAAGTAATAGCCTCCAAGTACCAAATAGCCTGTGCATGTAATAGCACCGCCTATTTATCACATCACACAGCCTTTGAATATTATGGCGTGGCAAATCAAGTATATTATGAAGTATATGTGTCCTCGGACACAAGGTTTAGAGATTTTGAATTCGAGGGATTTAACTATAAATATATAGCTCCAAAACTGAGTGATGGTATAATACAGCCCAAAAATACCGAAGGCATAAAAATAACAGACATGGAGCGTACCGTTGTTGACAGTATAAAGGATTTTGAGAAAATAGGCGGACTTGAAGAATTGTTAAATTGCCTTTCATTAATACATTATCTGGATGCAGAAAAACTAATCAGGTATTTAGATGGCTACAATACACAGGCACTTTATCAAAAAACAGGTTTTATTTTAGAGCATTATATGAATGAGATGCAATTGCCGGAGGACTTTATCGATTACTGCAAAAGCAAAATAGGCAAAAGTACTCGTTATTTGCTGAAGGAGTTAAGATATACTGGTACCTATAATAGGGAATGGAGATTAATTGTGCCGAAAGGTCTTTTCGATATAACAGAGCAGGGCGGTGGCGAGCTTGTCTAATTATGACAAAATATACATTGGCAAAAGAGCAGAGAAATTAGGCTTTGTTCGTGATACGCTGGAAAAGGTGTACCGCTTGGCAGATATTCTGGAGTATTTGAATACAAATCCTTTACTCAAGGAAAGCCTCGCATTAAAGGGTGGTACTGCAATCAATCTGACTATTTTTAATCTGCCCAGATTGTCCGTTGATATTGACCCGGATTACTTAAAGGCAGACAGTAAGGAAGAGATGTTAAAAAACAGAGAGATTATCAATTCTACTGTCACAAGATATATGCTTTCACAGGGCTATACACAGAGCCCAAAAACTAAGACGCATCACAGCCTTAATTCATGGGTATATGAGTACATAAATACCGGTGGTAACAAGGACATTATCAAGCTGGAAATCAATTATGCATAAAAGCCTGGTATTTAGCGTATGTTCCTCTTGGCAAGGGTGTAACAATAGGAAAACTGGATAAAATTTATATATTGGAATAGTTCTAAACTCTGAATTAGGTTTGCACCAGACACGGTAAAACCAGTCCAAATACCGGCTGTAAGTCTGCGCAGTATCACGTTTATAGAAAGTAACCCCCATATTCTTGTCTGCTTTATCGTATTCATTTACCACCGTCTCAAGTTCAACAGCTTCTAGCCGACGGTACTCGTTATAATGCACAATCCCCGGACCATCCAACCGGCCTCTTGCAATGGCATGGTCCTTATCCGAATATCCGAGGATAAGCGCGATTACAGGGAAACAGTATTTTTGCGGGAAAGGGATGACCCAGGTATTCGGCAGTATCCTTCAAACGGGTGAAATCCAGGCAGAAAATCAAGGCCTTGCTGCCAACATATTCAAGGTACTCCTTCATTACTGCCTTATCGTTGACGACGATAATGGAATAGCTTTGCCGTGCTGAAGCATTGGCAGCTCTTACGCTGGCTTTAATTATTGCATCTAGGTCCTCACCGGTTATCTCCCGTGAAGAAAAATTGCCATGGGTAGAATGCAGGTTATGTATGGTTTTAAAAGTGTCGTTCATACAAGCTCCTCCTCCAAGTATTCTGCAACCCTGTCCAACCATTCGCTTACCAGGCAAGTGAATACGTTTGGCTGCTCAATTTGAAGATTGTGTCCAGCGCGGTCTAGAACGGCAAAGGCTGCCCGGGGATAGTGGTCTAACAGGTCCCACGCGTCTCTGTAGCCGACGCTTGTGTCCTGGCGGCCCATCAGTATGAGTGTTGGCTTATCGAAGCTGCTGCCGGCTTCATCGACATCAAACGAAAAGGCATAGCCGGTTTCTTTGAAATTTGTCAGAAAGGCTTCGTCAGCCAGCTTAAGCCCCGGTAAGACCTCTTCCCTGAACCGCCGCCAGGTTTCATCGCTCTGTACAACTGCAATCGATGCATATTGTTCCATTTCATAGAGGTCCAGTTGTGACAGCAGCTTACTGTTTTTCTGAATGACTTTTTTTGCGGAAGCTTTCGTTTGCTTGAATCCGGGACGATGCAAGGACATATCATCAGGAGACCGTCAACCTAGTTAGGGATTTTTTTAAGGATGCCCCTCGACAGGTAACCTCCATAGGATTCACCCGCAAGCAAAAAATTTTCGCCTGGTATGATATGGTCGATGAATTCCAGAACAATATCCAGCATTACATCCGAATTGGCTATCCAATCCGCAGCTCTTGTTTTTCCCATACCGGGCAGATCAAAATAGATTCTTTTGTAGGCCGTTTTTTCCTTGAAAACTGGCTCCATACAGCCGGACATCAACCTGTGGTCGGGGGTATAGCCGTGTATCATCACGATAGGCTTTCCCTGACCGATTACCTCATAATGGATTGAGAGTTTGTTTAATTTACATTCCATTGCTTTATCTCCTTTTGATTATAATTTGAATTCTAATCATGACAGCAAAAAAATTATTTAAGATTGCCCTTATTTGCATTTATATGAGACAGTACCTTTGTCATCAGAACATCCAGCTGCTTCCTCTCCTCTTCGGTAAGGCACTGAAGCGGGTCATAACGCGCCATGTCCTCCGGACCGGATGTGCCTTTCAGTGAGGCTAGCTTCTGCCTTCCTTCTTCAGTGATGGATATACGTACCTGCTTGGCATTTTCTATGTCCCTTTCCTTCTTTACCCATTTTTCCCGTTCCATGTTTTTAATGATGACTGTTACAGTAGGTCGGTCACAAAACAGCATATCGGCAATCTGGGAAGGATAAAGAAAATCTTTTCTAGAAAGCTGTCTCAAGACATATTGCTGCTTCAAAGTGATTTTATAAGGGACCAGATCCTTCTGCAGCATTCGCGTCCATGTAAGATATGCAATACCCAGCTTAGACATCAGACTCAATTTGCTCATAATTCATCTCCGCCTATATGATTAGAATTCTAATTATAATATAAGCAATATCTTTCTACCTGTCAATATTTTCTTTTTTTGAGCCGCCACCATGTAGCATCTATTTGTGCCGTTTTTCTCATGCCATATAGACAGGTGGACGAACAGGTGACGAATAGAGACGTACCCGGATTGTCAACAAACTCATTGATGCTTTAAAAAAGACATGATACAATCGGGCTGGGTGATTAAAACATGAGCAGACAAGCACGTCAATATAGCCAAAGATGTAAAGAGGGGATAGGCGGTGATGTGGGAGACCTGTCCCCTCGTCCCCGTTTATATCAATTCATTAAACAAACTTTCAATATCTGTTGATAAGCCGTTGAATACAAGTGATCTGGCAACATCTCCTTTTTCAAAAATTTTATACTTATCAATTTCATAATTATCAAAACCATACACAATAATATTTTCTTGTTTTTGATCAATGATCCAGTATTCCTTCACCCCTGACAACCTGTAGGTATTTAATTTGTCAATCATATCCTTGCTTCGCGTGCTGTCCGACAGAATTTCAACAACCAAGGTCGGAGTGCCCATGTATTTTCCTTTTTCCGTAACATTATTCTCCAAATCACATGCTACCAATACATCCGGCTGCATGACATCCGGTTCCTTTATCTCCTTCTTTTTAAAATGCACATCAAAAGGAGCTAAAAACACTCTGCATTTTTTACCTTTGAAATATTCGTTAAATATCAGGTACAATCTTCCAAGTATCTCCTGATGCCCAATGCTTGGAGAAGATAATAAATATATTTCGCCATTAATCAGTTCCATCCTCAGAGTACTTTTTTCATAAATCTCCATAAACTCTTCATAGGAAACCTTTTTCCCGCCATATTGGTAGTCCAATGCCTTTTCTCTCACTGTAAAATACTGCTCGATATCTGTTACATATGGAGTTAACCTGGCTATTTTATTGCCATTCTTTGTTATTACCACATCGTTTTGCTGTTCAACGTAATCCATATATTTTCCTAAATTTTGTTTAAGTTCGGTTGCGGTTATCACAATGCCTTCCCTATAATTAATCGATTTCATATAATCACCTCCGGTAATATCATACCACTGCGGACGATTTGATACAATATTATGTACGACATTTTTAATTTTAATGTTCAATCTTTTTTATTTTTTTGTATATAATTATCGGTTATTTTGTTCTGCGTTTGTTTCGTTATCTAAGAGCTGCAAATAAGAGATATCCACTTAAAGACGGAAATTAAAATTCGTATCGTTTATACCTTTCTGCGTGACGGGCTGGTAGATCTGATGAAAGAAGGCTATCCGGAAGAGGAAGCGCTCAAAATTACAATGGATAAATTTGACGAGACAGAGCTAAACAGTAGTTTTGAAGAGTTTATGCGGAAATTTGACGGTTTTGGCATGGAGGAATACGCATGGATGGAAAAGTGGTATATGGAAAACGGCGAGGCCATCGGCCTTTTCTATGCGGCCTTTCTTGTCCTGGAGCATACGCTTGGCGCGTTTTTCGGCTATATTAGCGGTCATAGTCTTGTAAGTACATGCATCGGGCTTGCTGTAGGCTGTGGTGCCGGCATAAGTTTGGGACTTCTAAGTCACGGAATTGTTGTGCTGACCAAAAGGCAATAACCAGATACTGGAGGTGAAAATATGAGCAATGCTGTCAGGTGGCATAATTGCCGACAGCAAAATTTCTGAGGCCTTTATTGTAATGCTCCCGTTGACAGTAATCGCACTTTGGTGGGCTACCCGGGTTTATCGCAAGGCGGAAATATTAAAGGTTCATGTTTCATATGCGAAGTTTAGCGCGAGGACATATGGTGAAGCTAAAGAGTATATCGAAGAGTATTTTGGTAAGACAAATGGATAAAAGAACCGTCGCTATGTCTGTTAGCAAAACCTGCTGCCATATGGCAGCAGGGCAGCAGGTTCTGCTCTTCTAATCTTCCCTTACTTTTCGCTGTCTTCCGCCTTTTCAACCGTTTTCCTGAAATAGTCGAGTTTTTGCTGCACCTTATTGTATATGGTCCCCTCAGGGTAACTGCCGTCCGAGGCGGCTTCACCGGCCGGCATTCCCGTCAGAATCTCTATTCCTTCTTCTATGGTTTTAACCGGATATATGTGAAATTTTCCTGATTTAACGGCTTCTATCACTTCATCATCCAGCATAAGATTTTTGACGTTCTGATGCGGTATAAGGACACCCTGGTCCCCGGTGATTCCCTTTTCCTTGCATACCCGATAAAAGCCTTCAATCTTCTGGTTAACTCCTCCGATGGGCTGTATTTCCCCCCTCTGGTTTACCGAACCGGTAACCGCATAGTTTTGTTTTATAGGCACCTCCGCGAGGCTTGAGAGGATAGCGTATAGCTCGGTGCTGGAAGCGCTGTCCCCGTCAATCCCGCCGTAGGACTGTTCAAAGGCGATGCTCGCCGTTAGGGATAGGGGTGAATCCTGGGCGAACCTTTTCCCCAGGTAGCCGCTGAGAATGAGCACGCCCTTATCATGTATGCTGCCGCTCATTTTGACTTCCCGCTCGATATTGATTATACCCTTCCGCCCGGCATAGGTGACGGCGGTTATCCTCGATGGGCGGCCAAAGGAGTATTCGCCCATGTCAAGCACAGACAGGCCGTTCACCTGGCCAACGACCGCTCCCTCCGTATCTATCAGGATGGTGCCGTCCTTAATGTATTCCTGGATCTTTTTCTCGTACTTGTTGGAGCGGTATACTTTTTCGCTGATGGCCCTGGTTACGTGAACGTCGGTGACGTATTCGGCTTTCTCCATGCTGGCCCACGCATCGGCTTCATAAATAATCTCAACCATCTCGTTGAACCTGGTGCTGAGCTTTTCCTGGCTCTCTGCCAGACGGGAACTGTATTCGACTATCTTTGCAAGGGCAGACCTGTGAAAATGTCTCAGGTTCTGTTCTTTACAGTGCTTGGATACAAAACTGGCGATTTTCTGCAGGTGCTCCCTATCCTTATCCATTTCCACATCAAAATCAGCTTTTATTTTAAACAGTTTCTTGAAGTCATCGTCCAGGTTGTATAAAAGCTGGTATATGTCGTAACTGCCTATGATAATTATCTTAAGGTTCAGCGGGATAGCTTTCGGCCTTAAGGATGAGGTGGCAACAGCTCCTACCTGCTCGGCAATGCTTTCAATGGAAACCTCGCCGGTTTTCAGCGCCCTCTTCAGAGCCTCCCAGGCATACGGACTGGTCAGTATATCGCTGGCCTGGATGATAAGATAGCCGCCGTTGGCTTTGTGCAGCGCCCCGGGCTTGATTTTGGTGAAATTGGTCGTCAATACCCCCAACTGGTTTTCGTATTCCACCTTACCGATAAGGTTGTAATATGTAGGATTGCTCTCGATCACCACCGGCGCGTGGTCCAGTTTAGTGCTGTCCACCAAAAGGTTTATTTTATATTTGAATGTGTTGTCGGCTTTCCGCGTCTTGGACAGCCACGGAATGTTCAGCGGTGAATCCTCTTCCTTTTCCTTGAAGTCATCGACATTCTCCACTATATCGCTCTGAACCCGGTCCAGATATTCAAGTATTTCTTTGCAGCCGCACCCTTCATATTTCTTTTTCATCTGGTCTATGAGGTAACCAACCGCATTCAAAGCAATTTCACCGTCCAGCTCTTTAATTGTAACCTGAGCCTTCTGCTCCATCTCCTTGATCCTGTTGAATATCTCCACGGCCCTCATTTGAAGCTGGTCGTTCCTTTCCTCTATCTCCTTAAGAGTCTCTTCGTCAAGATTCCTGTAGTCCTCTTCGCTTATAGGCTTTCCTTCCACCAGCGGTATGCTGACAAAGCCATTAACATTTCTTTTAAACTCGAAGCCGTACTCCTTGGCCGTCTTATTAAGCTCCTCCATCAGGCCTGTAATCTTCTCCTGAAACTCCTGGAGGATTCTGGTTCTCTTTTTGTTATAATCCTCACCGGAAAATGCTTTGGGGATTGCTTTTTTGAGCTGGTTTATCAGTTCCTCCATATCATCCTTTATCATGGTTCCGGTCCCGGAGGGCATCGATATGGCCAGAGGCTGGTCAGGGTCATCAAAGTTATAGATATAGCACCAATCCTGCGGAACCGGTTTATCCTTTGCCAGCCGCCCCACTATGGACCTGGCATAGCTGTTTCTTCCTGTTCCGTTCAGCCCGGCAACGTATATATTATAACCCTGCTTCTCCACCTTTAGGCCAAATTCCATAGCCCTGGTCGCCCTTTCCTGCCCAATAATGCCCTCAAGGGGAGCAATATCTTCCGTAGTCTCGAACTCGAAGTCATTGTAATCGCATGTACTTTTCAACTGCTCTACCTTTAGTTCTCTGATCTCTGCCATTCTAATCACCCCTCATTTTATTTATAGCGCTATCGATACAAACGGCATACCCAGCGGCAGCCCTATGAAATATATAATACCCCCGATAACGGAAAGTTAACACCATTAGTCGTTCAAATCCGGTCTTTTAAAAAAAGAACAGGTCAAATCGCCTGTCCTGATACATAAAGCCTAGAGTTTTATGGGGTATTCAGCTATTTCCAAACCATTGATCATGAATCTAAACTGGGTATCCATCGGTATGTCAACCAGTTCTGTCTGGACAATGGTGAAAGGATATGTAATAGCCTGGGTCACTGGCTGGCCGGGCTTAGGCTCAATATACTCAACCTTGACAACCACCCCAAACCTGTCTTCCCCCAGCATGTGTTTATCTATATCGACAACCTTAACCCCATAGCCCCCTGTCGGTTTTTCCCCTCTCGTAACTACAATATACACTATATTGTCAACCACGTAAACCGCAGCTTTTTCTTCATCCTTAAAGTTTTCAACCATCTCCTTAATCTGAGGGGGAGCTTCGAAAACTGTGACTTTTTTATATGCCACATCAACCACCTCCGGCATTTTGCAACATCCATTCAGAATGAGCAGCAGTACTAACAGAAGGATGCATAACCCCTTTTTCCCCACACTATTACACCTCCTGTTATAAATTATTAGCTGCTTATCGGGTATATTACTTTTTACCGGTTTTATTTCCAAATAATCGCTTCACTTCCTCTACGATATTCTTTGCTGTCAGCCCGTATTTCTCAAGAAGGTCTTCCGCTGTCCCGGACTCTCCGAAGGTATCCCTGACGCCTATGCGTTTCATCGGAACAGGGATGCTTTCGCACAGCACCTCGGCTACCGCACTCCCCAGACCGCCAATTATGCTGTGCTCCTCCGCCGTTACTATGGCACCGGTTTCACGGGCCGCCCTTATTATCAACTCCCTGTCTATGGGTTTTATCGTATGAATATCAATAACCCTTACGTTAATCCCACACTCCGCCAATTCTGCCGCCGCATCCACCGCCACAGGCACCATGATTCCGGTGGCTATAATTGCTGCATCCTTTCCCTCTCTCACAGTTATACCCTTACCCCACTCAAAGGCGTAGCTCTCTTTATCGAATACCGCAGGAACCTTGCTCCTCCCAAGCCTTATGTACACCGGTCCCTTGTACTCGGCTGCAGCCCTTACTGCCGCTTCGGTCTCCACACCGTCCGCAGGACAAATGACAGTCATGTTAGGTACGGCCCTCATCAATGCAATATCTTCAATACACTGGTGTGAAGCCCCGTCTTCACCAACCGTGAGCCCGGCATGCGTAGCGGCAATTTTTACGTTCAGCCGGGGATAGGCTACCGAGTTACGTATGGGTTCAAAGGCCCTTCCTGAAGCAAACATCGCAAAGGTGCTGGCAAAGGGTATTTTGCCGCTGGCTGCAAGTCCGGCAGCCATACCTATAAGATTTTGTTCGGCAATGCCCATGTTGAAAAACCTCTCCGGGAACGCTTCTGCAAACAGGACGGTTTTCGTTGACTTGGACAAATCCGCGTCAAGAACCACTATCTTGTCATTCTCCCCGCCAAGGGAAACCAAAGTCTTCCCGTAAGCATCTCTGGTTGCTATACCGTCACTCACCGCAGACCACCTCCAGTTCCTTGATGGCGGCGTCAGCTTGTTCCCTGCTCGGGGCCTTGCCGTGCCAATCCACTGCGTTCTCCATATACGA
Source organism: Bacillota bacterium (assembly GCA_013540605.1). Taxonomy (GTDB): domain Bacteria; phylum Bacillota; class Clostridia; order Ch29; family Ch29; genus Ch29. The sequence continues at coordinate 115,803 of JABVCK010000003.1, forward strand.
TATACCCTTTCCCTTTATGGTTTTTGCAATGACAATGGTCGGCTTGCCCTTAACCCTCCGGGCTTCATCGGCCGCATCGATGATTTCACCATAGCTGTGCCCGTCAATTTCTATCACATTCCACCCAAAGGCCGTCCATTTATCCCTCAGGGGTTCGACTCCCATTACCTGGCTGTTGGCGCCGTCTATCTGCAGCCCGTTATGGTCCAGAAAAGCAGTCAGGTTGTCGAGCTTATAATGGGCAGCAGCCATTGCGGCTTCCCACACCATACCTTCCTGTACTTCGCCGTCTCCCAGCAAAACATAAACCCTGTAATCTTTACCATCCAGCTTGCCGGCCATGGCCATACCATTTGCCACCGCAAGGCCCTGTCCCAAAGATCCCGTTGACATATCCACGCCGGGCGTACCCTTCATATCAGGGTGTCCCTGCAGCATGCTGTCAATCTTCCTGAAACCCATCAGCTCTTCCTCAGGAAAATAACCCCGAAGCGCAAGGACGGAATACAACACCGGTGAAGCATGTCCCTTGGACAGAACGAATCTGTCCCTATCCGGCCATCCCGGATTTTCCGGGTCCACTCTCATTATCCTGAAATACAGAGAGGCAAGTATCTCAACCGCCGACAATGAACCACCCGGATGTCCCGACTTGGCGGCGCATGTCATCTCAACTATCAGCCTCCTGGATTTCTGCGAAATTTTCTCCAGTTCCCTAAACCTGTCCTCCAATGCTTTCATCTCCCTTCGCCAATATGCAGACAACCATTTTTACCAGATACTCCCGGAGCAGCGGATTCTTCTCAAAACCTTTAAAGACTCCTCTCAGTGGGACCAGTTTATAATACTCAATAGCCAGAGGTACCCTTGATATCAATTCTTCGAATCGTTTGACCGTCATACCGTTGATATATGAAAAATACTCGTTTCCCCTATCGTCCCTGCTGATGCGGAAATCAATCCTTTTTTCCCCGTCCGGCAGCCCCTTTACCAGGTCCTTATAGGCTTGAATTAAGGTTTTCTGGCTAAAAAACCTATGAACCCAGGGAATTGCAATGGCGTCCGACAGGTGTGCTCCATAAGGGTGATAGTAGGGAGGAAAGTTGATATACAGCCTCCCACCGGGCTTCAGCACCCTCCTGCATTCGAGGAGTACTTCATAGGGGTGGTCCACATGCTCCATAGCATCATTCATTATTATCGTATCAAAACTGTCTTCCTCGAAGGGCATCTGCCCCGCATCGCCAACGATAAACCTGAACTTGTGCTCAAGTCCCTTTTCCCTTGCCAATTTCAATGCCTCTTCTTCATAATACTCAACGGTATCGATTCCATATACCGCATCCGCTCCGCGGGATGCATAATAAAGGGTCTTCCCTCCTGCGCCGCAGCCGATATCGAGAACCTTCTTACCCTTGAACATCTCGTTTTCATCGGTTACATCCAGGTAAAATTCTATGGTCCGCCTTCCCATGTCAAACTGCCATTCTGCATAGGACAGCTTACCCTCGTTCTGCAGATTAAACGGATGCTGGGGAAGGGGGAAAAACCTGTTAAGCGCTTTACACAAAAAAACGGAAAGGTTCAAGCCCTCCTGCCTCCTTTCCTATCCATTATTACCTTTAATGCAAACTTCGGGAGCGCTGCCATCCTTTTAGCCCTCCACGGCTGAGTAATCAACCTGTAAAACCATTCCAGTCCCGCTTTCCTAAAAACAGCCGGCGCTCTTTTTACTTCCCCTGCTATCACGTCAAAGCTTCCACCTACTCCCATGGCTATCTTTACCGACAGCTTATCCCTGTTGCTATAAATCCATTTTTCCTGCTTTGGGCTTCCAAGGGCGACAAAAAGGACATCCGCTCCGGACTCGTTGATTTTTTTCAGTATGTCGGGCACATCTTCGTCCCCGAAGTATCCGTGCTGGCACCCTTTCACCATGATTCCCGGAAACCTTTGAAGTATTTTTCCCCCCGCCCTTTGGGCTATCCCTGGATTGCCCCCCAGTAAAAATATACCCTTCTTCTCCCTTTCAATAACACCCAAAAATTCCATCATCAGATCGTATCCGGCCACTCTTTCCGGAAGGGGTTCACCGTAAATCCGGGAAGCATATACCACTCCTATTCCATCGGGTACCACAAGGTCACCATTATCCAGCGCGTGCTTCAACTCCATGTCGTTCAGTGCTGCGGCAATCATCTCCGAATTGGGCGTAAAGACCATCCTCAGCACTTCTCCCCCAAGGAACCCTGTTAACCGTTCCAAGGCCTCTGCCATATCCACTTTATCCACTTCAATTCCCAGTATTCTTACTCTACCCGAGTTGCCCATACACAAGCCACCAGCCCTTTATTACTCCAGGAGTTGAAAGACAAGCGTATTGTTAATCTCTGCCTGCTCCCGCAGTTTTCCTATTCTTTCGTCCAGACACATGCGGATAGTCTCCCTGTTGTTCCAAACCCTTTGTACTTCTATCAGCATATCGCTGAGCTCAACATCATCGATTTTCCCTACAGGTTTCATCCCTATTTGAGCCAGAAACCCATCGATTTTCGGGTCATACGACACGCCTATAAGGGGCACGCCCTGTATGGCGGAAAATATCAATGAATGCAGCCTTACGCCTATCATAAGATCCAATTCACCAACAAGGTCCAGAAGTTCCTTTACTTTAAACCTCTGGTCAACCGAGTATGCGCCGTTCTTCATGATTGACTTTATCCTCTCAATACAGTCGTTATCCTCCCCATAGTGGAAAGGTATAAACACAACCTGGAACCCCAACTCTTCTATAAGATTATCGGCGGTTTTCGCTATTATATGGTTGAACTTCTCTGAATCCTTCCATTCCCTGACCGAGAACCCCACAACCGGCTTATCAGTATCTATGCCGATAGCTTTCAAAACTTCCGACCCCGTGCCGGTACCGGTTGGCCTCAAGGCTACAACCGGGTCGGCCGTCAGGTGTATTGGAGGTATCTCCACACCCATATTCTTTAAATCCTTCAGCGACTGCTCATCTCTCACTGTTATTGCGTCAACGGTATTCAATATGTTCCGGGTAAGCCTCCTGTTGCTTTTTTTGGTAATGGGCCCTATGCCCTGCCCATAGACCATGACCTTTTTCCTCAGCCGCTTTGCTATGTATATCAACCCCAGATAATACCTTATGCTCTTTTCGCTGGTGATATCCTGGAGGAGGCCCCCGCCTCCGCTAATAAACAGGTCACAATTCTTTATTGCCATATATATTTCAAAAAAATTCTTCCTGTCCACCGCATTTATGCCATGCCTCGCCTCCGTAAACGGAGGGTTGGCCGACAGGACAGTAATATCCACACCTTTGCTGACAGAGTTTAAACTATCGACGATCGACGTCAGGATAGACTCATCCCCGACATTCCCAAAACCGTAGTACCCGGATATCAATATCCTATACATCCTTTGTCCTCCTACGGGCATTATATATATGGACAACCATCCACAAGAATATTATTCCGATAATTCCCAAAACAATTCCGATAGCCAGTCCGTAGGCGGTCCTATATGCTGACATGTACAGCGGTGTTCTGAGATGGCTGAAGCTGTTGACCATGGATATCTGTCCTATTGCGCCGGCAAGACCCAGGGGAAGAATTATAGACTTGTATTTTTTCAATACCCCTGCAATCATCAAGATCATTGCCGGGTGCGCAACAAGAAATTCCTTGGTCCTCGGGCGCGCGACCAGAGCCTGCTCCAAAAGTGTTCTTATCTTGACCTCAAGCCCAAAAATTGGCGCTCCGGCAGTATGGCCTGTCCTGCCAAGATACAAATACCCACCCACCGCTATTATGCCAATCAGTAAAACATACTTAACGGTAATCGGCACATCCAGCAGCGCCTTTATTTCTTTCCATATGCTTCCGAACTCATCCCTGCGGTAGCCTATAATTATAAAATACGCTATCACGAATACCGCAAGGGGAATAATATGGGCGATCTTAACCCCCCTAAAAACATCCAGCTCCAGGAGATATGCGGTTGAACTCAGCATTGACGCAACGAAGGCCGCTCCAATAAGCGAAATGCCGGAGGCTTTAAGGAGTTCCGCTACGCTTGCCTTAACAATCCTTGCCAACCCCGCTTCCCCGGTCTGCTCTTCTATTATACGCCTGCAGAGCTGCAATATATAAATCATGGCCAGGGACGGGAACACGATTGCGGCTCCCAGAGCAAAAGCCTTATCCGCGAGGGAAGGCATTACATGCAGCATAGCCTGTCCCAGTACCATTCCTACAGCAAACAGGCCGTACAAGTATGACTTCCTGATCCTGAACATATTATCAAGGAGAAGCAGCGCTCCGGCAATCACCCCGGCCAGTAAAACCAGCATCCTTGTTCTGCCGATATTGAAATCTTTCATCGGCACCACTCTGCCAATAACAAATCCCCTGTTCTGTATAACCTCAACAAACTGCTTTATATAGAAAAGATTGGTTTCAAAATTTTCTGCAGGACTCATAAACTTTTCCTCTTTGGGGTTAAGATATACGAGCCTGAGATTCCTTTCATCCACAGCCCTGAACCATCTATCCATAACCTCCTTGAAGGATACCTTGTTCGCCTCCGCTTCGTTCAGGCTGAATACCCTGACGGCTTTATAGTCAGCGAGTTCAATCAAGGAGTTCAGCCCCTTTTGCTCAATGTGCATAAGCTGTGTCCATGTCTCGATGGGGCCTATGACAATGCCTGTTTCTTTGACCATATTTGCAGTAACCTCTAAATTGTACGGATACCCTAACACCTGTACTCCGTTAAAAATGACAGAAGTAACAGGATACTCTCGAAACTTCTCAAAGAGAGACCGTATATAGTCAGGGGTCATTTCCATGTAATTAGAAGGGCGTACAGAGATATTAAGCCCGAGGTTTTTTGCCTGTTCAAATTTACTGAAATCAAAGCCCAGGGTAAAATCCTCAAGGTCTTCATATCTGCCCGAAAAGGTCAGAACATATGCACCATCCTTCGACCAGTCTTTGAAGCCGGCCGCCCTGTTCTTTAAAGGTTCCTTTATCCATTCATAGTCCTCGGCGTTATTTGGTATTACTACCACAGTACCGGACGGGTCCAGATTTGAATCCATGACCTCTCTAATAACCGGCTCAAGGCTGCCCGTTATCGTATTCTTTTCACTGAGCTCCCACAGGTTCACGATGGTAATGCGGCCGGATTTTTTTATCTCTTCAAGGCTCTCTTCCTTGATAGCCACAGTTGTTACACCGGCATCCTTAAGGTTCTTCAAGACCTTCTCCATATCCATGCCCATGTCATGGCCAAGTTTTTTGTACTTGCCGTAGTCCGCAACCAGTTCTACTTTGTTATACGGCCTTTCGGCATCGGCTCTTTGGTAGATCGTGAACAGCGATACGGAAAGGGACAATATTAATATGAATAAAATTGGTTTATTCAGTTTCATGGGTACACTCCTATGCTTGAGTTTTTTCTGATATATTATAACACAATCGCGGCTTCATTAAAACTTTAATAGGGCACACATCGCTTGCGAAACATATGACACCTGTACCTATTATTCCAATATAACATGCTAGATGAACAACAAAAAACCAACCCCTCAGGGTTGGTTTAAAAGTATGCTATTGTATACTGTACTGTCCTCGTACCATCAGTATACAATCATTAACCGCTTTTAATCCCCTGCCGTCAGACCTGGGCACCAATAACAGGTGGTTATCCGGAATAACTTCTCCCTGCCTTATATCCCTGGCTCCCGTAACATCAGACAACCCGCCAAGTTCACTTTGCACGGCAGTTGCCTTTCCGCCCCTTAGTATTATCTCTGTACCTGCAAAGCCCGTCAGGATCTGCCCTGCGGTTAAATTAACGACCCGCAGTTCTCCTGTAGTCCCTCCACCCTGTGGCTGAGTGTTTATTCTCTGTTCCAGAGCATCTATCCTTGCCCTATTCTGATCAATGAGGGATTTTGTCTCCTGTTCCTTCTGTTCAAAGTAGTATTTTAACTGTTCATTTCTCTGTTCCACATAACTCTGGGTGACCAGGGGATCCTCCTGGGAGCCCGGCTGGAAACTGCCTGCAAGCACAAACTGCCCGGCAGCCAGAATCAAAATCACAATGATCAATCCATAGACGTATACCTTGCTCTGCCTGATTTTTTGCAGCATACTATCCCTCCTCGTCTAAGGTCAGGGGACACACCGCTGCGATGCAGGTATTCCTTGCCGCGGAATGTCCCCAATATAGTTGATTCTATGCTTAGCCAAAAATTCCTGTCGTCTCATGTAAATTATTTTGCAATGCAGCTATTTCCTGGGCAATATTGTCACATAATAACGATAAAGGCCACAGGGTTTCTGTGGCCTTTATCGTTATATAAACAGGTTCACGTTTGATTTTTCAGCCTCGCCCAGGTAGGCCGCTACTCCTCCTACCTCAATGCCGTCAATCAATTCTTCTATCTTTATTCCCATAACATCCATCGACATATTGCATGCCATTAGCTTTACCCCGCTCTGCCTCGCCTGTACAATCAGCTGTTCAAGCGATGAAATGCCTTTGTCCTTCATTACCTTCCTTATCAGCTTTGGCCCTATTCCCGCCATATTCATCCTGGACAGCCCCAGCTTTCTGCTGCCCCTTGGCATCATCATCCCGAACATCCTATCCATAAATCCCTTTTGTGCATTCACATACCGGTCTTTTCTCAGTATATTCAAGCCCCAGAATGTGAAGAACATTGTCACCTTTCTGCCCATTGAAGCGGCGCCGTTTGCGATTACAAAGGATGCGATCGCCTTATCCAGATCCCCGCTGAAGACCACTATAGTCTTTGAATCCGCGTTTTCAGGAACCGCGCAGGCTCCGGAAACCCTGTCCGACTCGGTGCAGCCTTTCCTGATATGAGCATAAAAGCTTTTCTCATCTTTCCCGCACTCCAGCAGCGTATTGCCGGTACTGTCGCACCATTGCTTTATATCGTTTACAAAGCCCGGATCGGTTGCAAGAACCTCCAGTACCTCGCCATCCTCTAACTCCTGTATGGATTTATACACCTGCATTATTGGACCGGGGCAGGACAGCCCGCACGCGTTAAGCCTGACCCTTCTTGCCTCATCAGCTTTTTGCATGCCGCTGTTTCCCCCTGCTCCGTTCCGGACTGAACCCTTTTCGTCATAACCCTGGTCATTCAGCTTTCTTTCGGACTGCTTAACCGCGTTGTACAGTTTGAAACCTCCGCTCAGGTTTTTGACGTCCCTGAAGCCCTTCTGGACTAAAATCCTGCATGCAATGTATGCCCTAAGTCCAATCTGGCAATACACAACAATGCCTTTGTCCTTCGGGAGCTCGTGCAGCCTTTCCCTTAACCTGCTTAAGGGGATGTGAACGGATCCCTCAATATATCCCATATCTCTTTCTTCCTTGTCCCTTATATCAAGGATAACCGTATTATTCCTGTCCAGGCCGTCAATCTCATCCCAGAATATCACATCCGTATCACCCTTCAGGAAATTGGCAGCGGCATATCCGGCCATGTTGACGGGGTCCTTGGCAGAAGAATAGGGCGGGGCATACGCTAGCTCCAATTCTTCCAGGTCATGCACGGATTTCCCGAACCTCACGGCAGTTGCAATCACGTCTATCCTCTTATCGACCCCTTCGTACCCCACTATCTGCGCTCCGAGTATCTTTCCTTCCGGAGTATACAAGAGCTTAACGTTCATCGGAAATGCTCCGGGGTAGTATCCTGCATGGGAGTTTGATTCTGTATAGGTTTTCCTGTATTGCACGCCCGCTCTTTTAAGCATTTTCTCATTGCTCCCGGTCGAAGCAACGGTTAGGTCGAACACCTTTACGATAGATGTTCCCTGCGTTCCTTTGTACTCCTCCGTTCTTCCGCAAATATTGTTGGCGGCAATCCTTCCCTGTTTATTTGCAGGCCCTGCCAGTGGAATAAGCGTGCTGGCCCCGCTGATAAAATCGGATACTTCTATTGCGTCCCCAACAGCATAGATGTCCGGGTCAGAGGTCTGGAGATATGAGTTTACTAATATGCCTCCCCTTTCGCCTATATCGAGACCGGCTTCCTTTGCAAGTCTCACGTCCGGCTTCACCCCGATCGCCAGGACTATAATATCGGCCGGAACTCTCCTACCGCTCTGCAGCACCACAAATGTCCTTTCCCCGTCTTCTTCGAAAGCCTTTACGCCGTCTTTCAGGAGCAGTGTTATACCCTTATCCATAAGATGGCCGTGTACAATTGAGGCCATTTCATAATCTACCGGTGTCATCACCTGGTCCGCCATTTCCACAATTGTAACCCCGATACCCCTTTCGTGCAGGTTCTCTGCCATCTCAAGCCCTATAAAACCGCCTCCTACCACCACAGCGGTTTTTGGCTGCTCCTCATCCACAGCCTTTTTGATCTTATCTGTGTCAGGAATGTTTCTCAGAATATATATGCTTTTTGATTCGATTCCCGGAATAGGGGGCTTTAATGGCATTGCACCCGGAGAGAGAATGAGCTTGTCGTAGGTCTCATCATACTCGGCTCCGGTCACAGTATTCTTCACCCTTACCTTTTTTGCCTCCCTGTCAATACTCTGTACCGCGCTGTTCACCCTGACGTCTATATTAAACCTTTCTTTCATCTTCTCCGGTGTCTGCACAAGCAAAGCGTCCCTTTGTTCAATGGCTCCTCCAATATAGTAAGGAAGTCCGCAATTAGCAAAGGATATATGCTCACCCTTTTCAAACATTATAATTTCCGCTTCTTCACTTATTCTTCTCAACCTGGCTGCTGCACTGGCGCCGCCTGCGACACCTCCAACAATCAGAACCTTCATACTAATACCTCCCGTCATTATCCCACCCCCTATGGGGAGGGGCTGTATGTTAATTATATAACAGGGCCATACATAAATCAACCCTGTTTCCAATCAAATTATTTCATAAATTTAATAATTGTAGCGACTATTTTTTCCAGCTTTTCCCTTGAACTATCGTCCTTCATATCCTCAAAAAGACAATCCACAGTATGCTCTTCCAGTATCATAAGCCCTGTCTTTTCTATTGATGACCGGACTGCAGCAATCTGGAGCAATACTTCCTCGCAGCTCTTCCCTTCTTCCAGCATTTTTTCTATACCGCTTATATGGCCCTTTATTGTCTTAAGCCTGTTAAGAACCTCACTTTTTACTAAATCCTTTGACATTTTATCCGGCTGCCTCCGGAATCAGGCGGAAATTCCCGCAGCCGCTCCCCTCCTATTCTTCTTCTATCTATTAAAAATAAAAGCTCAGGTCAGAACCTGAAGCTGAATCTCTAGAAATCTATAAGTCCAAAGCTGATTTTTAACGCTTCATTAACCTTATCCATCATATCATCGTCAAAATGCCCTATCTTTTCACGAAGACGCCGTTTGTCTATAGTCCTAACCTGCTCAAGAAGAACGACAGAATCCTTGTTAAGACCATATTCGGCAGCATTAATTTCTATGTGGGTTGGTAGTTTTGCCTTGTTAATCTGGGAAGTAATAGCAGAAACGATGGTTGTGGGACTGTATTTATTGCCTACATCGTTTTGTATTACTAATACCGGGCGCACGCCGCCCTGCTCCGAGCCTATTACAGGGCTTAGATCAGCATAGAATATATCTCCCCTTCTTATTTGCACATCATTCACCCTCCGCTAGCTTGCCCTCATAGCTGCCAAAGGAAAGAGTGTCTTCGATTAAGCTGTGTTCCGCCAAAGCAAGATTGAGATTCGCCATTTCTATATATCCTTTTTTTAGCTGTTCTCTTATCTCCATCTTTTTTCTTTCCCTTATATATAGCTTCATAGCCTCCCTTATGAATTCGCTTCTATTCTTCTTTTCAAGGCCTACTACAGCATCAACTTCCTTCAACAAGCTGTCCGGCAGGCTAACGATTATCCTCTTCGATTCTGCCACCTCAGGCACCTCCTAATATAAACGGCGTCCAGCAGGCAAAACTAACTCGGGTGGACGTATGTAGGGCAATTATAATATTGAGCAAAATATATACACCATTATATACTATTCAATATAAGTGTGTCAATATTACTAGTTTTTTATGCATTTACCTGCCTACACCAATTCGATATTTCACAATTTTACCATCCTTTATATAAACCCTGGGCACCCTTTTGCTAATCATACATACTATTTCATAATTTATGGTTCCCAGTATACCTGCTAAATCTTCCGCTGTTATTGACTTTCCTCCCTGTTCACCCATCAAGACAACCTCATCACCAACCTCTACACCCTGAATGCCGGTAACATCAATCATGCACTGGTCCATGCAAATATTGCCTGCTATGGGCGCTTCCTGACCTTTTACCAGCACCTTTGCCTTTCTGCTCAGCATGCGCGTATATCCGTCCGCATATCCAAGGGGCAGTGTAGCGATTACGGTTTCCTTCTCCGCTATAAACCTCCTCCCATATCCTACACTGTCGCCGGGCTGTATTGTCTTAACATGGGAAATCTTTGCTTTCAGCGAAGCCAATGGCTTTAGCGGCACCCGCTGTTTGTCCACTTCCTCCGAAGGATATAGACCGTACAATATAATCCCCGGCCTTACCATGCTTTCGTGCATTTCGGGCAGGTCTATCGCTGTGGCGCTGTTGCCGACGTGCTTCACCGGGATATTGATTCCGGCGGCTGCCAACGCCCTGCAAAACTCCGAATATTTTGAGTACTGCCCTCGTGTGTAGGATTTGTCCTTCTCATCGGCCACTGCAAAATGGGTAAAAATCCCTTCGATTTTTATTCCGGGCAATTTATATATATTCTCCACGACCTCAAGGGAATCCTTCCCGGGAAGCAGGCCAATACGTCCCATTCCCGTATCCAATTTAAGGTGGATCTTGATATCCTGTCCAGATTCCACCGCCAGCGCGGATAAAGCTGCGGCATCATCATAACAGTATATAGTAGGCGTAATATAATTTTCTATCATCTCCTTGAATTGGGAAGACGGTGTATAGCCAAGGACCAGAATCGGCACATCTATCCCCGCCTTCCTCAGTTCCACTGCTTCGTCCAGAACCGCTACGGCCAGCCTGCTAACCCCCTCTTCCAACAGGACCTGTGAGATCTCCACCGCACCGTGTCCGTATCCGTCCGCCTTGACCACGCCCATCATCTCAACATTGCTGCTGAGATTCCTCCTGATTGCTCTGACGTTGTAAACCAGATTGTCCAGGTTGACCTCAAGCCAAACAGGCCTTATCCTTTGTATCACAATAGCTCCTCCTTCTTCATCTGATTTCCTTTGCAATCGTTAAAAGCAACCCCCTGGATATGTTTCCCGTAATATCAATCTGAATATTCCCCTCTATCCAGGTAACCTTTCGCATGCCTTCAATCTCCGAATAACCGGCTGTCCTTCCACCAAGGTCTAATATTTCTCCTTCCGGTTTGAAATCTCCTCCATCTTTGTTATATATTTTTTGAATTATTGTAAAGCTATCTCCCTGGCTCTTATAGCTGGACAGCAGCGCCCTGCCGCCGGCCCCGTCCAAAACCTGTATTATATCAACCGTATACCCCTGGGGAACGGCATCCAGCACCAAGGGCGCAAAACCTATATAATCTCTGGCATCTTCCAATGATTGCAGGAACATACCGGAGGCATCCCACTCTTCATATACCATGCTTACAGAGGCCTTCTCACTGTTGAACAGATCAGGAGCAAGGACTGGATTATAATTAAAATTATTAAATTTAACCCCTACCGTTATATTGTTGTTTACATCCAAAACCGTTAACCGTATAGGGGTCAAATCCTTAGCGTTTATATACAATTTCTGTTTATAGAAATATCTGTTCTCTCCTTTAACGGGAATTTCAAGAGTCAAGGCGGGCGTTCCGTCTACCTCCTCCATATAATGCTGTATATTTTCGGTTTCCAGCATATCCCTTAAAAAGAACCCGATAAACAGGCTTTCCTCGCTTTCCGCTTCAACATCTTCCGCCAAAAACACCTGGTCTATATACGGATAATATATCCACAGGCGTTTTCCGTCAAAAACAGTGGTTTTCCCTTTCATAATTGCCGGTTCCAGCACCTCCAGGCGATACTTGTCAGGAACGGCAAACCACTGTTTTACTCTAAATTCCCCGGGTTCTTTATTGCCTTTAATGTAAATTTCCGCTTCACAGGCATAGCTTTCCAGACCTGCCAGCTTGCTGTGAACCCTTTTGTATATTTTTTCTTCGGTACTGCCACTGCATCCTGTCAGCACTGCGGCTATCAGCAATACTAAGGCAAGAAGCCTATATTTACGCGACAATACTATACCTCCATATCATCATCCTGTTATTGCCTTTAGTATATCTGACCGCGTTACTATTCCAACGATTTTTTTGTTTCTTACTACCGGAAGCCTGTTAACCTTTTTATCCATCATGATCCTCGCAGCTTCTTCCACAGGTGCATTCTCTTTAATGGTTATCACATCTCTGGTCATGACATCCTTTACCTTGTAACCTATCATCTTTTTCACCTGTTCTTCAACCTTTTTCATACTCTCCAGGAATATTACGCCATCCATTATAGGAATAAATGTGGGCAGGTGTATATTGCCCTCCCTGTATATCAGGTCAGCTTCGGAAACTACTCCGACAAGCTCCTCCTCGTGGTTTACCACCGGCAGCCCGCTAATTTTCCGTTCCAGCATTATTTTACCCGCATGGTCAACGGTATCAGTATCCCTCACCGTAATAACTTCCTTTGTCATAATATCCTTCACCATCATGCTCTCCACTTCCTTCCTTTGTTAATTTGATAGCCATGGGCAAATACCCGGCCAGCTCTGACGCTGTTATTCCTATGTGCCCCTTTTCCCGGGCCAGCAAATCCCCGGCAAAACCGTGTACATATGCGCCTGCACAGGAAGCCCCCACCGGATCCACTCCCTGGCACATCAACGAAGCAATCACTCCCGTCAGAACGTCCCCCATACCGCCTGAAGCCATTCCTCTGTTTCCTGTTGTATTAATATATATATTCCCTATCGGGTCTGCTATTACACTGTTTGCTCCTTTAAGCACTGTAACTACCCCCCACTTGCATGAAAATTCCCTTGCAGCTCCTATCCGGTCTTCCTGCACTTCCCTGATGCCGCATTTCATGAGCCTTGCCATTTCTCCCGGGTGCGGGGTCAACACCAACGGGCTTACAGCCTTCTTGAGAACGTCCGGATTCAGCGCAAGGCAGTTAAGCGCGTCGGCATCAATGACAAGGGGTATTAACGCGCTTTGGACCACATGCTCCACCACACCGGCGACAGCATCGTCAACTCCCATTCCGGGACCTATTGCGGCAACAGTTGCCTTCTTCATTAAGCAGCTCAGCGCTTCCATGGCATCCTCCCCGAACCTGACACTGGATCTATCCCCTATAGGAACAGTCATTACCTCGGTCAGTTTGTTTTCCAGTATGGGATTGAGCGCTGCCGGTACGGCAGCCTTTATCAAGCCGGCCCCTGCCTTGAGGCAGCCGGACGATGCCAGGGCCACAGCTCCCGTCATCCCCTCGGAGCCCCCGATAATCAAGGCCCTGCCGCAGGAACCCTTATGGGCATCGGATTCCCTGTAGGGGAGGATACGCCTTACATAGTCCCGTACCAGCACGCTGGTTTTAATATCCATACTGCAGGCTATACTGCGGGGGATCGAAATATCCGAAACAATGAGCTTGCCCGTGCGTGATGCTCCCGGGTGCTGGAGCAAACCCGTCTTGAGATAGCCAAGGGTAACGGTAATATGGGCTTGTACACACGTGCCGCATATCTGACCTGTTTCTCCGTTGATTCCTGAAGGAATATCAACCGCCACCACAAATCTGCCGCTGTTATTTATGGCATCTATTACTTTTCTCGCTATACCCGTAATCTCTCCCTTAAGCCCTGTTCCGAAAATCCCGTCAACTACGACCTGCGCCCATTCTAAATCTTTCTCCAACCTGCAAAGGTCATCATCACAGTTTATTTCCTTTATCCCTATTCCGATATTATTAAGAATATTGAGGTTTATACGGGAGTCCCCTTTGATTTCCTGCTGTTTGCCCACCAGGTATACAACGGTATTCACACCGTTGTTATGTAAATGGCGGGCAATTACCATTACATCCCCGCCGTTGTTTCCCTTTCCTGCGATGAGCGCCACCCTATTCCTTTTATGTGCCGGAAGCTTAAGTATCTCTTTAGCTATACCCGCACCGGCGTTTTCCATCAGGACCACACCGGGTATGCCGTACCCGTCAATGGCTGCGCTGTCAATTTGTCTCATCTGACTCGGTGTAACCACCTTCACCCTAAACACCTCCCATAGCTAAAGCATTGGCTACGGCATAGTCCCTGCTGTGGGAAATTGTAATAAGGACTTCCTTAATGCCCAGCTGAAAACAAGCATCCTTCGCTTTTCCTTCCATACGAACCAAAGGTTTCCCCAGTTCATCATGCAGGATTACAATATCTGTCCAGCATATATCTCTAAATCCCGTACCCATGGCCTTTGCCACTGCTTCCTTCGCGGCAAACCCTCCTGCTATGGATGCCGCATTCAAATTGCGGCTTTCATAGTAGGCAATCTCCTCTTCGTTGAAAAACCTCTTAATAAATCCCCTTCTCCTCACCATCACTCTTCGGATTCTATCTATCTCTATTATGTCTATACCCATACCCTTTATCATACTACCACCTCACTCAGGTTCATTAAATATTATTTTCTATAATCGTTGTATAATTCCTTTGAGAAAAATCTTTATGTTTCCAAGTAGGTGTCATCCATCTTATTGGTCTCATCCCGCCCTATCAGCCCGTGAACCAACCTGTACAGCTGGTTTTTCTGCTCTTCAATACCATGCTTCCTATCTATAGAACGGTTCAACATTTCCTTTAGGCCTTCTATTTCCCCCGATATGTTTTCAAGAATTCTCTCCTGTTTCTTGATCTCTTTATAGGCTATTTTTACAGTGTCGTTTAGAATGTCGAAATTCAGTTTCCTCTTTCTCTCATTCACGCTCAGCCTTCTGGATTCAAGTGTTTCAATCTCATTGTTAAGGTGCTGGATCAACGCCTGTGTCTCTTCCAGTTCCGATAAGGCCGCTTCATTTCCTTCGTTATTGATCATCCCGGATAACACGATCACTTTGTTCATGTTCTTCTTCTTATCCTTCTTTGTACTCTCCAGCAGCCTTTCAATTTCCTTCGCTTCCGCATCCAGCCTAACAAGTTTTGAGTATTTCACTTTAATCCACACATTGCAGTATGTGTTGAAAAAATCCAGCCATACATCTTCATGAATCAAAAGGGGTATATCCTTCCTGTCCTGTATATGAGGGTCCAACTGCGATTTTCTGGTCATAAAACTCACACCCTTTACATGCATTACCTATGAATTCTATCGGCAGCTTCAAAACTTCATTTTAGTGTCATAATCCTCCCTACCGGTATATAGAATAGACTGCCGGCATAATAATGAAAGGGGACACACCTTCAACGGAAAGGGGAAATGATTTTGAGCGCCCGGTATGCGGTAATGAGATTAGTTGCCTTGATCGAGGAAGAAGCGGCCAGGAACGGCTATGAAAGGATAACCAATATTGTCATAACGCTCGGTGCACAGGAAAGCATAAGCACTCACCAGTTGACCAGTATCTTTGATGAATTTCGAAACAACAGCCTGATTAAAAATTCGAGGTTGATTATTAAAAAAAGGAGTACACTGGCCCGATGTCGTTACTGCGGTAACATCTTCGAGGTGCTTTACGTAAAAAACCGGTGTCCCATGTGCGGCAGCACATATATGGAATTTATCAGTGACAGAGGCATAAGCGTGGAGAGCGTTGAAGGAGAATAAATATTTAGAAACAATTTCCATGCGCATATTTTCTGAAAATCACTAATACAAGCATAATAACCCTCCGCATGAGAAAAAATAATATAGGTACTCAAGATCAAACAATAGAAAGGGGAGTTTTTATGGCACATTTGAACGAGCTTGAACTTCAAAACTTGAGAGAGCTTATCGGAAAACACCAGACAGAGAGCACAAAACTCAGAACCTATGCACAGCAGTGTAACGACCCCCAGATTAAACAGATGTTTGAGCAGGGAGCCCGTTCCGCTGACAGTACTACCCAAAAATTAATTTCATTCTTACGATAAGGAGGTTTGGTTATGCAGGAAAAAGATATGGTAAATGATGTCCTTGGTTCTCTCAAATCCAGCCTTACAAACTATGGAACAGTAATAGGCGAATGCGAAGACCAGAATCTGAGACAGACACTACAACAGATCAGGAACGAATGTGAACATTTTCACTACCAGCTCTTCAAGGTTGCCGAGCAGAAGAATTACTACAAGCCTGCTCAAAAGGCCAGTGACCATCAGGTTCAACAGCTGAAATCCGAAGTTACCCAGGGTAACTGGAACGTAGGTGCCAACACAGGAAGAACTACCTGGAATATGTAGTGAATCAGCCCGCGAAAAATGCGGGCTTAAAATTTATATTACTCTCTCTCTGTGATAAACGCGGTTTGCTCCTCTTTACGACCTGCCCATTTCTCAGCCATATTCAGCATAATCATGAGCATAGTGGCTCCGAAGGCAAGATAAAAACACAACGGCCATATCTCCCTGATGCTGTGTGATATCAGGAACTTGCCCGTAAGCAGCGGACCCACGGCAAATCCGGTACCCGTAATAATAGGTATCACCGCATTAAACCTTCCCCGGTGAGAGATAGGAGTATTGTTTGCAATAAAGACTCCCGTGTTCGTAACCACAAGTATTTCGCCTATTGTCCAAATTATGGTTGAAATAATGAACATATACATACTGTTCAAATAGAAAATCATGCCGAAGCCAATGGCGTAAAACAGCCCGCCCAGGGCAATGCAGAAGACCGGTCTCAGTCTGGATGTCCTCTGCGTAACTATAAGGGTCATTAACACCACGGTTACCGCATTGACACTGGCCAGCACACCATAATTCCTGGGCCCGTCCAGCGCAAAGATTTCATTTATTTGCAGCGGCAGACCAAAGCCGCACTGGGAATATACAAAGGAATATATCATGGCAACGAATGAAAATGCCAATAAAACCGGCCGCTTCAGCAGAGCAGGTATTAACCCGCCTTCTTCCGGTTTTTCATTGCAGTTGAGCTGCATATTCTCTGCCTCGGTCTTGTAATCCTCCGGCATCGTTTCCCGGATGTACAGCATGACCAACGCCAGGGCGGCAAAGGTTGTCAGGGCATCTCCGATAAAAATCATGGGCATAAATCTTCTATAAAGAAAACCCGCAATAACAGGACCCAAAGCAAATCCTATATTGTGACCGAGATAAATCAGAGAGAAGGCCTGCTTCCTGTTTCCCATATCGGTAAGGTCTGTCACCATTGCGGTATAGGCAGGGTTTGATGCCCCTATGAATAGGCTTGATGCAACCAGCAGCCACGTGACAAGCATTGAGGGTCCGAGGAAGGCACAGGGAATAAAACATAAAGCGGATAGCCCGTGAAAAAGAACCAGGACCCTCTTCCTCCCGCAAATGTCCGCCAGTTTCCCCCCTATCAAGGAGCCGGGCACAAAAGCGGTGGAGGCAAGCATGACAAAAAAACCTGCCTGGTCTTCCCTCATCCCCAGACGGTCAGTCAGAAATATTGCCAGAAACGGCATAACAAAATTGCCTATGCTGTTTACAATCTTTGAAACAAATAAAAAATAGACACTCCTCGGAAGCCCCCTGTAAGGCCGGACCACCTCTTGAATAAACATAACGAATCCCCCCGATTATCATTTGCCAGCTGCGACCTCTATAAAGTTTAAACGTATCTGTCTATATGCATTATTGTCCTGCCCTTCTTAGTAAGGCCCTCAACCTCCCGGACCTTGAACTTGCCTTCTCCCCTTACCGAGACAATATCCCCTTCCTTCAATACAGTATCTTTCCTGGTGCATACCTCCCAATTGACCCTTACCTTTTCACCGTCAATATATCTTGACGATTTTTTCCCTGCTCAGGCCGAATGCTGCCCCGACAACCCCGTCCAGTCTCGGGGAAGCAACCGTAACCCTTATCCCTTTAAATTTCGGTCCCAAATCCGGGCCCCCTGCATCCATCCTTTCCACATCAACCCTGCTGCTCCCCACCCTTTCCAGGTTCATCTCAATAAACCCGGCAATATCCGAGTGGACAGCAGCGAGGCAAACTCCTTCCCTCACCACCAGGTCTCCGATTTTATCCCTCTTTACTCCAAGGCCCAGAAGGGCCCCCAGGTAATCCCTGTGATTCAACGCCTTACCCCATCCCCTGTCGGTTATCTTCAGCAAGATTATTGGGTACTCCCTGAGCTCAATCTTGTCCCATTCAGCCGATACGGCGGCAATGCACCTCTCGGCCTCTTCGAAGCCGCCATAGAAGACGGTACAGACACCGCTGTACTGCCTTGACATTTCCGCCGCTATTTTAACCTTGAGGGGGTCGAGGAAATCGGTAAAAATTCTTTGGTGAGTTCTTTGACACCGTTCCAGGCACTCAAGCATCCTGCCTATAAAGTATCTATTTTCCTCTCCAGGATATTTTTTGATGAAATATTCCTTTATGCTCAACCTTATCCCCTCCCAGGCACCATGAAAGCCTTCGATGACCAAACCCATATATCCATGTTAAGCCAGATGGAAATTCATGTCAAGCTAAGAATATCCACCCCCATAATGCTGTCCGCAATGGCCTTCGGCCTTTCTGTCAACCGCCAAACCAAAATCTGCTGGGGCAAGGCCCCGGCCCTTGCCGATACCGCCTGCAATTCGGGGGATACCGGTTTCTTTCCCGAGGAACGCAAATATGCAAGATACTACATAGTCCAGTTCAACAGGGCCCGCTATGGCAATTCGGATGATGCGATAAAATCGTCCGATGCCGTCGAAATCCGCTTCGGCCAGGGAGCTATGGGCGCATTGGCCGGCTCTACCGCCAACAACCTGGGCGTTCCCCTTTAATCCTGGATTCCCGCCTACTCATAACGAGGTAGGCGGGATAACCCCTAATTTTTTATAGATTTCCTTCTGTTTCTCAAGAAGTTCACCGACACGCAGCTTCTGGCCGGGCGTTTCAAAACATTCGATAA